>NZ_JBOHHI010000121.1:0-50369 GCF_050700595.1 Mycobacterium sp.
CTGCACAGCTACCTCGCCGACCGACCCCCGACCGAGTTCGAGGACGCGATCTACGCTGACACACGGACCGACCAAGCCCTGGTCGGAATCCAATGAACCGAGCCTCCACCAGAACCAGGGCGCTTCAGTTCGCGGCGCTGGACGTGCTGACCGGCGCGGTGATCGGCCAGTGCCTCCCGCGGCACCGTCACACCGAGTTCCTGAAGTTCTTGAACACCATCGACCGTGAGGTACCCGAGGGACTGCAGGTCCATCTGATCCTGGACAACTACAGTACCCACAAGCACGCCGAGGTTGACCGTTGGCTTAAGCGGCACAAGCGTTTTCACTTGCACTTCACCCCGACCTCGTCGTCGTGGCTCAACCAGGTCGAGCGCTGGTTTCGTGACCTGACCGACAAGAACCTACGCCGCGGAGTATTCGCCAGCGTGCCCGACCTGATCACCAGCATCCAGGCATACCTCAACGCCCACAACGCCGATCCCACACCCTACGTATGGACCGCCACCGCCGAATCCATCCTCGCCAAAGTTCAACGCGCACGCACCAAACTCGGACAAGTAGTCAACCAAAACTGAGACGGACCACTAGTCCGAAGTTCCCCCTGATGGGTTGACGTGTGTTGGTTGACCTGGGGTTTTGGGTGTGGCTGGTGTGGCTTACTGCCTACGCGTAGCCCAGGCGGTGAGAGACATCGAGCAGGTCGAAGGCTCGCCGCTGCAGTGCGGTGGGGCTGGTGATCTTGTTGAATGCCGGCATGTCGTCGGTGGGCTGGATCTGGTTGGCGCAGATGGTGGCCAGGTCGGTGAGCAGGCTGGTGAAGCTGTGCACCGGGTAATCATCGTTGGTGCGTTTGCGTGCGGCCTTGGTGAGAGCTTGGTCGGAGCGTTGGGCGGGTGCGACGGGGTTGGCGCGTTTGGCGACGGCGGCGGGTTTGTCGTTGTCGACAAACAGGATTGGGGCCAGAGCGGCTTTCATGTGCCAGACGATGTAGTAGGACAGCATCCGCAAGAACATGTGCGCGCGGACTCGATCGGCGAGCCGATGCCGGATGGGGCGCACATCAAGTTCGCTGTTCAGCGTGCGAAAGAACCGCTCGACGTCGGCAAGGCTCTTGTAGCGGGCCACCACATCGTCGCGGTCCAGGGTGGGTTCGGGCAGGCTGGTGCGCAGCACGGAGATGCCATCCAGGGCGGCCTCGGCGGTGATCTGATCGTGTTTGCGGGTGAAGCGAAATGAGTCGTCGGTGATGTCAAGGTCAAAGTGCTTGGCCATCTTGTAGTGGTTGATCACCTTGCCCACCTTCAGGGCGATCTTGTCTTTGCCGCGCAGCGGGCGCTTGTCTCGGGCGGTGGCCGCAGCGATGGTGGCGAGTTCTTGTTCGGTGGCTGCCAGCAGTTCGGTGCGTTTGCGGGCCCGCTCCTCGGCCAGGGCGGGGTTGTGGCAGCACACCAGCCGCTCACCGGGGTAGTCGGGGTGGGCGATCTCAAACAGGTCTTGAGTATCGAATAGTGATAGCTGGATCGCGCCGGCTTCGACTAAGGCTTTGATCTGGGGGGCGCGCAGTGCGCTGATCCAATCCAGGGCGGCTGGGCGTAACTCGATGTCGATGCGGGCACTGGTGAGCATGCCACGATCGCCCACCAGCGCGACCCGGGAAAGCCCGAATCGGGTTTTGAGTTTCTGGATCTGGGCGGTCAGGGTTTTTGGGTCGGCGGTGTTGCCCTCGAACACTTCGATGGCGATCGGCACCCCGGCCGGGCTGCACAACAGCCCGTAGACGATCTGCAACCTGCCTTTGACCCCGTCTCTGGGGTGACCGATTTTGCCGAGCGGGCAGGTGCGGCCCTCAAAGGCCGCCGAGGACACGTCATAAAGCACCAGTGTTCCGTTGCTCAAATGTCGTGCAGCCAGGGTGTTTTCGATGCCGTCTTTGCGGGCCAGCACCCAATCCATCGCCGCGTACAGGTCATCCTCATCACAGCCGCCCACCCCGAGCAGCTGGCCCAGGGAGCTGGTGGCGGTCTCGGTGCGCAGCCCGCGCGCGAACGCCAGCTTGGAGCCCGGATCGATCACGGCCGCGATCAGCATCGCGGTCACCAGATCCCGGCGCCGCGACGGGGCTGGGTCGATCAGCTCCTCGATGCCCAACCGCCGTGCGCTGCCCAACACCGCCGCGACATGCCCGTGCGGCAGGCTGCGGGTGATCTCAAACGCCTCGGCAAGATCGGGCGCCGCCGCCGGCAGGCCCTTGAGCGCCCGCTGCAGTTTCTCCACCTTGTGCTCGGGCCAGCGCGACAGGTTGGCCAGGGTGCGGTTTTTCACCTTGCCGCCCTCGCGATAGCTTTCCCGCAGCAGGATCGCCGGCGGCGAGCCCCGGTTCGGCACCCGCGCCACGTACATGTCTATTGATATATCACATCAATGGGGTTATTTCCCGCAGCGACACGCAAATACACATAGCGATTATCGATATACATGTCTACTGAGCGGATCCGCCACGACCGCAATGCACCTGCTCACAACGGCGCGTGCCCTTCAAGGCCGCCCTAACAGGGGGAACTTCGGACTAGTCCTCCGCACAACGCCGACATGGCCCAGGACGGCTGGTCCGCCTAAGAACCAGATCCGTATACCGGCACCGGTGGTCGCGCCTTGGCCAGCAGGTCGGTGACCACCGGCCCGATCTCCGCCGGATCCCACTTCGCGCCCTTGTCGACCTGCGGGCCGTGCGCCCAGCCCTCAGCGACCCGGATCAAGCCGGCCTCGACCTCGAACACCTTGCCGGTGACGTCCTTCGATTCATTGCTGCCGAGCCACACCACCAGCGGTGAGACATTCTCCGGCGCCATCGCGTCGAACCCCTCGTCGGGCTTGGCCATGGTCTCGGCGAACACCGCCTCGGTCATCCGGGTCCGGGCGGCCGGCGCGATCGCGTTCACCGTGATCCCGTAGCGGCCGAGTTCGGCGGCGGCCACCAACGTCAGCGCGGCGATCCCCGCCTTGGCCGCCGAGTAATTGCCCTGCCCGACGCTGCCCTGCAGGCCGGCGCCCGAACTGGTGTTGATGATCCGCGCGTCCACCGGTTGACCGGCCTTGACCAACCCCCGCCAGTAGCCGGCGGCGTGCCGCAGTGTCGCGAAGTGGCCTTTGAGGTGCACGCGGATCACCGCGTCCCACTCCTCTTCGCTGGTATTGGCCAGCATCCGGTCGCGGATGAAACCGGCATTGTTGACCAGTACGTCGAGCCGGCCGAACGTGTCGACGGCGGTCTGGATCAGGTTTTGCGCGCCGGCCCAGTCGCCGACATCGTCGCCGTTGACGACGGCTTCCCCGCCGGCGGCCGTGATCTCCTCGACGACCGCATGAGCCGGGCTTTCGCCCGCGGAGCCGTCGAGTCCGACCCCGATGTCGTTGACCACCACGCGTGCGCCCTCGGCAGCGAACGCCAAGGCGTGCGCCCGCCCGATGCCGCGGCCCGCTCCGGTGACGATGACCACTCGGCCGTCGACCAAACCCATACCTGTTGCCCCTTACTGTTTGTTGGCGCTCGACGCGGCCAAATACGTCGGCGGCTCACCACCACCGTGGACCTCCAAGGTGGCACCACTGATGTACGACGCCACATCCGACGCCAAAAACGCGGCGGCCCAACCGACATCGGCAGGCTTGGCGAGCCTGCCCAACGGTACGGTGGCCGCGACCCTGGCGAGCGACTCGGCGTCGCCGTAAAACAATTCCGACTGTTCGGTTTCGACCATTCCCACCACCAGGGAATTCACCCGTACCTTCGGCGCCCACTCCACCGCCAGTGTGGCCGTTAGGTTTTCCACTCCCGCTTTAGCTGCTCCGTAAGCGGCCGTGCCCGGGGTGGGACGCCGGCCGCTGACGCTCGAGATGTTGACGATGGATCCGCCCTCGGGCTGTGCCTGCATATGAGCGTTCGCCTGTTGGGAGACCGTGAGTGGTCCAATCAGGTTGAGTTCGACGATTTTTCGGTTGAACTTCGGCGTTGCCTCTGCAGCAAGTACGTACGGCGATCCGCCCGCGTTGTTCACCACGACATCGATCCGCCCATGACGCTGCACGATCGCCTCGACCATTGCGGCGACCGCGTCTTCGTCACGCACATCACAGGCATGGAATTCATACTGCAAGTCCTCGACGACCCGGCGCGCACAGGTCACCACGACCGCGCCTTGCTCGGCGAAAACCGAACTGATCCCGGCGCCCACTCCCCGAACACCGCCGGTCACCAGCACCACGCGCCCGGCCAGCCCCAAGTTGATTGCAGGCTCTCCTTCGGCGTGAGTCACTGTGCTAGCGTACCAAGCAAGTGCTTGCTTAGGTACCCGGCCGGCCGTTTCGATAGGAAGTGCCAATTGTCCATCACCTCCACCACCACCGAACCGGGCATCGTCGCGGTCACCGTCGACTTCCCGCCCGTCAACGCCATCCCGTCGCGCGGCTGGTTCGACCTCGCCGACGCCCTGACCGCCGCCGGCGACAGCTCGGACACCCATGCGGTGATCCTGCGGGCCGAGGGCCGCGGCTTCAACGCCGGGGTGGACATCAAAGAGATGCAACGCACCCAGGCTGCCGGCCAGGGCTACACCGCGTTGATTGACGCCAACCGCGGCTGCTTCGCGGCGTTTCGCGCGGTCTACGAGTGCGCGGTCCCGGTGATCGCCGCGGTCAACGGGTTCTGTGTGGGCGGCGGAATCGGGCTGGTGGGTAACGCCGATGTCATCGTGGCTTCCGACGACGCCGTCTTCGGGCTGCCCGAAGTCGAGCGCGGCGCGCTGGGAGCGGCCACTCACCTGTCTCGGCTGGTGCCACAGCATGTGATGCGGCGGCTGTTCTTCACCGCGGCCACGGTGGACGCCGCGACCCTGCATCACTTCGGCTCGGTACACGAGGTGGTGCCCCGCGATGAACTCGACGAGGCCGCGTTGCGGGTGGCGCGCGACATCGCCGCCAAAGACACCCGGGTCATCCGGGCCGCCAAAGAGGCGCTGAACTTCATCGACGTGCAGCGGGTTAACTCCAGTTATCGGATGGAGCAAGGCTTTACGTTCGAACTCAACCTCGCCGGAGTTTCCGACGAGCACCGCGACGCGTTCGTGAAGAAGCCATGACCGATAAACGAATTACTCTCGACGACGCCGTCGCGCAATTGCGCAGCGGCATGACCATCGGGATCGGTGGCTGGGGATCGCGGCGCAAACCGATGGCCTTCGTGCGGGCCATCCTGCGTTCCGACGTCGGCGACCTGACCGTCGTCAGCTACGGCGGGCCTGACCTCGGACTGCTGTGTTCGACGGGCAAGGTGCGCCGCGTCTACTACGGCTTCGTGTCGCTGGATTCGCCGCCGTTCTACGACCCGTGGTTCGCTCATGCGCGCGCCAACGGCTTGATCGAGGCGCGGGAAATGGACGAGGGCATGCTGCGCTGCGGCCTGCAGGCGGCCGCGCAGCGGCTGCCGTTCCTGCCGGTCCGCGCCGGCCTGGGCAGTTCGGTGCCCGACTTCTTCGAGGGCGAATTGCAGACCGTCACGTCCCCCTATCCATCACCCGGCGGCGGGCACGAGACGCTGATCGCGATGCCGGCGCTACACCTGGACGCCGCGTTCGTGCATCTGAATCTTGCCGACGCCCAGGGCAATGCCGCCTACACCGGGATCGATCCCTACTTCGACGACCTGTATCTGATGGCCGCCGAGAAGCGCTACCTGTCGGTGGAAAAGGTGGTGCCCACCGAAGAGCTGGTCAAGGCGGTGCCGCCACAGGCGCTGCTGGTGAACCGGATGATGGTCGATGCGGTGGTGCAAGCACCCGGCGGCGCCCACTTCACCACCGCCGCACCCGATTACGGACGCGACGAGAAGTTTCAGCGGCACTACGCCGAAGCGGCCAAGTCCGAGGACACCTGGCGCCAGTTCGTCGCGACGTATCTGTCCGGCAGCGAAGCCGACTATCAGCAGGCCGTGCGCAAGTTTGCAACGGAGGAGTCCGCATGATCAGCCGAGCCGAAGTCTGCGTGATGGCCTGCGCCGAGCTGTTCCGCGACGCCGGCGAGATCATGGTCAGCCCGATGACGACGGTGGCCTCGGTCGGTGCCCGGCTGGCCCGGCTGACGTTCTCGCCCGACATCCTGCTCACCGACGGCGAGGCTCAGCTGCTGGCCGATACCCCCGCGCTGGGCGCGTCCGGCGCAGTCGAGGGCTGGATGCCGTTCGGGCGGGTCTTCGAGACGCTGGCGTGGGGACGCCGGCACGTGGTGATGGGCGCCAATCAGGTTGACCGCTACGGCAATCAGAACATCTCGGCGTTCGGGCCGCTGCAGCACCCGATCCGCCAGATGTTTGGTGTGCGCGGAGCGCCGGGCAACAGCATCAACCACGCCACCAGCTACTGGGTCGGCAACCATTCGCCGCGGGTGTTCTGCGACGCCGTCGACGTGGTCTCGGGAATCGGCTACGACAAGATCGACGCGGACAACCCGGCGTTCCGGTTCGTCAACGTCTATCGGGTGGTGTCCAACCTCGGGGTGTTCGACTTCGGCGGGCCCGACCACACCATGCGGGCGCTGAGCCTGCACACCGGGGTGTCGCCGGATGATGTCCGCGACGCCACGTCATTCGCGGTGCACGGTCTTTCCGACGCCGACGAGACGCGGCCGCCGAACGATGACGAGCTGCGGCTGATCCGCGAGGTGATCGACCCGAAATCGTTGCGCGACAAAGAGGTCCGAACATGAGATTGCGTACGCCGCTGACCGAGCTGGTCGGTGTCGAGCATCCGGTGGTGCAAACCGGGATGGGCTGGGTGGCCGGCCCGCGGCTGGTCTCGGCCACCGCCAACGCCGGCGGACTCGGAATACTGGCATCGGCCACGATGACGCTCGACGAGTTGGCGATGGCGATCGGCAAGGTCAAGGCCGCTACCGACAAGCCGTTCGGTGTCAACATCCGCGCCGACGCCGCCGACGCCGGCGACCGGGTGGATCTGATGATCCGCGAAGGGGTCAAGGTGGCGTCGTTCGCCTTGGCGCCCAAGCAGGAACTGATCGGCCGGCTCAAAGACGCTGGTGCAGTGGTGGTCCCGTCGGTCGGCGCGGCCAAACATGCCCGCAAGGTGGCGACCTGGGGCGCGGATGCGGTGATCGTTCAGGGCGGTGAGGGCGGTGGCCACACCGGGCCGGTCGCGACCACGCTGCTGTTGCCGTCGGTGCTGGATGCGTTGAACGGAACCGACATTCCTGTCATCGCCGCCGGCGGGTTCTTCGACGGGCGCGGGCTGGCCGCGGCGCTGTGCTACGGCGCGGCGGGGGTGGCGATGGGCACCCGGTTTTTGCTCACCTCGGATTCCACCGTGCCCGACGCCGTCAAGCGCCGCTATCTGGAGGCCGGGCTGGACGGCACGGTGGTCACCATCCGCGTCGACGGCATGCCGCACCGGGTGCTGCGCACCGGGCTGGTCGAGAAGCTGGAAAGCGGTTCGCGGGCACGGGGTTTCGCTGCAGCTTTGCGCAACGCCGCCAAGTTCAAGAAGATGTCGCAGATGACCTGGCCGTCGATGATCCGCGACGGCTTGACGATGCGACACGGTAAGGAACTCACCTGGTCGCAGGTGGTCATGGCGGCCAATACCCCGATGCTGCTGAAAGCCGGACTGGTCGAAGGCAATACCGAGGCCGGCGTACTGGCTTCCGGCCAGGTGGCCGGCATCCTCGAGGACCTGCCTTCGTGCGCCGACCTGATCCAGACGATCGTTCGTGACGCAATCGAGCACCTGCAGGCAGCGGCCGCGCTGGTGGAGAACTAACGCCCCCGGTCAGACCACCGATGAGCCCCGAGGGGGTCGGTCGCTTTGGCGGCCGGGGGAATCGGGGCGTAGGCGAACAGCGTGGTCAGGCGAGTTGTCGGTGTCGTTGCGTAGGGTTCGGTTCATGTCGGGTCAGCGGTTTCGTCGCACGCCGGGAGGCGTGTGCTCGCTGGGCCTGCATCTGGTGTGGTGCCCGAAGTATCGGCGCCGGGTGTTGGGCGCGCGGGTCGCGCGCCGCTTGCACGAGCTGATCGAGCAGATCGCTGCCGAGCAGGGTTGGCAGATCGTGGCTCATGAAGTGATGCCCGATCATGTGCACTTGTTCGTGCGGGTCGGGCCGACCGACGCGCCGGCCGCGGTGATGCGCGCGTTTAAAGGGCGCACCGCGCGGGTGCTCCGCCAGGAGTTTGCGCACTTGCGGAATTTTGCGAAGGTGTTGTGGTCACCGGCGTATTTCGCCGCCTCGGTCGACTACGTGTCGGAGACGACGGTGCGCCGCTACAGCGAGCACCGGTGGGACGCGGTGGCGGCGTCATGAGTCAACAGGTCAACATCACCCGCGCCCGCCTGCACGGCAGTGCGGTGTATCTGGGCGACGTCACGGGGCCAGATGGCGCCCAGATGCCGGTGTGGTCGGCCAACCCGGATGAGGTTTTGAGCTGGCTGTGTGATGGGTTCCGGTTCCGGTTCAATCAGCGCCGCTCGGCCCGCTGCCGTTACCTGACGTGCGAGGACCGTGCCGGGGAGCGGGTCATCGTGAGCGATCCGGCCGGTGTGCCGGTCCTGGTGCCGATCGGTAACAGCGTCACCGACATCACCGATGTTCAGGCGCGTCGCCAACATAGTTTCTTGGCGGCGATGCCCGGCTACGTGGTGGAAGCGACACTGAAGACCGAGAACACCGACTGGTTTTCGGCGACTAAACGCCGAAAGACGAATGTCGCTAACGGCCGTAAGCCCGGGGCGATGCCGGGTTTCCGCCGTAAGGATTCCGATCAACGGTTTGTGTGCTGGTTCAACGGCGGCCGCAACGCGGTGTTCACCCGCACCGGCCGGCGCTCGGGCATGGTGACGATCCGCGGGGCTAATCCGTCTGCGCACCGCGCACCAGGGGCGGGGCCTGACGGTAAACCGCGCACGCTGGCCTGGCGGATCACGCTGCAGGTGCGGCTATCGCAGCCGATCCGGGCGTACACGTCGGTGCGGGTGAACTGGACACGACGCGAGTTGGTGTTCGTCAACGAGCCACTGCCGGTCACCGGCCGCGCCGGCGGCGGTGCGGTGATCGGGATTGATCGCGGCGTGGTGCATACTGCCGCCGATGACCGCGGCGGGTTCTACGACGCCCCCGACACCGCCGCTTTAGACAAGCAGCGGAAGTTTCATCAGCGGCGGATGGCCAAATCGAAGGTGATCGCCGCACGGCAGGGGCGCCGGTTTTGGGAGTCCAAACGCTACCAAGCACACAAGGCCGCCGCCGCGAAGGTGGCGGCTAAACAGGTGCGGGTGCGTGCGGATTTCGCGCACAAGCTCAGTACCCAACTCGTACGCGGGCACGATTTCATCGGCATCGAGAAACTGTCCCTGCAGCGCATGACCCGGCGCGGCAAAGGCAAAGGAGCCGCGCAGAAGCGGGGACTCAACCGGGCACTGCAGAATGCCGCGCTCGGCAAACTCGCCAAGTGCATCGAATACAAAGCCAATCTAGCGGGGGTGCCCTTCATCGAGGTGCCCGCCGCCTACACCAGTCAGCGTTGCCATCAGTGTGGACACACGTGCAAGGGGAACCGCGAAAGCCAAGCGGTGTTCCGTTGCCTCTCGTGCGCTTGGACCGGCAATGCAGACACTAACGCCGCCGTGAACGTGCGTGAGGAAGCCCTCAAGCGGTGGGCGGCACACACCGAACAACTGGCTGGGACATCCGGCGAAAAGCCGGGCGGGATCACACCCGTCAGCCAGGCGGGGAGCAAGAGTAAGACCGACCCCCACACGGGTCCGGCCCCTGGGCCGGCGGCATCTGCGATGAACCGCAAACCACCCAACGCCGCCTAACGGCCAAGGGAATCCCCCGCTTTCAAGCGGTGGAGGATGTCAATGGCGGCTCGATCCGCGCGACGGTGTGGATCCGATCGATGGACCGGTCGAAGGAAGCGACCCTGTCAATGCCTGTGCTCTCCGCGCAGGCGACGAGGTAGGCCTCCGCGAAGTCGATGCGGTCGGTTTCATAGACCTCGATCGCTCGAAGGAGCAGTGCCGGATCCACGCAGACAATCGAGTCGAAGGCGACGAGTGAGCGTAATGCCTGGGCAATTTGGTCGCGCGGCGCTTCGTAGAACGACTCCAACACGTACACCGTCTCGGCCGCGACGAGGTCGGTCAGCAGCAACTCTCGTTCGGCCGCAAGGTATGAAGTCGCGCGCGCCGCCAGATCCGGCGGGTCACCGGTCAGATGGCGGACCAGGACGTTCGTATCAACGAATGCGCTCACCGTCGAGAAACAGCTCGATCCGATCTCGTGCGTCGAATCACGTCGTCCCATGCAACATTGCGCTTCGCCGCCGGCACCCGGATCGTGCCGGCCAAGGCTAGTAAGTCGGGTGTGCGCGCAAGCATGGCGCGCACACCCTCGACACGGAAGATGACCTCGTCTCCCTCCCTAATGCCGAGCGCATCCCGCACCACCTTGGGGATGGTCACCTGCCCTTTCGATGTCACCGTGGCCGCGGCGTCCATTGTGTCTCCTTACTTCCCTATTGGGGTAAGGATAGCTCGGCAGCCCGGGAAAGTCGCCCGCCGCAACAGACCCTGGGTGACATGCTGTGCCCATGGCCACGCTGAGGAACGGCTTCCGGCAAAGTGCCGCAGCTCCGCCCGCCGCCGACAGTATCGGGGTGGCCGGGTCGATCGGCACCGCCGACAGTATCGGGGTGGCCGGCTCGATCGCCAGCGCCGGCAGCATCGGGGTGGCCGGCTCGATCGCCACCGCCGGCAGCATCGCGGTGGCCGGCTCGATCGCCACCGCCGGCAGCATCGCGGTGGCCGGCAGTCTGATGATGTTCTTGTGCGCGGCCACCCGATTCTCCGTGGCGTGCGTCGCCTGCCTGAGATGCACCCAATGCGTGGGTTGCATCGGCTGCCTGGGCTGCACCGACTGCATCGGGTGCATCGGGTGCGTGAACTGTTCAGGGTTACGCGGTGTGGTCGGCGCACGCGACATGCACGTGCAAACCGGCGAACCGGTTGGCGCTACAGCCGTTCGATGATCGTGACGTTGGCGGTGCCGCCGCCCTCGCACATCGTCTGCAGACCGTAACGGCCGCCGGTCCGCTCGAGTTCGTTGAGCATGGTGGTGAACAGCTTGGCCCCGGTGGCGCCCAGCGGGTGACCCAAAGCGATCGCGCCGCCGTTGGGGTTGACCTTTTCCGGGTCGGTCTTGATTTCCTTGAGCCAGGCCATAACCACCGGCGCGAACGCCTCGTTGATCTCGACGACGTCGATGTCATCGATAGACAGCCCGGTCCGCTCCAGCGCGTGGCGGGTGGCCGGGATCGGCCCGGTCAGCATGAATACCGGGTCGGCGCCACGCGCGCTGATGTGGTGGATGCGCGCCCGCGGGGTCAGCTTGTGGTCTTTGACCGCCTGCTCGGAGGCCAGCAACACCGCACTGGCCCCGTCGGAGATCTGGCTGGCCACCGCCGCGGTCAACCGGCCGCCCTCGGTCAACGTCGGCAGCGCGGCCATTTTCTCCAATGACGTCTCGCGCGGTCCTTCGTCGATCCGGAACCCGTCCACCGCGACGACCTCGTTGTCGAAATGCCCACCCCTGATCGCAGCCAGCGCCCGCTGATGGCTGGTGAGCGCGAACCGCTCCATCTCCTCGCGGGACAGGTTCCATTTCTCGGCGATCAGCTCCGCACCGCGGAACTGCGAGATCTCCTGATCGCCGTAGCGGTGCAGCCAGTTCTTCGACTCGCCGGTCGGCGAGGTGAAACCGAATTCTTTGCCGACCGTCATCGCCGACGCGATCGGGATCTGGCTCATGTTCTGCACGCCACCAGCCAGAATCAGGTCGGCGGTACCGGACATGATCGCCTGTGCGCCAAACGAAATCGCCTGTTGGCTGGAGCCGCATTGCCGATCCACGGTGACACCGGGGACCTCCTCCGGATAGCCGGCCGCCAACCACGCCAGCCGGCCGATGTTGCCGGCCTGCCCGCCGATGGCGTCCACACAACCGACGATCACGTCGTCGACAGCAGCGGGGTCGACGTCGACACGTTCGAACAATCCGTGGAAACCGGCCACTCCCAAGTCGATCGGATGCACACCGGCCAGCGATCCGTTGCGCTTGCCGACCGCGGTCCGCACAGCCTCCACGACGTACGCCTCTGTCATATCTATCTCCTTTGATTTGACGTGATTCCGCCAAGGACGATGGCGAGATACTGTCGGCCCACCTGCTCGCCGGTGAGCGGTCCGCCCGGCTGATACCAGCGCACCGACACCCAGGTGGTGTCGCGGATGAAACGGTAAACCAGATCGACGTCGAGGTCCGGCCGGAAGTAGCCCTCCTCGATGCCCTGGTGCAGCACGTCGACCCACATCTTGCGCTGCTGCTTGTTCATGTCCTCGATATAGGAGAACCGCGGCGCAGACAGCAATCGCTTGGCCTCGTCCTGGTAGATGACGACCTGCGCATGCCGATGCTCGATCGCGTCGAACGACGCCATGAACAGCCCCTTGAGCCGCTCGAGCGGATTGGGCTGGGTGTCGACGATCTCCTGGTAGCGGTCGAACAGCCAGTCCAAAAAGCTGCGCAGCAACTCGTCGACCATCTCCTCCTTGGAGGCGAAGTGGTGGTAGAGGCTGCCGGACAGGATGCCGGCACCGTCGGCGATGTCGCGCACCGTGGTCGCGCGTAAGCCGCGCTCGGCGAACATCGTCGCCGCCAGCGCCAGAAGTTCGTCGCGCCGGTTCATGGGTGCTGACTCGACACCGAAATCACTTCGCCGGTCAGGTAACTGGAGTAGTCGCTGGCCAAAAACGCGATGGTGGCCGCCACCTCCCACGGCTCGGCGGCCCGGCCGAATGCCTCGTCGGCCGACAACCGGTCGAGCAGTTCCGCCGAGGTGGTCTTGTCCAGGAACTTGTGCCGGGCGATGCTGGGCGACACCGCGTTGATCCGCACGCCGTATTCGACGGCCTCGACCGCGCTGCACCGGGTCAACGCCATCACCCCGGCCTTGGCCGCCGCGTAGTGCGCCTGCGAGTGCTGGGCCCGCCAGCCCAGCACACTGGCGTTGTTGACGACCACGCCGCCGTGGCCGGCATCGCGGAAGTAGCGCAGCGCCGCACGGGTGGCACGAAATACCGATGTCAGGGTGACATCGAGCACCCGGTCCCATTCCTCGTCGGTCATGTCGGCCACCGGCGTCTGCCCGCCCAGGCCGGCGTTGTTGACCAGCACGTCGATGCGGCCCAGCCGCGCGGTGGCCGACGCGATCAGCGCGTCGACCTGCGCGGTGGAGGTGACGTCGCAGAGTACGTGCTCAACGCGCCCCAGGCCCAGTGCGGACAGCTCCTCGGCGGTCGCCCCGAGCCGTCGTTCGTGGTGATCGGAGATGACGACGTCGGCGCCCTCGATCAGCACGCGCCGGGCGGTGGCCGATCCGATGCCGGTGCCGGCGGCCGCCGTGACGATCACCACCTTGCCGGTCAGAAGGCTGTGTCCGGCAACCTCTTCGGGTGCGACGGCTAGCGTCATCGCGCCTCCCTGGGTAGGCCGAGCACCCGCTCGGCAATGATGTTGCGCTGAATCTCGTTGGAGCCGCCGTAGATGGTGTCGGCCCGGGTGAACAGGTAGAGGCGCTGCCACTCGTCGAAGCCACCGTCGGCCAGCACCATGCCCGCCTTGCCCCGCGCGTCCATCGCGATCTCGCCGAGCTCCCGGTGCCAGTTGGCCCACAACAGTTTTGACACGTTGTCCTGCCCGGGTTGTTCGACGTCCATGGTGGCCAACGCATATGAGCGCATCGCCCGCAAGCCTGCCCAGGACCGGGTCAGCCGTTCGCGGATCAACGGGTCGTCGGCGGCACCCGTGCGCTTGGCGAGTTCCACCACGCCATTCAGTTCGCGCGCGTAGACGATCTGTTGGCCGAGCGTGGAAACGCCGCGCTCGAATGTCAGCGTTCCCATTGCGACCCGCCAGCCGTCACCGGGCGCGCCGACCACCAGGTCGGCATCGGTGCGGGCGTCGTCGAAGAACACCTCGTTGAACTCCGAGTCACCGGTCAGCTGGACGATCGGGCGGATCTGTACCCCGGGCTGGTCGAGCGGCACCAGCAGATACGACAAGCCGGCGTGGCGCTTGGAGCCCTTCTCGGTGCGCGCCACCACGAAGCACCACTGTGCCCAGTGCGCCAGCGACGTCCAGACCTTCTGCCCGTTGATCACCCACTGGTCGCCGTCGAGCACCGCCGCGGTGGAGACATTGGCCAGGTCGCTGCCCGCGCCGGGCTCGGAATACCCCTGACACCACAACTCGGTGACGTCGAGGATTCGGGGCAAAAACCGCCGCTGCTGCTCGGGCGTGCCGAACTCGATCAACGTCGGCCCGAGCAGTTCCTCACCGAAATGGTTGACCTTCTCCGGGGCGTTGGCGAGCGCGTATTCCTCGTAGAACGCCACCCGGTGTGCGACCGACAGGCCGCGGCCGCCATGCTCGGCCGGCCAGCCCAAACACGTCAGCCCCGCTTCGGCGAGATGCTGATTCCAGGCGCGGCGTCCCTCGAACGCCTCGTGCTCGCGGCCCGGCCCGCCGAGGCCCTTGAGCGTGGCGAATTCGCCGACCAGGTTCTCGGCCAGCCAGGCGCGCACCTCGGCCCGGAACTCCTCGACCTGTTGCATCCCTGTAGGCTAACCTACCAAGCACTTGCTTTGTTAGGAGCATGCATCGATGTCTAACGATCCGCAGACCATTCCTGCGGTTCTGGACCGCGTCGCAGGTGAACTTCCCGACCACGACGCGCTGATCACCCCGGATCGCCGGCTCACCTTCAGCGAGCTGCGCGCCGAGGTGCGTCAGGCCGCCGCGGCGCTGATCAAACTCGGCATTCGGGCCGGTGACCGGGTGGCGATCTGGTCGCCGAACACCTGGCACTGGGTCATCGCGTGCCTGGCCACGCACTACGCCGGGGCCGCCATGGTGCCGCTGAACACCCGCTACACCGCCGCTGAGGCCACCGACATCCTGGCCCGCACCGGCGCTCCGTTGCTGGTGGCGATGGGTGAGTTCGTCGGCGCGGACAAGGCCGCCGACCTCGACCGCGGCGCCCTGCCCGATCTGCGTCACATCGTGCGGGTGCCGGTAGACGCGGCCGACGGGACGTGGCGGGAGTTTATAGCCGCCGGCTCTGACAGCACGGCTCTGGCCGCCGCCGACGCCCGCGCCGCCGCAGTGCGCCCCGACGACGTCTCCGACATCCTGTTCACGTCGGGCACCACCGGCCGCAGCAAGGGAGTGCGGTGCGCGCACCGTCAGTCGCTCGCCGGCCCGGCGGCATGGGCGGCCTGCGGCAAGATCACCAGCGACGACCGCTACCTGTGCATCAACCCGTTCTTTCACAACTTCGGCTACAAGGCCGGAATCCTGGCTTGCCTGCAGACCGGGGCCACGTTGATCCCGCAGCTGACCTACGAGCCTGAGCAGGCCATGCACGCGGTGGCCGAGCATCGGGTCACCGTGTTGCCCGGCCCACCAACGATTTTCCAGACGCTGCTCGACCATCCCGCCCGCGCCGCCTACGACCTGAGCTCGCTGCGGTTCGCGGTCACCGGCGCGGCCAGCGTGCCGGTGGTGCTGATCGAGCGGATGCAGCAGGAGCTCGACATCGACATCGTGTTGACCGCCTACGGCCTGACGGAGGCAGGAGGGTTCGGCACCATGTGCCGTGCCGACGACGACCCGGTAACGGTGGCCACCACCTGCGGGCGACCGATCGCCGATTTCGAGCTACGCATCGGGGACCGCAGCGAGGTGCTGCTGCGCGGCCCCAACGTGATGCTCGGCTATCTCGACGACCCCCAAGCCACGGCCGCGGCCATCGACCGCGACGGCTGGCTGCACACCGGTGACGTCGGAAAGCTCGATGCCGCAGGCAATCTGCAGATCACCGACCGGCTCAAGGACATGTACATCTGCGGGGGGTTCAATGTCTACCCCGCGGAGGTCGAGCAGGTGCTCACCCGGCTGGACGGTGTGCTCGACGCTGCGGTGATCGGCGTGCCCGACGAGCGGCTCGGCGAGGTAGGCCGGGCCTTCCTGGTGACACGGCCCGGCTGCGGCCTCGACGAGCAGGCGGTGATCGCCTACACACGTGAACATTTGGCAAATTTCAAGGCCCCCCGATCGGTGAGGTTTGTCGACACGCTGCCACGCAACGCGGGCGGCAAGGTCGCCAAGCCGCTACTGCGAGAGATGGCATAGATGGACCTTGATTTCGATGACGAAACCCGGGCGTTCCAGAACGAGGTGCGCGAGTTCCTGGCAGCCAACAAGGCCTCGTTTCCCACGAAGTCCTATGACACTGCCGAAGGCTTTGAGCAGCACCGGCGTTGGGACAAAGTACTCTTCGATGCGGGGTTGTCGGTGATCACCTGGCCGGGTAAGTATGGTGGGCGCGACGCCACGCTGCTGCAGTGGGTGGTCTTCGAGGAGGAGTACTTCCGCGCCGGCGCGCCGGGGCGGGCGAGCGCCAACGGCACTTCGATGCTGGCGCCGACGCTGTTCGCGCACGGCACCGAGGAACAGTTGGACCGGGTGCTGCCCAAGATGGCCAGCGGCGAAGAGATCTGGGCGCAGGCCTGGTCGGAACCCGAGTCCGGCAGCGACCTGGCATCGCTGCGGTCAACCGCGGCGAAGACCGACGGCGGCTGGCTGCTCAACGGCCAAAAGATCTGGAGTTCGCGAGCTCCGTTCGGGGAAAGGGCTTTCGGGTTGTTTCGCTCAGATCCGGACGCCGAACGCCACCGTGGGCTGACATATTTCATGTTCGACCTGAAGGCCAACGGGATCACCGTGCGGCCAATCGCACAACTCGGTGGTGACACCGGTTTCGGTGAGATCTTTCTTGACGACGTCTTCGTGCCCGGCAAAGACGTGATCGGCGGGGTGCACGACGGCTGGCGCGCAGCGATGAGCACGTCGAGCAACGAACGCGGCATGTCGCTGCGTAGCCCGGCCCGGTTCGTCGCAGCCGCTGAGCAGCTCGCCGAGCTGTGGAAAGACGCGGGCAACATCACTTTTGGTGACGAGGTGGCCGATGCATGGATCAGGGCACACGCATACCGACTGCACACTTTCGGCACTGTGAGCCGACTGGCCAGCGGTGGTGAACTCGGCGCCGAATCGTCGGTGACCAAGGTGTTCTGGTCAGACCTCGACGTCGCACTGCACCAGACCGCGCTGGATATCCGCGGCGCAGACGGTGAGCTGGCCGGCTCCTGGACCGACGGTTTGCTGTTCGCGCTGGGCGGCCCGATCTATGCGGGCACCAACGAAATTCAGCGCAATATCATCGCCGAACGGCTGCTGGGACTGCCACGGGAGGCCAAATGAGATTTGAGTTAGACGCACAGCAGCGCGATTTCGCGGCCAGTATCGACGCCGCGCTGGCGTCAGCCGACGTCCCGGGGGCAGTGCGCGCTTGGGCCAATAGTGACACCGCGCCAGGCCGAAAGGTATGGGCCCGGTTGGCCGACCTGGGAGTGACCGCCCTGGCGGTGCCGGAGCGGTTCGACGGCCTCGATGCACATCCGGTCGACCTGATCGTCGCGATGGAGCGGCTCGGGCGCTGGTGTGTACCGGGCCCGGTCACCGAATCCATTGCGGTGGCGCCGATCCTGCTGGCCGACGACGAGCGGTGTGCCGCGCTGGCCGCCGGTGAACTTCTCGCCTCGGTCGCGCTGCCGCCGCAGGTGCCGCGGGCGGTGGACGCCGATGCCGCCGGGCTGGTGCTGCTTGCCGATTCGGACCGGGTCACCGAGGCCACCGCCGGTGAACCGCACCAGTCCGTCGACCCCAGTCGCCGCCTGTTCGACGTCGCCGCCACCGCCTCGTCGTGGAATGCCGACGTCGCACGCGCTTACGAGTTCGGCGCACTGGCCACCGCCGCCCAACTGGTCGGCGCCGGGCAGGCGCTGCTGGACACGGCCGTCGGCTACGCCAAACAGCGGGCCCAGTTCGGCCAGGTGATCGGCTCCTATCAGGCGATCAAACACAAACTCGCCGACGTGCACATCGCCGTCGAGTTGGCCCGTCCGCTGGTCTACGGCGCCGCGTTGTCGCTGGGAAATCACTCTGGCGATACCGCCCGCGATGTCGGCGCCGCCAAGGCCGCGGCGTCCGATGCCGCATTGCTGGCCGCCCGGGCTGCGCTGCAGACCCACGGTGCCATCGGTTTCACCGCCGAACACGACTTGTCGCTATGGCTGCTGCGGGTACAGGCGCTGCGGCCGGCCTGGGGCGACCCGGCGGCGCATCGGCGGCGGGTATTGGAGGCCTTATGAGCGCCGGCGACGATGCAGAGCGCGCAGCGCGATGAGGAGGAGCGGCGCTATGACACACGAACGCGAACTGCTGCGGGAGACCGTGGCGACCCTGGTGGCCAAGCACGCGTCGCCCGCCGCGGTGCGCGAGGCGATGGAATCGGCCAGCGGCTACGACGAATCGCTGTGGCGGCTGCTGTGCGAGCAGGTCGGCGTCGCCGCGCTGGTGGTGCCGGAGGCATACGGCGGTGCGGGGGGCGATCTCGGTGACGCCGCCGTCGTCGTCGAGGAGCTCGGCAAGGGGCTGGTGCCCACCCCGCTGTTGGGCACCACACTCGCCGAACTGGCTCTGCTCGCCGCCGACGATCCGGACGCCGGCGCGCTGGAGCGGCTGGCCGAGGGTATGGCGGTCGGCGCGGTGGTGTTCGATCCCGGTTATGTGGTCAACGGAGCCATCGCAGACATCGTCATCGGTGCTACCGACGGAAAACTCACCCGGTGGAGCGAGTTCAGCGCCGAGCCTGTCGACGGCATGGACCCCACCCGCAGGCTGGCCCGTGTCACACCGCAGCGCACCGAGGCGATCGGTGCCGACCCCGGCATCGCCGAGACCGCCGCGATCTTGCTGGCCGCCGAACAAATCGGCGCGGCGGCGCGCTGCCTAGAACTGACCGTCGACTACACCAAGGAGCGAGTGCAGTTCGGTCGGCCGATCGGCAGCTTCCAAGCCCTCAAACACCGGATGGCCGATCTCTACGTCGCGGTGCAGGCCGCCCGCGCCGTGGTGAACGACGCGGTCGCGGATCCGTCGCCGACTGCGGCAGCGCTGGCCCGCATCGCCGCCAGCGAAGCACTCAACACGGTGGCCGCCGAAAGCATTCAGCTGCATGGCGGAATCGCGATCACCTGGGAACACGACATGCACCTGTACTTCAAACGCGCACACGGCAGTTCACAACTGCTGGGTCCACCGCGCGAACACCTGCGCCGGCTCGAATCCGAAGTGTTCTAACCTGGGCACATGAACGACCGCGTTTCCCTGCGTGCGGGGATCCCACCGTTCCATGTGATGGACGTCTGGCTGGCGGCCGCCGAGCGGCAGCGCACCCACGGCGATCTGGTGAACCTGTCGGCGGGTCAGCCGAGTGCCGGGGCCCCTGAGCCCGTGCGCGCCGCCGCGGCGGCCGCGCTGCATCTCAACCAGCTTGGTTACACAGTGGCGCTGGGTATTCCGGAACTGCGCGCCGCGATCGCGACCACGTATCAGGATCGGTACGCGCTGCCGGTCGATGTTGACGACGTCGTAATCACGACGGGGTCATCGGGGGGATTTCTGCTGGCGTTTTTGGCCTGTTTCGATGTCGGCGACCGGGTGGCGGTAAGCAGTCCCGGATACCCGTGCTACCGCAATATCCTGTCCGCGCTCGGGTGCGAGGTCGTCGAGATCGAATGCGGGCCACAGACCCGGTTTCAGCCCACCGCACAGATGCTCGCCGAACTCGACCCGCCGGTGGCGGGGGTGGTGGTGGCCAGCCCGGCCAACCCGACCGGAACTGTCATCCCGCCCGCTGAGCTGGCGGAGATCGCGGCCTGGTGTGATGCAACGGGCGCGCGGCTGATCAGTGACGAGGTATACCACGGGCTGGTGTATGAGGGCGCGCCGCAGACCAGCTGCGCATGGCAGACATCGCGTAATGCCGTGGTGGTCAACAGCTTTTCCAAGTACTACGCGATGACGGGTTGGCGGCTGGGCTGGCTGCTGGTGCCGGCCGAACTGCGCCGTGCGGTGGACTGCCTGACCGGCAACTTCACCATCTGCCCACCCGCGCTGTCGCAGTACGCCGCCATTGCGGCGTTCACCCCGGAAGCGATCGTCGAGGCCGACGGGCATCTGCACCAGTACGCGCTCAACCGTCGGCTGTTGCTTGACGGTTTGCGCGACATCGGCATCGGCCGGCTGGCCCCCACCGACGGTGCGTTCTACGTCTACGCCGACGTCTCCGATTTCACCACCGATTCGATGGAGTTCTGTTCGAAGTTGTTGGCGGACACCGGCGTCGCGATCGCACCGGGCATCGACTTCGACACCGTGCGGGGCGGTTCGTTCGTCCGGCTATCGTTCGCCGGGCCGGCCGGTGACATCCAGAAGGCGCTGCGCCGAATCGGCCCGTGGCTGAACTAAGCGAACGGAGCCGGCGGAATCAATTCGGCATGCACCGTGCGCCCGTACTTGTGCCGCATGAGCCGATGCGCCAAAGGCACCAGCACGCCATGCAGCAATGGGTACTTACGGCGCAGCAAACGCGCAGCGAGCTGATACTCACCGCCGTCCAGTAGCCGCACTCGGCCGGGTTGCACAGAGCCCGTCGGCTTGCCCGATGCTGTAGCCGGCCCGAATTCGACACTCGGGTTGCGGTGTATCCGTCGGACCTTGACCGCCCGCTCGAAACTCCGAAAGTAAGCATGCTCACCGTCGACCACAATGCTCACCGGACTGCTGCCGGGTGTTCCGTCCTTCCGAAAGGTGGTGAGCCTGATCGTCTTCTGCCGCACGAACGGAGCCAACCTCGGATCAGCTGCGGTGCCGACGGCGCCCAGCACATAGCCGAGTTGACGTAGCCGCAGCACGAACGCTGCAACCAGCGCCAGCGACACGACGCCGAGGACCCATGCTTGTGCGGCCGAACCGCCGAGGCTGAGGTCCGTCATGTGGTTCACCATGTGGATAGTGTTCGCCACGATGAATCCGGTCAATGCGGTGGCCAATGCGTCGGCCCAGATAAGCGCGAGCAGCAGCATGACACCAAGGCCCAGTTGGAACGCGCCAACGTCATGCAGAAAATGCTCGTGAGCTTCGAAACGCACAAAATCGGCGAACGATCCGGGATCGACAAGACACCAGATCCCAATCCAAACGTTGGCCAGCCCGACCAGGGCCGTCACCGTCACCAGGTATGCGCGCGCTGCCGTGCTCAAAGGTCTCATCGTTGTGTCTCCTCTGACAACTCATCCTCGATACCTAGACGGGGTCGCACGCTGATGCGTGACAAGACGGACTGCTGGTCATCATGATGCGACTAGATGATGCTATGATGCGTGCGTGCGCACCACGGTCAATATCGACGATCATCTGCTCGCCGAGGCGAAGATCCTCGCCGCGAGAACATCGCGATCGCTCGGCGCGGTGCTTGACGACGCGTTACGTGTCATGCTGCGCCGAGTCGATGATGAACCGGGCCGCGGAGAATTTCGGCTGCCGACGCATGGCGCCGGAGGGTTGCAACCCGGCGTGGACCTGGAGGACCGGGAAGCCCTGGCCCAGCTGATAGGTGACAATGCTGCTCCTTGACGTGAACGTCTGCGTGTATGCGATCCGCGAGGACAGCCCCGATCACGAGGTCTATCGGACGTGGGTCGACGCTGTGCTCGCCGGTGACGAACCGGTGGGCATCAGCGAACTCGTGCTCTCTGGTGTCGTTCGACTGATCACCAACCACCGAGTCTTTCGACAGCCCAGCTCGACCGCGCAGGCGCTCGGCGCGTGCCGTGCGCTTCGGACTGCGCCGACCGCCATCCCATTGCGGCCAGGGCCACGACACTGGGACATCTTCGATTCGCTTTGTGCCGAAATCGGGGCAAAGGCGAACACAGTTCCCGACGCATACCATGCCGCACTGGCGATCGAAAACGGCGCGACGTGGGTTACCACCGACCGTTCATTCGCCCGTTTTCCGGGTCTGCGCTGGCGCCGGCCCTTCGATTAACCCACTACAGCCAGGTGTCCTGGGTGGTGGTAGTCAGGAACGCCTCGAGATCGTCCCGCCACTGCGCCGGGGTGGTTTTATCCGGCTCGATGCCGGTGTAGTCGCCGCGATAGAACAGTAGCGGGCGCGGCTTGATCCTGGGCACCTCAGACAGCGATTTCACCGCGCCGAACACCACGAAGTGATCGCCGCCGTCGTGCACCGAGGCGACTGCGCAGTCGATGTAGGCCAGCGATCCGTCGATGATCGGCGACCCCAACGGTGACGGGCTCCAATCGATGTCGGTGAACTTGTCCGTTTCCTTGGAGCCGAATCGGGCCGAGACTTCTTTTTGGCTCTCGGTCAGCACGTTGACGCAGAACTTCCCGCTGGCCTCGATGGCCTGCCATGACCGCGACACCTTGGTCGGGCAGAACAACACCAGCGGCGGTTCCAACGACAGCGCGGCGAATGACTGGCAGGCGAACCCGATCGGAACGTCGTCGCGAACCGAGGTGATGATCGTGATCCCGGTGCAGAACTGCCCCAACACCTGCCGGAAGGTTCGCGAATCGATCGACATCGCAGGTACTAACCGCGGGCGCCGATCGTGAAGTCATGCCCCCACAGGCTCACCGCGGTGCTTTCCCGGGCGACCCAGTCGCGGTCCTTGACTTGCCTCCCCTCACAACCGAATTCGACATCGAATCCGCCGGGAGTCTTCATGTAGAACGACAGCATCAGGTCGTTGACGTGCCGGCCCAGGGTGGCCGACATCGGCACCTTGCGCCGCAACGCCCGGTCCAGGCACAGCCCGACGTCGTCGGAGTTGTCCACCTCGACCATCAGGTGCACGATGCCGCTTGGGGTGGGCATGGGCAGAAAAGCCAGGCTGTGGTGCCGGGGGTTGCAGCCGAAGAACCGCAGCCAGGCCGGCGGTCCGTCGGCGGGCCGGCCGACCAGCTGGGGCGGCAGCCGCATCGAGTCACGCAGCTTGAAGCCGAGCACGTCGCGGTAGAAGTGCAGCGCCTCGACGTCGTCGCGGGTGGACAGCACCACGTGGCCCAGGCCCTGCCCAGCGGTGACGAACTTGTGCCCGTAGGGGCTGACGACCCGGCGGTGCTCCAGCGCAACGCCGTGGAAGACCTCCAGGCAATTACCGGATGGATCGGCGAATTGGATCATTTCGTCGACCCGCCGATCCGCCAGCTCGGCGGCGGTGGCCTCCTTGTGCGGTGTGCCCTCGATATCCAGCCGGTTGCGGATCTCCTGCAGGCCTTCGGCGTTCGCGCATTCCCAGCCTGCTGCCGACAGCCTGTCGTGTTGGCCGGGCACGATCACCAGCCGGGCCGGGAAGTCGTCCATCCGCAGATACAGCGCGCCCTCGGTGGTTCCGGTGCCCTCGACCATGCCGAGGACTTTCAGGCCGTACTCTCGCCACGCCGCCACATCGGTGGCCTCGATGCGCAGATAGCCCAGCGACCGGATGCTCATCACGCACCTCCCAGGAAATCGATGGTCAGTTTGTTGAACTCGTCGAACTTCTCCACCTGTGCCCAGTGTCCACACTGCCCGAAGACGTGCAGCTGCACACGCGGAATGGTCTTCAAAGCGACCAGTGCACCGTCCAGCGGATTGACCCGGTCCTCGCGGCCCCAGATCAGCAGTACCGGCTGACGCAGCCGGTACGCCTCGCGCCACATCATGCCGAGCTCGAAATCGGCTCCGGCGAACGACTTTCCCATCGCGATCGTCGCCGCCAGCGATTCGGGCGTGCTGGCCAGCGCGAAACGCTCCTCCACCAACTCCGGGGTGATGAGCTTGCGGTCATGGACCATGATCTTCAGGAACGCCTCGAGGTTCGCCCGGGTGGGCGTCATGGCGAACTTGTTCAGCCGCCTGACCCCTTCGGTGGGATCGGGCGCGAACAGGTTGACGCTCAGCCCGCCGGGGCCCATCAGCACCAGCCGGCCGGCGCGAGCGGGGTGATCGAGCGCGAACCGGACCGCGGTGCCACCCCCCAGCGAGTTGCCGACCAACGGGGCTCGCCCGATGCCGAGTTGGTCGAACAAGCCCGCCAGAGCCGTTGCGGCATAGCGGTTGAACTGGCCGTGCTCGGCGCGTTTATCCGAGTGCCCGTAGCCCGGCTGGTCGACGGCCAGCACGTGAAAGTGGTTGGCCAGCACGCTGATGTTGGCCGAGAAGTTCGACCAGCTCGACGCACCCGGGCCGCCGCCGTGCAGCAGTACCACGGTCTGCGGATTACCCACCCCCGCCTCGTGGTAGTGCAGTCTCAGCGGTCCGTCGACATCCACTTCCGCATAGCGCGACGTTGATTCAAACGTCAGCTCTTCAACAGCTGTCATCAGACCATCGTGTCGCCGGGCGGCAACCCGAACTCTTGGTTGCCGAAGATCACGTACGCCCGCTCCGGGTCGTTGGCCGCGTGCACCCGGCCGGCGTGCGCGTCGCGCCAGAACCGTTGGATCGGAGCGTCATTGGCCAGCGCGGTGGCGCCGGACGCCTCGAACAGCCGGTCGACCGAAGCGATCGCGCGGCCGGTGGCCCGGACCTGGTCGCGGCGGGCGCGGGCACGCAGCTCGAACGGAATCTCCCGGCCGGCGGCCAACAACGCGTATTCGTCGCTGACGTTGCCGATCAGCTGACGCCACGCCGCATCGATGTCGCTGGCAGCCTCGGCGATGCGGACCTTGGCGAACGGATCATCCTTGGCCTTTTCCCCGGCGAACGCGGCACGCACCCGCTTGCCCTGATGCTCGACGTGGGCGTCGTAGGCGCCGTAGGCCATCCCGACGATGGGCGCCGAGATCGTGGTGGGATGCACGGTGCCCCAAGGCATCTTGTACACCGGTGCGGTGTTGGTTGCCAGCCCGCCGGCGGTGTGGTCGTTCATCGCCTTGTAGGACAGGAATCGGTGCCGCGGGACGAAGACGTCCTTGACCACTAGTGTGTTGCTGCCGGTCCCGCGCAGCCCCACCACGTGCCAGACATCGTCGATGCGGTACTCGGAGCGCGGGACCAAAAAGCTGCCGAAGTCGACGGGCCGGCCATCCTTGATCACCGGGCCACCGACGAACGTCCAGGTGGCGTGATCACATCCTGACGACCAATTCCACGACCCGTTGACCAGGTATCCACCATCGACCACAGTGCCGGCACCCATGGGGGCATACGACGAGGAGATCCGCACATTGGTGTCCTCACCCCAGACCTCCTCCTGAGCCTGCTGGTCGAACAGCGCCAGATGCCAGTTGTGCACGCCGACGATCGAGCCCACCCAGCCGGTGGAGCCACAGGCACTGGCAAGACGGCGCGCGGCCTCGTAGAACAGCGCGGGGTCACATTCGAGGCCACCCCACTGCTTTGGCTGCAGTAACCTGAAGAAGCCGATCTCCTGCAGCTCGCTCACCGTGGCGTCCGGCAACCGGCGTAGATCCTCGGTCTCTTGTGCGCGTTGCCGCAACTTCGGCAGCAGATCATCGATGCCGGCCAGGACCGAGTCCGCGTCACGCTGTTGAATGGACGTCACTGCATTGCCTCCCAGAAGTGGCCTACTCAAAACAGAGACTAGAACACGTTCCGATTTGTGTCGAGCAGGGTGTTCCTGCGGCTGGTGGCGGTCCAGAGCACGGTTTCTGTAACATGTTCTAGTTATGACGGAAGGGAGGGTCGTGTCTTGACGGACACCGTTCCCGACGAGCCGCTCGGCAGCCACGTCCTGGAACTGCAGGTCGCCGACGTCGTCGCCGAAACCGGCGACGCGCGGTCGCTGGTGTTCGCGGTTCCGCATGGTGCCGAGATTCCGGCCGACCGGCTGCGATATGCGCCCGGCCAGTTCCTGACACTGCGCATCCCGAGCGAGCGCACCGGCTCGGTGGCGCGCTGCTATTCGCTGTGCAGCTCACCGTTCACCGACGATGCGCTCACCGTCACCGTCAAGCGGGACGGCACCGGATACGCGTCGAACTGGCTGTGCGACCACGCCCACCCCGGCATGCGGCTCCACGTGCTGGCCCCGTCGGGCAACTTCGTGCCCAAGACCCTTGACGACGACTTCCTGCTGATCGCCGCGGGCAGCGGTATCACCCCGATCGTGTCGATCTGCAAATCCGCGCTGGCCGAGGGCAGTGGGCAGGTGGTGCTGCTCTACGCCAACCGGGACGAGCGCTCGGTCATCTTCGGCGACGCGCTGCGCGAGTTGGCCGCCAAGTACCCCGACCGTCTGACCGTCGTGCACTGGATGGAATCGCTGCAGGGTCTGCCAAGCGCAACCGCGTTGGCCAACTTGGCTGCCCCCTACACCGATCGGCAGGCATTCATCTGCGGCCCGGGGCCATTCATGCAGGCCGCTCGCGAGGCCCTCGAATCGCTGAACGTGCCTGCGCAGCAAGTGCATATCGAGGTGTTCAAGTCGCTGGAGACCGATCCATTCGCCGCGGTGAAGATCGAGGATGACGGCAACGAGCCGCCGGCAACCGCGGTGGTGCAACTCGACGGGGAGACGCACACGGTGTCGTGGCCGCGCCGGGCAAAGCTGCTCGATGTGCTGCTGGACGCCGGCCTCGACGCGCCGTTCTCCTGCCGGGAGGGTCACTGCGGCGCCTGCGCCTGCAGCCTGCGCAGCGGCAAGGTGGACATGGAGGTCAACGACGTCCTCGAGCAGCAGGACCTCGACGACGGGCTCATCCTGGCCTGCCAGGCCCGTCCGGAAGCCGATTCGGTCGAAGTCACCTACGACGAGTAACCGCGAGGAGTTAAGTTCTGCTGATGAACAAGCGGCTGGTGACGGCGGTGGCGGGCATCGGACTGATGCTGGCGTTGGCGCCACCCGCGGTTGCACCTGCGGCAAGCAACACCAACACCACCTTGTTTCCCGTCGACGAGGGAACCCAGCTGGAGACCCACAACACGGTCGATTGCCATAAACCGACCGGCAGCTGCGACTTCACCGTCGGCGCGGACTTGCGCACGCCCGACGCGGTGACCGGATTCCCACCCGGGCTGTGGGCCAGGCAAAGCACCGAAATCCGGTCGACGAGCCGGGTGGCCTACCTCGACGTACACGCCACCGGCGGATCCGAGCGGGTCATGAAGCAGGGCGGCACCGACGTGATCACCGACATCTACACGGGTGCGGGGCCGCCGGAGAAGTACCAGACCACCGGCCGTATCGATTCGACCGACTGGCACACCGGCCAACCCAAGACGGACGTGAATGTCATTGTCTGCACGCATATTCAGGTGGTCTATCCCGGCGTCAACCTGACGTCGCCGGACACCTGCACGCAGACGACGTTTTCCTGATGTGTCGTCAAGGCGCCGGGTCTGTGCGCGCGGACTTCAGCTTCTGCGACAAGACCGCTGCAAAGGTATAGGTATCACCTGGCCAGCGTGCCGACAAGTAGGTGTCGTCGTCAACGACAAACGCCGGCCGCGAGTCGTTCGCAGTATCCCGCACAATTCCTGAGGTCTTGATCCGCCAATGTGGCGATCCACGGACAACGTCACAGAAGTCGGTTGGGTTTTCGAGGGCCCGGGTGACCTCCGACTGCACTGACATGTAGCCGTCGGGCTGACCGGGGTCCTCGATGTAGGTGCGGTAGTAGTTGGGATCCCAGAATCGAGTGACTCGGGTGAGACGCCAGGCGCTGCGCTCAAGCGCCCAGGTCAACGCCGTCGTCCGGCGCCCGTAGAGCACTGAGCGACCTGCCGTGGGATCAACACTACGAGCGGCGAGCAACACACCGTGACAGATCGCGGCCACGATCATCCCGCGGGCAAAGGCGTCGACAACGAGGCGCTGAAGCGTGTCGTTGTCGATGTATCGGCGCATGCCGCGGGCACGGTGGCCACCCGGCAGCAGCAACGCGTCAATGTCGTCAAGGGTGATTTCAGTCCAGCTGAACGGATGCTGATACTCCGTCGACTGCAGCATGTCCTGATATGCGCGGCGCGCGTCCTTGTTCGCCCGTAGCATCCGCCCGACCATTGCCACCGCGCCCAAAACCGGTATCGCAGACCAGATGTCCAAACCGCGGCCGGTTACCATGATGTCGTCGGCCACCCCAGGTGTGCCGCTTTCGGTGGCGAAGACCACTCGGTGACCGTCCGCGCTCAGGACATGCCAACTGACCGCGACCTCGGTCGGGTCGAAGTCGCGATCCGGAATCGGAATCAGCACAGTACCCATTGGTGATGTCCCAGCTTACGGCCCAGCGCGGGCGTCGCGCGGTTTCCGCAGCAGGTAGACGTCGGCATCACGGGCGTTAACGGTTATCGCGGAAATGACGCGGGGAAGGCTGCGGCGACGGTAGGTGAGCAGCCAGTGCCAGAACACGATACAGCCTTCAGACGCACTTCGAGCACGTCGTACGGGCCGAGGTCACCGTCCAGAGTCCACCGGTCTCCGCTGACAAGCTCGCGTTGGATTACCGTCCACCGATCGCGCGGAATCGGGCTTAGATCAGGTGGCCAGAAGTGTTTGTCGAGTTCGATCACCGGCAAGCCGGTGATGCCGCCGAGCCGGGCGGAGAACGGACTTGCCCGCACCCCCGCGCCCTAGAACGACAACTCGCTTCACCGTGTGACTCTTATCATCTGCGCCGAGACAGAAGCCACGGTTGTGAGATTCGCCCGATCAACGACCCTGGCTTCTGCCTCGCGACAGGGTGACTAGCGCGGCAGGCCCAGCAACCGTTCGGCGGCCAGCGTGAGCAGGATCTGCTCGGTGCCACCGGCGATCGTGAGGCACCGGGTGTTGAGGAAGTCGTGTACGGTCCTGTCCTCGACAATGCCGGCGCCGTCGGTCAGATCCATCCGGTATTCGGCCAGCGCCTGCCGGTACCGCACGCCGATGAGCTTGCGGACACTGGACTGCGCGCCGGGATCCTGCCCGCCGACGGCCATTTGGGCGATGCGCTGATCGAGCAGCGCGCCGGCCTGCGCGGTAACGATCAAGCGCGCCAGCCGATCCTGCTGGGCGACGTCGAGATCGATATCGGCCGCCGCTGCCAGCAGCTGTTCCATCGGGTTGCCCAGCGCGGTGCCGGCCGCCATCGCGACGCGCTCGTTGGCCAGCGTGGTGCGCGCCAGCCGCCAGCCGTCGTTCACCGTGCCGACGACCATCTCGTCGGGCACGAATACGCCGTCCAAAAAGACCTCGTTGAACAGCGCGCTGCCGGTGATCTCGCGCAGCGGCCGGATATCGAGGCCGGGTGCGCTCATGTCGACCAAGAAGTAGGTAATGCCTTTATGCTTTGGAGCGTTTCGGTCCGGATCGGTACGGGCCAGGCAAACCCCCCACTGCGCCTTGTGCGCCGACGACGTCCACACCTTCTGCCCGGTCAGCTCCCAGCCGCGCTCGACCGGCACCGCCCTGGTGCGCAGCGACGCCAGGTCGGAACCTGCGCCGGGCTCGGAAAACAGCTGACACCAAAAGATGTCGCCGCGCAGGGTGGCCGGCACAAACCGCTGCACCTGCTCGGGTGTGCCGTGTTCGAGGATGGTCGGCGCCGCCCACCAGCCGATCACCAGATCGGGGCGCGAAACACCGGAAGCCGACATCTCCTGATCGATCAGCAGCTGCTCGGCCGGTCCGGCTTCACGGCCGTAGGGCTTCGGCCAGTGCGGCGCCAACAGTCTCGCCTCGGCCAGCGCCACCTGCCGCTTGTCTGCGGGAAGCGCCGCGACCTCCGCGACCGCTTCGGCGATCTGGGGCCGCAGGTGGGCGACGTCACCGAGATCGATGCTCAGCCGACGGCGGACTCCGGCCCGGGTCAGCGCTGCGGTGCGGCGTAACCAGCGCGCCGACCCGCCGAGGAATTGCCCGATGCCGTAGGCGCGGCGCAGGTACAGGTGCGCGTCGTGCTCCCAGGTGATGCCGATGCCGCCCAGGACCTGGATGCAATCCTTGACGTTGGCCTTGGCGGCGTCGATGCCGATGCCGGCCGCGATCGCCGCGGCGATCGACAACTGGCTGCGATCGGAATCGGCGGCGGCGTGTGCGGCATCGGCGGCGGCCACCGTGGCCTGCTCGGCGCGGCACAGCATCTCCGCGCAGATGTGCTTGATGGCCTGGAAGCTGCCGATCGGCTTGCCGAACTGCTCGCGCACCTTCGCGTAGGCCACCGCGGTGTCCAGCGCCCAGCGGGCGACTCCGGCCGCCTCGGCGGCCAGCACGGTGGCGGTGAGGTCTTCGACCGGCTCGTCGGCGACCGCGGCGGCAGGCGCCGACGTCAGCACCACCCGCGCCAGCGGCCGGGAGAAGTCGGTGGCACCCAGCGGCTCGACCGCCACACCGTCGTCGGTGGCGTCGGTGACCAGCCACGTCTCGGCGGCCGGCAGCAGCAACACACCACCGGCGTCGGCGCCGAGCACCCCCGGCAGACTGCCCGACGCGCGGCCCGTCTCCGCATCGAACTCCACGTCACCGCCCAGCGCCACACCGGCGACACGCTCACCGGACGCCAGCGCGGCGCGCAATTGCGGGTCGGCGACTACCAGCGTGGCCAGCGCCGTCGTCGCCACCGGGCCGGGCACCAGGGCCCTAGCGGCCTCCTCGACCATCGCGCACAGATCTTCGACGCTGCCACCGGCGCCCCCGCAGTCTTCCGGAACCGCCACACCGAACAGTCCCAGTCCGGCCAGGCCCGCGAACACCGGCCGCCAGGCGTCGGCCTTGCCCTGTTCGATGTCGCGGATCGCCGACCCGGCACCCGACCCGGCCGCCCAACCGCGCACCAGCTCACGCGCCGCGAACTGTTCGTCGGTGATGGTCGCTGGCACGATCGGCTCCTGATTCCACGTGACAAGGGCGCTAAGCAACACTAGAACGTGTTCTAATAGTGCCAGCGATCGACCGTCAAGTCGAACGCCATCGCAGCAGGAAACCTCGGTGTCCCGGCCGCACGGAGGTGGGAAATTCGCGCTCGGCGTGCGTATCGTTTCGAGCGGGAATGCAAGAAGAAGGAGTTGCCCGTCACATGTCGTCGCCAGCGAACACCAACTCGGGCCGAGCCTCCGGTGCATCCGGTACGCAGCCCCGCGAGGTACTGAACGTGTCGGTACTGGCGGAGTCCGAGCTCGGGTCGGAAGCGCAGCGCGAGCGTCGCAAGCGGATTCTGGACGCGACGACGGCGATCGCCTCCAAGGGCGGCTACGAGGCCGTCCAGATGCGCGCGGTGGCCGACCGGGCCGACGTGGCCGTCGGGACGCTGTACCGCTACTTCCCGTCGAAGGTGCATCTGTTGGTGTCGGCGCTGGGCCGCGAATTCGAGCGCATCGACGCCAAGACCGACCGATCCGCGCTTACCGGCGCAACACCGTATCAGCGGCTGAACTTCGTGGTCAGCAAGCTCAACCGCGCGATGCAGCGCAATCCGCTGCTGACCGAGGCGATGACCCGTGCGTACGTGTTCGCCGACGCCTCGGCGGCCGGCGAGGTCGATTACGTCGAGAAGCTGATCGACTCGATGTTCGCCCGTGCGATGAGCGACGGTGAACCGACCGAAGACCAATACCACATCGCCCGGGTGATCTCCGATGTGTGGACATCGAACCTGCTTGCGTGGCTTACCCGGCGCGCGTCAGCGACCGACGTAAGCAAGCGGCTGGACCTGGCGGTCCGGCTGTTGATCGGCAACGGGGAAAACACCACGGTCTGAATCTCAGGCGCAGCGGGTCGCCACAAAGTAATTTAGGCTGGCACAACGTGGCTGCTATCAACCTCGACCCCGTGTTCGGCTGATGCGGCTACGGCCCGGGCGCCCCGACATCGCCCGCTATTCCCACCGGTTCACCGTGCCCGCCGCGCAGCCCGGCGCGCCGTTGACCGTGACGTGGATGGGCGTTTCCACGCTGTTGCTGGACGACGGGTCGTCGGCGCTGATGACCGACGGCTACTTTTCCCGGCCCCGGCTGTCGCGGGTGGCGTTGGGCAAGGTGTCGCCATCGTCGGCCCGAGTCGACGGCTGTCTGGCCCGGGCCAGGGTGACGCGGTTGCAGGCCGTCGTTCCGGTGCACACCCATATCGACCACGCGCTGGACTCCGCACTGGTGGCCGACCGCACCGGCGCGCAACTGGTCGGCGGCGAGTCGGCGGTCAACGTCGGCCGCGGCTACGGGCTGCCGGAGGAGCGCCTGGTCGTGGCCGTACCGGGAAAGCCAATACCGTTGGGCCCCTTCGAGCTCACGCTGGTGGAGTCGCAACACAGTCCGCCCGACCGGTTTCCCGGCGTGATCACCGAGCCGGTGCGGCCGCCGGTGAAGGCATCGGCATACCGGTGCGGAGAAGCCTGGTCGACCCTCGTGCAGCACCGGCCGTCGGGCCGGCGGCTGTTGATCCAGGGCAGCGCCGGCTTCGTCAACGGCGCCCTTTCCGGCCAGCGCGCCGACGTCGTCTACCTCGGTGTGGGTCAGCTTGGCCTGCAACGTGAGTCGTACCTCGTCGACTACTGGACCGAGACGGTCCGCACCGTGGGGGCACGCCGAGTGGTGTTGATACATTGGGATGATTTCTTCCACCCGCTGTCAAAGCCGTTGCGGGCATTGTCGTATGCGGTTGACGATTTAGACGCTTCGCTACGCATCCTGGACAGACTGGCTACGGAGGACGCTGTCGCACTGGATCTGCCGGCGGTGTGGCAGCGCGAAGATCCCTGGACCTGAAGCGATCTGGACCTTGACCCTACTGCTTGCGCTGCTGCTGCTTGCTGTTGTCCTCGCCTTCGCGGTTGCACGTCCACGAGGCTGGCCCGAAGCATTCGCCGCCATTCCCGCCGCCGTCGTCCTGGTCGGTGTCGGCGCGATCTCGGTGCACCAAGCCGTGACAGAGGCGGCAAGCCTGGCACGCGTGGTCGCGTTCCTGGGTGCGGTGCTGGTCCTGGCCAAGATGTGCGACGACGAAGGCTTGTTCGAGGCGGCCGGCGCGGCAATGGCGCGAGCCCGGTTCGGCTCACAGCAGCTGCTGCGGCAGGTCTTCCTGATCGCGGCCACCATCACCGCCGTGCTGAGCCTCGACGCCACCGTAGTGCTGTTGACCCCGGTGGTGCTGGCCACGGTCCGCTGGCTGCGGGCGCCGGTCCGCCCGCACGCCTACGCCAGCGCCCATTTGGCCAACGCCGCCTCGCTGCTGCTCCCGGTGTCGAATCTGACCAATCTGCTGGCTTTTCACGTCGCGGATCTCTCGTTCACCAAGTTCACATTGCTGATGGCGCTGCCATGGCTGGCCGCGGTGGGCACCGTGTACGTGGTCTTCCGGTTTTTCTTCGCCCGGGATCTGCGCGTGGAACCCGATCGCCAGCGGATCGGGCCGCCGCCAAGGCCGCCGGTGTTCGTGCTGGTGGTGGTGGCGCTGACGCTGGCAGGGTTCGCGATCGCCGAGGCGGCCGATGTGGCCCCGGCATGGGCAGCGCTGGCCGGCGCGTCGGTGCTGGCGATCCGCAGTCTCGCTCACCGGCGCACCACGGCGGTAGAAATCGTGCGCGCGGTGAACGTGCCGTTCTTGCTGTTCGTGCTGGCGCTGGGAATCGTCGTGCAGGCCGTGATGCTCAACGGTGTCGCCGACGGCATGCGCACGGTGCTGCCGACCGGCACCGGCCTGCTCGCGCTGCTCGGTATCGCGGCGGTGGCCGCCGCGCTGGCCAATATCGTCAACAACCTGCCCGCGACGCTGGTACTGCTGCCGCTGGCGGCCACCAGCGGGCCGGCGGCAATCCTGGCGGTGCTCATTGGGGTGAACATCGGGCCCAATCTGACCTATGTCGGATCACTGTCCAACCTGTTGTGGCGTCGGGTGCTGCGCCAGCACAACGTCGGCGTCAGCGTCGGCGAATACACCCGACTGGGCCTGTGCACCGTGCCCACCGCACTGACGGCAGCGGTGTTGGCGCTGTGGGTCAGCGTGCGGCTGCTCGGCATCTGATCCCTACCTGCGGTACGCCGGCGGCAACGGCATGCCGAGTTCGGCCAGCACCGCGCGCAGCATGGCAGGATTGTCGGTGACAATGCCGTCCACCCCGATTGCGATCTGGGCGCGCATGGTGTCGACGTCGTTGATAGTCCACGGAATAACCTTGAGTCCCAACGCGTGTACCCGGTCGACCAACGCGTCATCGACCAACGAGTAGGTTGGCGAAACGATGTTCGCGCCGACTAACGTGGCGCCGACGAGAGGATCACCGACCACGGCCGGGTTGATCCCACCCAGCCACGGCGAATCGGGTCGCCACGTCATCTGGTCCCACAACGCCACCACAGGAATCGACGGCTCCGCGCTACGCACCGCTTGCAAGGTCCGCCAGTCGAAGCTCGCCATCTCGACCCGATCGACCTTGCCAGCGGAGCGGACCGCGGCCATGATTACGTCGACAAATTCGTCGGGATCGGCTGTCGCGGAAGGCTGCTCGGCGTCGACCTTGGTGTCGATGTCGTAGCGAACGTCGGCCCGATACGAGTCGGTGAGCGCGAAGACCTCCGGCAGTGTCGCGATCTCGCCGCCGCAGTCCAGCGTGTGGATCTGCGCCAGCGTGAGGTCGTGCACGAGCTTTCCGACGTAGGGATACTGCGGGTCGCCGGCGAATGCCGGCTCGGTGTCGACACAGTTCTCCGGCGGCATGTTCTCGTCGTGCCAGACCACCGGTTGGCGGTCCCTGGTGATTCCGATATCGAACTCCAGTGTGCTGACGCCTATTTCGAGCGCGTGTGCACCGCCGCGATGCGCCACCAGGTCAAAGCCGGCTGATTGGGCAGCCACCGTCGGCATCGGGCCCAGAACGACGGCGGCCGACAGAAGCAATGTGCGCAGTCGTGCGATCAATCGATTCAGCGCCTGCGCTGGCGGGCGATTTCGGCGAGCACCACCCCGGCGGCCACCGAGGCGTTCAGCGATTCGGCCGGGCCGGCCATCGGGATCGACACCACCGCGTCGCAGTTCTGCCGTACCAGTCGCGACAGCCCCTTGCCCTCAGAGCCGACGACCAGCACCACCGGGCCGGCGCCGTCGAGTTCGTCGAGCGTGGTGTCACCGTCAGTGTCCAGTCCGACCACCTGTACACCACGGTCGGCCCAATCCTTCAGTGTGCGAGTGAGATTGGTCGCCCGCGCGATCGGAACCCGGGCTGCTGCACCGGCGCTGGTTCGCCAGGCTACCGCCGTCACCGAGGCGGAGCGCCGCTGCGGGATCAATACCCCATGGCCGGCGAAGGCAGCCACCGACCGCACGATGGCGCCCAGGTTGCGCGGGTCGGAGATGTTGTCCAAGGCGACCAGCAGCGCGGGCGGAGCGTCGATCGCGGCGGTGATCAGGTCGTCGGGGTGGGCGTAGTCGTACGGCGGCACCTGCAGGGCGATGCCCTGATGCAGGCCGTTTGTGGTCATCCGGTCCAGGTCGCTGCGCGGTACCTCGAGGATTGCGATACCGGAATCAGCGGCGCGCGTGACGGATTCGGTTAGCCGCTCGTCGGCCTGGGCGCCAAGGGCAACGTAGAGCGCGGTCGCGGGAACGCCGGCGCGCAGGCATTCCAGTACGGGGTTGCGGCCCAGCACCGTTTCGACGTCGTCGCTGCGCTTGGCCGGCCGGCGCGGCTGTGACTTGAACCGCTTGGCGGCCGGGTGGTGGGGCCGCAGGTGTGCGGGCGGAGTCGCACCGCGACCCTCCAGGCCACGGCGGCGCCGGCCGCCGGAGCCGACCGTCGGCCCCTTTTTGGTGCCGGGTTTGCGTACCGCCCCGCGGCGGCGCGAATTACCGGGCATCTAGTTGGCTTCCAACGACCACTGCGGCCCGTCGGCAGTATCGGTGACCTCGATACCGGCGTCTTTGAGCCGGTCGCGGATCTCATCGGCCAGCTTCCAGTCACGCTGCTCGCGCGCCCGCTCGCGCCGCTCCAGCTCGGCACTCACCAGCACCCCGACGGCCGCCAACGCGGCGGACGTCTCGTCGTGGGATTCCCAGCGTTCGTCGAGCGGGTCGCAGCCCAGGACGCCCATCATCGCCCGGATCGCGCCGGCGTGGGCCAGCGCGACGTCGTGGTCGCCGGCGTCGAGTGCCCGATTGCCCTCCGCCCGGGTGTGGTGCACCTCGGCCAGCGCGGCCGGCACCGCCAGGTCGTCGTCGAGCGCTGCAGCGAACCGCGGCGTCCACTGGCCGGGAACGACGCCACCCACCCTGTTGCGCACCCGATGCAGGAAGTCCTCGATGCCGACATAGGCATTGACGGCGTCCTGTAGCGCGGTCTCGGAGAACTCCAGCATCGAGCGGTAATGAGCGCTGCCCAGATAGTAGCGCAGCTCGGCGGGTCGAACCCGTTGCAGCACGGCGGGAATCGCGAGCACGTTGCCCAGCGACTTGCTCATCTTCTCCCCGCCCATCGTCACCCAGCCGTTGTGCAGCCAGTAATGGGCGAACCCGTCGCCGGCCGCCCGGGCTTGCGCGATCTCGTTCTCATGGTGAGGGAACACCAAATCCATTCCACCACAGTGGATATCGAACTCCGGGCCGAGATACTCCCGAGTCATGGCCACACACTCCGAATGCCATCCGGGCCGGCCCCGGCCCCACGGCGTAGGCCACGACGGCTCGCCCGGTTTGGCGCCCTTCCACAGGGTGAAATCGCGTTGGTCGCGCTTCCCGGTCGCAACGCCCTCGCCTTGGTGGACGTCGTCGAGCTTGTGCCCGGACAACTGGCCGTAACCGGGACAGCTCAGCACGTCGAAGTAGACATCACCACCGCCGGTGTAGGCGTGGCCGGTATCGATCAGCCGCGCAATCAGCTCGGCTATCTGGGTGATGTGCCCGGTGGCGCGCGGCTCGGCTGACGGCGGCAGTACGCCCAGCGCGTCGTAGGCAGCGGTGAATGCACGCTCGTAGGTGGCCGCCCATTCCCACCACGGACGGTGCGCCGCGGCGGCCTTGTTGAGGATCTTGTCGTCTATATCGGTCACGTTCCGGATGAACGCGACGTCGTAGTCCCCTGCGATCAGCCAGCGGCGCAGGATGTCGAAGGCCACCGCGCTGCGGACATGACCGATGTGCGGCAGGCCCTGAACGGTGGCGCCGCACAAGTAGATGGAGACGTGTCCGGCGCGCAACGGAACGAAATCACGCACGGCACCCGTCATGGTGTCGTGAAGTCGCAGCCCAGCCGCATCGGTCACGACGTGCCAGCTTACCGGGCTATCGGACCCCTACCACCAACGCCGTGGCGATCGCGGCCAGGCCCTCACCGCGGCCGGTCAGACCCAGCCCGTCGGTGGTGGTGGCCGACACCGACACCGGGGCGTCAAGGATCTCGGAGAGCACCTGCTGCGCCTCGGCGCGCCGCGGGGCTATTTTGGGCCGGTTACCGATGACCTGGACAGCGACGTTGCCGATGCGGAAGCCGTTCTGGGTGAGCAGTCCGCGGACGTGGCTCAGCATTTCCCGGCCTTCCGCGCCGGCCCACCGCGGCTTGTCCACACCGAAGATCTCACCGATGTCGCCAAGGCCCGCGGCCGACAGCAACGCGTCGCACAGGGCGTGCACGGCAATGTCGCCGTCGGAGTGCCCGGCACAGCCGTCGGCGTCAGGAAACAGCAAGCCCAACAGCCAGCAGGGCCGTCCGGGCTCGATTGGGTGTACGTCGGTGCCCAGACCGATCCTCGGCAACTCGCTCACCGGGTCACAATCGCTTGGGCCAGTAGCACGTCGAGTGGGGTGGTGATCTTGAACGCCAGCGGGTCGCCGTCAACCACCTGCACCTGCCCACCGATGTGCTCGACCATCGACGCATCGTCGGTGAAATCACCGGTTCCCGCGCGCTGGTAGGCACGTCGCAGCAGGTCTGTCGCGAATCCCTGTGGAGTCTGCACCGCCCGCAGCCCGGCACGCTCCGGCGTACCCAGCACCACTCCGTTGGCGTCGACGGCCTTGATGGTGTCGGGCACCGGCAGCGCCGGCACCACAGCCGAGTACCCGGCCCGCAGCGTCTCCACCACGCGCACCACCAGTCCCGGCGGTGTCAGCGCCCGGGCCGCGTCGTGTATCAACAGGAAGTCCGGCTCGTTCGCGCCACAAAATTCCGCCAGCGCGCGGCTCACCGACTCGCGGCGGTTGTCGCCGCCCGTGACGATGGTGGCGTCGGATCCGAGGATGAGTTTTGCCTGGTCAGTATGGTCGGGCGGCACCGCCACCACGATATGGTCAACCACGCCGGATTCCACCAGGCCGCCGACCGCTCGTTCGAGCAGGGTGCGCCCGCCCAGGAGAAGAAATGCCTTGGGGATCCCGGCGGCCAGCCGCCGTCCCGAGCCCGCGGCCGGGACTACCGCGACCGTGCCCGTCACAGTCAGGACGCGGCGGCCAGAACCTCGTCGAGGATGGTCTCCGCCTTGGCGTCATCGGTGCTTTCGGCAAGCGCCAACTCGCCGACCAGGATTTGCCGCGCCTTGGCCAGCATGCGCTTCTCGCCCGCGGACAAGCCGCGCTCCTGGTCACGGCGCCACAGGTCGCGCACAACTTCGGCCACCTTGTGGACATCGCCGGAGGCGAGCTTCTCCAGGTTGGCCTTGTAGCGGCGCGACCAGTTGGTCGGCTCCTCGGTGTGCGGAGCGCGCAGCACCTGGAACACCTTGTCCAGGCCTTCCTCGCCGACCACATCGCGAACGCCGACGTATTCGGCGTTATCAGCGGGTACTCGAACTGTCAGGTCTCCCTGCGCCACCTTCAAGACGAGATATTCTTTTTGTTCGCCTTTGATGGTCCGGGTTTCGATCGCCTCGATTAACGCAGCACCGTGGTGTGGATAGACAACGGTATCTCCGACCTTAAAAATCATCTGATGCGAGCCCCTTTCGATACTCCATGCTAACACGGCTTGCCGACACGTGCTGAACAACGGTGCAGGTCAGGGGCATCGGATGCGAAGACTGGGGGTTGACAGACGCGCGAATTCATGCATGGCACCGACCTTTTGGAAAACCCGTTCGGGCCCCGTCGGGACCCTCGGCGGGCCCTATCTGGCAGCACTTAGATCGTACTGCGCTGGTTACCGGCCTCTGCTACCGCCCGCCCCGGCGACCTACTACTGTGCATAGTCGACCCTGGGCAAAATCGAACCCGGTGCGGCGTGGAGGCTGAGCAGGAGGCTTTGAGTGAACCCCTTCGACATCCGACACTCGCGCACCGTCGCCACCCTGGCGGCCGGCGGCTTACTCGGTGCCATCGCGCTCACCGGCTGCGGCAGCGGCCAGCTCTCGCAAACTGCGTCCCAGGTGCCCGCCATCAACGGCACCCAGATGGCGATCAACAACGTGTTGCTGCGCAATGTCCACATCCAGGCCGTGCAGACCGGCGACTTCCTGCGGCCGGGCCACACCGTGGACCTGATACTGGTGGCCACCAACCAGTCGGCGGACTTCGCCGACAAACTGGTCGGCATCACCACCGAGATCGGCACCGTGACATTGTCCGGCGATTCGCAGGTGCCCGCCGGCGGTGTGCTGTTCGTCGGTAGCCCTGACGGCCAGAACCAGCAGGCCGTCGACGCCGTGGAGGCCGCCGAGAACGCGAAGGCGATCGTGGCGTTGGACAAGCCGATCACCAACGGCCTCACCTACAACTTCACCTTCGATTTCGAGAAGGCCGGAAGCGGCAGTTTGAAGGTGCCGATTTCGGCCGGACTGGCGCCCCGGCGAAACGAAGCACCGACGCCGGCTGAGCGGCCTTAGCCGGCCAACGGGTTATTTGTCGTACCCGCCGGATACCGTCACGGCGTGGCCAAGGCACGTTCGCAGTACCGCTGTTCGGAATGCCGCCATGTCACCGCTAAGTGGGTGGGCCGTTGCCTGGAGTGCGGCACCTGGGGCACGGTCGATGAGGTGGCGGTGCTCAGCGCGGTCAATGGCAGCAGTCGCCGCTCGGTGGTCCCGTCATGTGCGGCGGTACCGATCAGCTCCGTCGAGCCACACCGGGCTCGCCATTGCCCAACCGGAGTCGGTGAACTCGACCGGGTGCTCGGTGGTGGTGTGGTGCCAGGCTCGGTGACGCTATTGGCGGGTGATCCCGGCGTGGGCAAGTCGACGTTGCTGCTCCGGGTCGCCCACCAGTGGGCGCAGTCGGGCCACCGGGCGCTGTACGTATCCGGCGAGGAGTCCCGCGGCCAGATCCGGATGCGCGCCGACCGGACCGGCTGCGGCCACGACGAGGTGTTTCTGGCCGCCGAATGCGACCTGCACGCGCTGCTCGGCCACATCGAGGCCGTGCAGCCCACGTTGGTCGTGGTGGACTCGGTGCAGGCCATGTCCACCACCGAGGCCGACGGTGTCAGCGGCGGCGTCACCCAGGTGCGTGCGGTGACCACCGCGCTGACCGCCGCGGCGAAGGCCACCGGAGTCGCGCTGATCCTGGTCGGCCACGTCACCAAGGACGGGGCCATTGCCGGGCCGCGTTCGCTTGAACATCTCGTCGACGTGGTGCTGCATTTCGAGGGCGACCGCAATTCCACCCTGCGCATGGTCCGCGGCCTGAAGAACAGGTTCGGCGCCGCCGACGAAGTCGGCTGCTTTCTCTTGCACGACAGTGGAATCGACGGTGTCGCCGACCCATCCGGCCTGTTTTTGGATCAGCGGCCACGTCCGGTGCCCGGAACCGCGATCACGGTGACCATGGACGGCAAGCGGCCGCTGGTCGGCGAGGTCCAGGCGTTGCTGGCCACACCGTCGGATGGGCGCCCGCGGCGTGCCGTCAGCGGCATCGACCACGCCCGCGCCGCGATGATCATCGCGGTGCTGGAAAAGCACGCCCGGCTGTCCATCTCTGTCAGCGATACCTTTTTGTCCACCGTCGGCGGAATGCGGTTGACCGATCCGTCGTCGGACCTGGCGGTGGCGGTCGCGCTGGCGTCCGCGTACGTAGATCTGCCGCTGCCGGCCACTGCGGTGGTCATCGGCGAGGTCGGCCTGGCGGGCGATCTGCGGCAGGTCAACGGCATGCAACGTCGGCTGGCCGAAGCCGCCCGGCAGGGCTTCACCACCGCGCTGGTTCCGCCGGGATGCGACGCGGTACCGGCGGGTTTGCGGGTACTTCCGGCGGCCACCATCGTCGCGGCGCTTCAGCACACCCTCGACATCGCTCAAGATCGCCGGAACGCGCCGTTACGCCTACTAGACCCACCCCCGGCAGAGCAGAATGGCTGGCAATGACTGCGAGCAAGGCGAAGACGAACGGCGCGCTGCCGACAACGCGACCAACCCTGCGCGAAGCCGTCAGCCGGCTGGCCCCGGGCACTGGCCTGCGCGATGGTCTGGAGCGCATCCTGCGCGGCCGGACCGGTGCGCTGATCGTGCTCGGCTACGACGACAGCGTGGAGGCCATCTGCGACGGTGGCTTCTCCCTGGACGTGCGGTACGCGCCGACCCGGCTGCGCGAGCTGTCGAAGATGGACGGCGCGGTGGTGCTGTCCACCGATGGCAGCCGTATCCTGCGGGCCAATGTCCAGCTGGTCCCCGACCCGTCGATACCCACCGACGAATCCGGAACGCGGCACCGCTCGGCCGAGCGGGCCGCCATCCAGACCGGTTACCCGGTGATCTCGGTCAGCCACTCGATGAGCCTCGTGACCGTCTACGTCAGCGGAGAACGTCACGTGCTGGCCGACTCGGCGAACATCCTGTCACGGGCCAACCAGGCCATCGCGACGCTGGAACGCTACAAAATCCGGCTCGATGAGGTCAGTCGACAACTGTCCAGGGCCGAGATTGAAGACTTCGTCACGCTGCGCGAGGTGATGACAGTGGTGCAACGGCTGGAGTTGGTCCGCCGGATCGGCCTGGTGATCGACTACGACGTGGTCGAACTGGGCACCGACGGACGTCAACTGCGGCTCCAGCTCGAGGAGCTACTCGGCGGCAACGACACCGCCCGGGAATTGATCGTGCGTGACTACCACGCCAACCCCGAGCCGCTGTCCAAGGCAGAGGTCGCGGCCACCCTCGACGAGCTGGACGCCCTGTCGGATACCGAGTTACTCGACTTCACCGTGCTGGCACAGGTGTTCGGATATCCGTCGACAACCGAGGCTCAGGATTCAGCGATGAGCTCGCGGGGCTACCGGGCCATGTCCGGTATTCCGCGCCTACAGTTCGCCCACGTGGACCGGCTCGCCCGCGAGTTCGGTTCGCTGCAGGGCCTGCTGGCGGCCAGCGCCAGCGACCTGCAGTCGGTGGAAGGCATCGGCGAAATGTGGGCCCGACACGTGCGGGAGGGCCTGTCGCAGTTGGCCGAGTCGACGATCGCCGACCCACTGGGGTGAACCCACCCGGCGACGATGTCGAGGTCAGTTGCCGGGGGCGGGCGGACCCGGCGGCGGCCCGAGTGGTGCGGGGCCGGGCATTGCGGGTTGAGGCGCGCCCGGCGCCGCCACCGGCGGCGCACCCGGCGGCGCCGCGGCAACCAGCATGAACGGAACAGGCGCCGAACGCAGATTGCCCAGCTGCACGACGAGGTTATAGGTGCCGGGCCCAATCGCCGGTCGCGGGAGCGGGCAGTGCGGCGCCGAGCCCATACCGGTCCAGGTCACGGCGGTGGTGACCTGCTCACCCGGCCTGAACGCCTTCACCAGGGTCTCGTTGGACGGCGCGCAGTCCAGGTTGGACCACAACCGCTTGTTGTCCAGGGAATAAACGTAGGCCGCCAGCACCGCGGCACCGACGTCACGTTTGCAGGTGACCAGGCCGATATTGGTGACGACCATCGTGAATTTCGGCTGGTCACCGATCACGTACTGGGGTGCGTTGGTCAGCCCTTTGGCGGCCAGCGTCGAGTCCGGGCAGTCATCACCCTCCTTCAGCACCGGTGGCGGCTGAACCGCCGCGGTCGGTGTCTCGGCGGGGGGTTGGTTCTGCGCTGCCGGCGGCTCCACCGGCGTGTTGACGTCGGGCTGCGCCGGTGCGGCGGCCGGTGGGTTCTGTGCGGCCTTCGGCTTGTCAGCCGCAGTGGTGTTGGCGCCCGCGCTGCCGCTCAGCACAGCGACGACGGCCGCGACGACGATCCCGACGACGACCACTCCAATACCCAGCGCCAATCCCCTGCGCCGCCAATAAATCTCCGGCGGTAGCGGGCCATGCGGTTCTAGATCCAGCACATTCACACCGTAAGGCCAGGTCACCGCAACGCGTCCGATCGTTCTCGGCGTGTCGCGAGGCTGGTGTTGGCGACTAGGCGGGCGGGGCGCCCTCATCGCCCACATTGCCGATGTGGTCACGCAGCACCACCCGCCCGTCGGCGAGGTGGTAGGTGACGCCCACAATCGCCAGCGTGCCCGCGGCCACCCGCTCGGCAATCGCCGTCGAGCGGGCCAGCAACTGCGCCCCGGTCTCGGCCACGTGCCGCGCCTCGAATTCGTCGACCCTGGTCAAGCCTTCGCGGCGGCCCAGCAGGATCGACGGTGTCACCCGCTCGACCAGGTCACGCACATACCCGCCCGGCAGCACGCCGTCGTCGAGCGCGGCCAGCGCCGCCTTCACCGCACCGCAGCTGTCGTGGCCGAGCACCACGATCAGCGGCACCTCGAGCACGGTCACCCCGAACTCGATCGAGCCCAATACCGCAGAGTCGATGACGTGCCCGGCGGTGCGGACCACAAACATATCGCCCAGGCCCTGGTCGAAAATGATCTCCGCGGCCACCCGGCTGTCCCCGCAGCCGAACACCACCGCGGTCGGCTTCTGCCCCTCGGCCAATCTCGCTCGATGCTCGATGCTCTGGCTGGGGTGCTCGGGCTTGCCGGCGACGAACCGTTCGTTACCCTCTTTGAGTGCCTTCCACGCGGATATCGGATTGGTATTGGGCATGGCGCACATTCTGCCGCACTCGCCGATGAGCATTCCGGCCACCGACCTGCTGGACTGGTACGACCGGGAGCGACGCGACCTGCCGTGGCGTCACCCCGGGGTGAGCCCGTGGCAAATCCTGGTCAGTGAGTTCATGCTGCAGCAGACACCGGTTGCCCGGGTGCTGCCCATCTGGCAGGACTGGGTGATGCGCTGGCCGACGCCGTCCGCGACCGCCGCGGCCAGCGCTGCCGACGTGCTGCGCGCCTGGGGGAAGTTGGGCTATCCACGGCGGGCGAAACGCCTGCACGAGTGCGCCACCGTGATCGCACGCGACTACGGCGATGTGGTTCCCGACGACGTCGACACTCTGCTGACCCTGCCCGGTGTGGGCAGCTACACCGCGCGGGCGGTGGCGTGCTTCGCCTACCGTCAGCCGGTACCGGTGGTAGACACCAATGTTCGCCGGGTGGTGGCCCGCGCCGTACATGGCCGCGCCGACGCCGGTGCGCCGTCGGCGGCCCGCGACCACACCGACGTCGCCGTGCTGTTACCAGAAAACGATATGGCACACCGATTCTCGGCGGCATTGATGGAGCTGGGCGCGACGGTGTGTACCGCGCGCAATCCGCGCTGCGGGTTGTGCCCACTCAGCCAGTGCCGATGGCGACAGGCCGGCTATCCTGCCGGCGACGGGCCGCCGCGTCGCCCGCAGACCTATGCCGGGACGGACCGTCAGGTCCGCGGTGTACTGCTGGATGTGTTGCGCACCAGTGACTTCCCGGTTACTCGCACCCAGCTGGACGTGGCTTGGCTGACCGATACCGAGCAGCGTGACCGGGCACTGGATTCGCTGCTTGCCGACGGGCTGGTGACACGGACGATCGACGGCTGCTTTACCTTAGCCGGTGAAGTGGGTTAAGAAGGACTCCACCGCTTGGCGGTACACCTGCGGCGCCTCGTCGTGTACCAGGTGGCCGGCATCGGGCACACGCAAGTACGTTGCCTGATAGCCGGTTTCGTTCATCGTCAACATCTGGCCCACCGGTGTGACCGAACTGCCGGCCTCGATGAGCAGCGCAGGCGACCGCACCGCCTGCCACTGCGCCCAGTAGTCGCGAGTGCCCCACTCGGCGGCGATCTCGATCCAGCGTGAGGTGTGGCCGTGCAGCCGCCAGCCGGTCGCGGTGAGGTCGAACGCCTCCAGGAAATACCGGCCGGAAATCTCTCCGAATTCGGCGATCACCTGTTCGGCAGAATCGAATTCGACCGGCAGGCTGTGCAGCCACGGCTCCCACGGGCCGGTGGTGCGCCCGCGGAAATCTGGCGCCATATCTTCGATTACCAGCGCCGAGACCAGATCCCGACGTTCGGCCGCCAGGCACCATGAATGCAGCGCACCCATCGAATGGCCTACCAGCCGTGCCGGCGTGCTCAACGCGGCTACCGCGTCACCCAGGTCGGCCACGAAGCGTTCGGTGCTGATCGGGTACGGGTCGGCGACGTCGCGGCCGCGATGCCACGGCGCGTCGTAGGTGTACACGGCGCCCAGCCGGGTCAGCCAGGGCAGCTGCCGCGACCAGGTGCTGCCCCGACCCATCAGGCCGTGCACCAGTACCACCGGCTCGCCGGATCCACCACGATGGGTTAGCAGATCGGTGGCCATCCTGCGCACGGTAGCCTGGCGGCATGCCAGTGGTGAAGATCAACGCAATCGAGGTGCCTGCGGACGCCGGCCCTGAACTGGAAAAGCGGTTCGCCCATCGGGCGCACGCCGTCGAGAACTCCCCCGGCTTCCTCGGGTTCCAGCTACTTCGCCCGGTCAAGGGTGAAGACCGCTACTTCGTGGTGACCCAGTGGGAGTCCGAAGAAGCCTTCCAGGCATGGGCGACCGGGCCCGCTATCGAGGCCCATGCCGGACACCGGGCCAACCCGGTGGCGACCGGTGCATCGCTCCTGGAATTCGAGGTTGTGTTAGACGTTGCCGGCACCGGCTCGACAGCGTAACCCGCGCCGGCTACCGCACCAGGCGGCGGTAGTGGCTGCGGCCGCCACTCTGGTCGCTGCCGTGGCGCCCGGTTGTGCGCCGCCGCACGCTCCGTCGGCGCACGCGGCGAACACCGGCGTACGGATCGACATCCGGACCCCGCCCGGTTTGCGGGCTCAGCAGACCCTGGACATGCTCAACTCGGACTGGCCGATCGGTCCGGTCGGGGTGCGCACGCTAGCCGCGCCCAAGATGGTCGAGCAGGTCGATATCGATATGGAAGAGCTGTGGTGGGACCGTCCGTTCGCGCTCAGCGGTGTCGACATCAGCGCCGGCGCGGCCACGCTGGCGCTCATCACGTCCTACGGCGCGCGACAGGACATCCGCATTCACACCAACGACGCCACCCTGGTGGACGGGTTCGAGGTCACCACCCAGACGCCGACGATCACCTCCTGGCATGACCTCGATGCCACGTTGAACAAGACCGGCGCCCACTACTCGTGGCAGGTGGCCAAGGTCAACGACGGCCGTTGCGATCCGGTAGCGGGCACCAACACCGGACAGTCCTTGCCGTTGGCGTCGATATTCAAGTTGTACGTGCTGTACGCGGTGGCTGAGGCGGTCAAGGCTCAAACGGTGTCCTGGGACGACCAGCTGACGGTGACCGACAAGGGCAAAGCGGTCGGTTCTGGGATGGAACTACCGGTCGGCGCTCACATTTCGGTTCGCGGGGCTGCCGAAAAGATGATCGCCACGAGCGACAACATGGCCACTGACCTGCTGATCGGAAAGGTGGGCACGCGCGCCGTCGAGCAGGCCCTCGTCGCGGCCGGCAACCACGATCCGGCCGCCATGACGCCGTTCCCAACCATGTACGAGTTGTTCTCGGTCGCCTGGGGGCAACCCGACATGCGTGAGCAATGGAAACGGGCAACCCCGCAAGTCCGCGCCGACTTATTGCAACAGGCGGATTCGCGCCCGTACCAACCTGATCCGACTCGAGCCCACACCCCGGCATCTGGTTTCGGTGCAGAATGGTACGGAAGTGCTGAGGATATCTGCCGGGTGCACGCAGCGCTGCAGGCGAGCGCGGTCGGCAAAGCAGCTCCGGTCAAGCAGATCTTGGGCGCGGCGCCAGGCATCGATTTGGACCGGCGGGAGTGGCCGTACGTCGCGGCGAAAGCCGGTGGCCTGCCGGGAGACCTGACGTTCAGCTGGTATGCCGTCGACAGGACGGGACAGCCGTGGGTGGTCAGCTTTCAGCTGAACTGGTCGCGTGATCACGGGCGCAGTGTGACCGGCTGGATGCTGCAGATCGCCAAGCAGGTCTTCGCGCTGCTGCCCATGCTGCGCTAAGCTCGCGAAAGTCCATGTGAACGGCGAGGAAACCGGTGCATATTCCGGTGCGGTCGCGCCACTGTGACCAGCGTTTCGGCGCTGGAAGTCAGACCTTCGGTTCACATCGCGGATGGGGACGCGTAATCCCCGGAGGGCAGTTCAATGGCTGTTCCGGCATTCTTGTCGGCCTGGAATCGACGCGACCGCGTCGAAATTGGCGCCCTGATGAGCGTGATCGCGCTGATGCACCTTGTTGGGTTTGCGACACTGATATTGCTGATCGGGCCGCGGCATTATCACGCCGGGACGCAGATTTTCGGCGTCGGATTGGGCGTCACCGCCTACCTGTTCGGCCTGCGGCACGCGTTCGACGCCGACCACATCGCCGCCATCGACAACACCACCCGCAAGCTGATGAGCGACGGTGGCAAGCCGAAATCCCTCGGATTCTGGTTCGCGATGGGTCATTCCACCATCGTGCTGCTGATGGCGATCCTCGTCGTCGCCGGTGCGCACGCGGTAGGCGCTCTGGTCGACGACAATTCGTCGGCCCGGCACGCGCTGGGTTTCGCCGGCACCCTCGCATCGGGGCTGTTCCTCTACCTGATCGCGATCATGAACATCATTGCGCTGATCGGTATCACCCGCGCCTTCACCAGGCTGCGGCGGGGGTCCTACTCCGACGAGGAACTCGAAGCCGCCCTGGGCGACCGCGGTTTCCTCGCGCGGTTGCTGCGCCCGATCATGAATCGGATTACCCGCCCGGTGCAGATCTATCCCGTCGGACTACTGTTCGGCCTCGGCTTTGACACCGCCACCGAAGTGGCGTTGTTGGCGCTCGCGGGCACTGGTGCCGCCGCCGGTATGCCGTGGTACGCGGTCTTGGTACTGCCGTTGCTGTTTGCCGCCGGTATGAGCCTGATGGACACGCTCGATGGGCTGCTGATGACCGCGGCCTACGACTGGGCGTTTATGCAGCCGGTCCGCAAGATCTATTACAACCTCACCGTCACCGGGCTTTCGATCGCGGTCGCGCTGCTGATCGGTTCGATCGAGTTGGTGTCGATATTGCACGACGATCTCGGCTGGGTCGACCCGGTCAGCAGTTGGGTCAGCGGCATCAACCTCAACAACGCGGGGGTCGCGATCGTGGGATTGTTCGCCGTCACGTGGCTGGGCGCGATCGGCTACTGGAAGCTGGCCGATGTCGAAGCACGCTGGCAGCCGGCCAACCCGGACTAATTTTTGGGTCGCGAGGTTTACTGCGCCGTCGGGCCGCCCGCGCTGTGGGCTCCGGCCTTCGCCATATCGGGCTCGACCGGCTCGGCCGGCTTGCGGGTTCCGGTGAACGTGAACTTCACGTCCTCGCCGGCGCCTTCGCCGTCCCAGTTGTCGACGTCGACCGTGACGATCTGGCCCGGACCGATCTCCTCGAAGAGGATCTTCTCGCTCAAAGCGTCCTCGATTTCGCGCTGGATGGTGCGCCGCAGCGGGCGGGCACCCAGCACCGGGTCGAAGCCGCGCTTGGCCAGCAGCGACTTGGCCTTGTCGGCCAGCTTCAGGGCCATGTCCTTGCTCTTGAGCTGCTTTTCCAGCCGCCCAATCATCAGTTCGACCATCCGGATGATCTCTTCTCGGGTCAGTTGGTGGAAGACGATGACTTCATCGATGCGGTTGAGGAACTCCGGCCGGAAGTGCTTCTTGAGCTCGTCGTTGACCTTCTGCTTCATCCGCTCGTAGTCGTTGTCACCGCCGCCCTGGGTGAAGCCCAGGCCCACCGCCTTCGAAATGTCGGCGGTGCCCAGGTTGGACGTGAAGATCAGCACGGTGTTCTTGAAGTCCACCGTGCGGCCCTGACCGTCGGTCAACCGCCCGTCTTCGAGAACCTGCAACAGGCTGTTGTAAATCTCCTGATGCGCCTTCTCGATCTCGTCGAACAGCACCACCGAGAATGGCTTGCGCCGCACCTTCTCGGTGAGCTGACCACCCTCTTCGTAACCGACGTATCCGGGCGGTGCGCCGAACAACCGCGACGCGGTGAACCGGTCGTGGAACTCACCCATGTCGATCTGGATGAGCGCGTCGTCATCGCCGAACAGGAACTCCGCCAGCGCCTTGGACAGCTCGGTCTTACCCACACCGGACGGGCCGGCGAAGATGAACGAACCGGACGGACGCTTGGGATCCTTCAGCCCGGCGCGGGTACGACGAATCGCCTTGGAAACCGCCTTGACCGCGTCCTCCTGGCCGATGATCCGCTTGTGGACCTCGTCTTCCATGCGCAGCAAGCGGGTGGTCTCGGCCTCGGTGAGCTTGAACACCGGGATACCCGTCCAGTTGCCCAGCACCTCGGCGATCTGCTCGTCGTCGACCTCGGCGACCACGTCGAGATCACCGGAGCGCCACTGCTTCTCACGCTCGGCACGCTGCGTCACGAGTTGTTTTTCGCGGTCCCGCAGGCTGGCGGCCTTCTCGAAGTCCTGCGCGTCGATCGCGGACTCCTTCTCGCGGCGCGCTTCGGCGATCTTCTCGTCGAACTCGCGCAGGTCCGGCGGAGCGGTCATCCGGCGAATCCGCATCCGGGCCCCCGCCTCGTCGATCAGGTCGATGGCCTTGTCCGGCAGGAACCGGTCGTTGATGTAGCGGTCGGCCAGCGTGGCGGCGGCCGTGATCGCCGTATCGGTGATGGACACCCGGTGGTGTGCTTCGTAGCGGTCCCGCAGACCCTTGAGGATCTCGATGGTGTGCTCCACCGTCGGTTCCCCGACCTGCACCGGCTGGAAGCGGCGTTCCAGGGCGGCGTCCTTCTCGATGTACTTGCGGTACTCATCGAGGGTGGTGGCGCCGCTGGTTTGCAGGTCACCACGGGCCAGCTTGGGCTTCAGTATCGACGCGGCGTCGATCGCGCCTTCGGCGGCGCCCGCGCCGACCAGCGTGTGCAGCTCGTCGATGAACAGAATGATGTCGCCGCGGGTGTTGATCTCCTTGAGCACCTTCTTCAGGCGTTCCTCGAAGTCCCCGCGATACCTCGAGCCCGCGACCAGCGAACCCAGGTCCAGCGTGTAGAGCTGCTTGTCTTTCAGTGTCTCCGGGACGTCACCGTGC
>NZ_JBOHHI010000122.1:0-6418 GCF_050700595.1 Mycobacterium sp.
GTGTTCGCCTCCGACAGCATCGTCGAGGCGGTCAGCCGGCTCGCGAGCGGCCAGGCGCCACCGATCCGCCGGCTGCCCGCGCGGTTCGGGGTGGAGCAGGTGCGCGAGCTGGCCGCCCGCGACACCCGTCAAGGCGTTGGTGCCGGCGGAATCACCTGGGCGATATCGGAATTGGACCTGGCGCCGGTCTATCTGAATTTCGCCGAGAACGCACACCTGATGGTGACGGGCCGTCGCGAATGTGGGAAGACCACGACGCTGGCGACGATCATGGCGGAGATCGGACGACTCTACGCGCCCGGCGCGAGCAGCGCGCCGCCGCCACCGGCCGGGCAGCCGTCCGCCCAGGTGTGGCTGGTCGACCCGCGCCGGCAACTGCTGACCGTGATGGGCTCGGAGTATGTCGAGAACTTCGCCTACAACCTCGACGGTGTGCAGGCGATGATGAACGACCTGTCCGCGCTTCTGGCCAGCCGTGAGCCACCGCCGGGCCTGTCGGCGGAAGAGTTGATGTCGCACTCCTGGTGGAGCGGCCCGGAGATCTTCCTGATCGTCGACGACATCCAGCAGATGCCGGCCGGTTTCGATTCGCCGCTGCACAAGGCCGCCGCCTGGGTGACGAGGGCCTCCGATGTGGGCCTGCACGTCATCGGCACCCGCACGTTCGGCGGCTGGTCCTCGGCGGGCAGCGACCCGATGCTGCGGGCGCTGCATCAGGCCAATACGCCGCTGCTGGTGATGGACGCCGACCCCGACGAAGGCTTCATCCGCGGCAAGATGAGGGGCGGACCGCTGCCACACGGCCGCGGCCTCTTGATGGCAGAGGACACCGGCGTGTTCGTCCAGGTAGCGGCCACCGAGTTGCGCCGATAACTCCTGTAGCCCCGAATATCGGGCAGCAAAAGCCCAGCTGATAGCCGAACAGCAAATTAACAGTTGCTGTCGGCTAATGAACAATAGTTGTCCGCTAATGAATAGTTGGCGTCGTCGGCGGCGTCTCCCGGTATGGGCATCTACTGTCACATACGAACGCCTTTTCAGTGACGAACGACCCGTGCGCAATGTTGTTGAGACCGAAGGTTACCCAGGGAAGAAAGCGCCTTTCATCTGTGACCACACACCCGGTTTCGCACACCGGCACCTGCCAGGCCATCGGCCGCGTCAAAGTCTGCCCGGCCCTCCCAGGAGTGCGTAGTGCTTGATTTCGGGGCGTTACCCCCGGAGGTCAACTCCGGCCGCATGTATGCCGGTCCCGGACCGGGGCCGATGTTGGCCGCTGCGGCCGCGTGGGAGGGCTTGGCCGCCGAGTTGGGGTTGGCGGCAACCGGCTACAACTCGGTGATCACGGAGCTGACGAGCGCGCCGTGGATCGGCCCGACGTCGATGTCGATGGCGGCCGCCGCCGCGCCGTACGTGTCGTGGCTGAGCACCACCGCCGCACTCGCCGAGCAGACCGCGTCTCAGGCCCTTGCGGCCGTGGCCGCCTACGAGGCGGCATTCATGATGACGGTGCCACCGCCGGTGATCGCGGCGAACCGGGTTTTGTTGACGACGTTGGTCGCAACCAACTTCTTCGGCCAGAACACGCCGGCGATTGCGGCCACCGAAGCCCAGTATGCCGAGATGTGGGCCCAAGACGCCGCGGCGATGTACGGATACGCCGGCGCCTCGGCAACCGCCTCCACGGTGAAGCCGTTCACCCCACCGGTACACACCGCCAACCCGGCCGGACCGACCATGCAGGCCGCAGCGGTCGCCAAGGCCGCTGCCACACCCGCGGGCACCTCTGGGCAGACCGCTGCGCAGACCACCCCCCAACTGGTCGCAACCTCCGCGGTGCCGCAAGCGCTGCAACAACTTTCGTCGTCGCCGCTGACCGCCTCGTCCACGTCGTCGGGATCCGGGCTGACAAACATCACCAACATCGGCACGGTGCTGAAACAAACCCTGCAGGCGTATTTCGGGGTGGGCATCGTTCAGTTCTTCGCGCAGATCGGACAGCAGTTGACGTTCGGCCAGGGAACAACCGCCGGTGCGGGCGGAGCCTGGTACGCAACGCCGCAATTCGCCGGACTCGGCCTGGGCAATGGTCTCAGTGGCGGACCGGTGTCAGCGAGTGTGGGCCAGGCCAACTCGATTGGGGCGCTGTCGGTGCCAGCCGGCTGGGCTGCGGGCGAAGCAGGAGTGAGCCCGACGGCGCAGGGCGCGATGACGATGAGTGCCGTGCACGCCGCCGAGGGGAGTGGGCCCGGAGGTTTGCTTCGGGGCATGCCGCTAACGGGTGTGGGCCGGCGGGCCACCGGCGGTTTCACCCACCGCTACGGGTTCCGCTACAGCGTCATGGCACGTCCCCCGTCGGCCGGATAGTTGTCAGCCCGGCCGATATGAGTCGATATCGTGGTGTTTACGCAGGTAGTGGTTGTCGAAGTGGGCTGACAACCGAACTTGCAATGAACGGCCGATACCTGTGGATGAACAGTAGTCGTCCGGGAATGAACACTTGGCGTCGGCGGCGCGTCCCGCAACGCCAGCCAGCTAATCTGTCTATCGACGACTTGCTGAAGGTCGTTGACGCTGAGGGCTATTGAGGAGGACGCCAGGTGTCGTTCGTGACGACGCAGCCGGAAGCATTATCGATCGCGGCCGGCTGAGGAGGCTGTAGTGCTGGATTTGGGAGCGATACCGCCAGAGATCACTTCGGCTCTCATGTATGCCGGCCCCGGGTCGACGCCGATGATCGCGGCCGCGTCGGCCTGGAACGCGCTGGCCGCCGAGTTGAATTCCGCCGCCACCGGCTACCAGTCGGTGATTACCCGGCTTGCCAGTGAGGAATGGATGGGCACGGCGTCGACGCAGATGGCAGACGCGGCTGGCCCCTACGTGGCGTGGATGAACACCACCGCCGCGCAGGCCGAGCACACCGCAACTCAGGCCAGGGCCGCCGCGGCCTCCTATGAGAACGCGTTTGCCGCCGTCGTGCCGCCGCCGCTCATCGCGGCCAACCGCGCCCAGCTGGCGCATGCGGTGGCGACGAACGTTCTCGGTCAGAACATGCCGGTAATCGCGCAGCTGGAGGCGCAATACGGCGAGATGTGGGCCCAAAATGCGGCCACGATGTACGGTTACGCCGGACAGTCGGCAGCCGCCACCAAGGTGACACCGTTCGCCGCGCCGGCACAGATCGCCAACCCCGCCGGACAGGCTCTTCAATCCGCGGCGGTCACCCATGCCGCCGCCAGTTCGTCTGCCACCGGCACCCAGTCGCTACTGTCACAGCTGGTTTCGTCGACGCCGACGACGCTGCAGAGCCTCGCGGCACCCACCTCGGCTTCGTCGATCTCATCGCCGGGCGCGAACATCCTCCAGTCGGCGACCGGGTCGTCGAGTTCATCCTCATCGCTTTCGGGGCTGGCGAGCGCTTTGTCTCCATACACGGGCATCCTGTACAACACCGAGGGTTTGCCGTACTTCAGCATCGGCATGATGAACAACTTTGTGCAGTCGGCGAAGACCCTGGGGTTGATAGGCGGGTCGGCACCAGCCGCCGCCGGCGCGGTGCCAGGTTTGGGCAATCTGGGTGCCATGCTGGGCGGCGCCGGGGGTGGTGGCCTCGGGCCGGGCGTGTCCGCCGGGCTGGGCAGCGCCCCGGCTGTCGGCGGGTTGTCGGTGCCGCCCTCTTGGATCGGATCAACCCCGTTGACGGCCCCGCATAGCGCTCCGCTGCCGATCAGCAGCGTAAGTGCGGCCCCGGAAACCGGCGGAGGTGCCGGAAACCTGTTGGGCGGTATGCCCTTGGCCGGTGCGGGAGCCGGTGCGGGAGCCGGTGCCGGCCCACGATACGGATTCCGCCCCACCGTGATGACACGTCCACCGTTCGCGGGATAACGACGGCAGCGATCCCGCTCCTGGAAATGCCAGTGACACAACACTTTTGACAGTGAGTCAGTCTTCTTCGAAGATGAGTGCCATTTCCGGGCAGGCGGCAACCCCGTCGCGAGTCAATTGCTCATCCTCGGGTCTCACCTCGCGCTCTTCGAGGATCGAGTAGCCGGACTCATCGATGGGGAAGAAATCTGGATCGACGGCGTAGCACTGCGCATGTCCCACGCATTTCGATTGGTCGAGGCGAACTTTCATAGGGTTTCCTCTCTCGACCGTGCCGATCGGCCCGCCGGTTAAAAAGTGCTGACGCCCAGGGCGACTCAGGTGTGCTCACAGCCAGATTAGTGTGCGTCTGCTGCGGCTACGATGTTGTCTGTCGCTGCCGCGACTCGAGAGAACGGACAACCGGGGACAACAGCGCATATGAGCACCCTCGACGAAGGCTTGTTCGGAGCCTTCCACCTGCCGCGGCTTGAATATTCCGAGTTGCCGATGGCCGCCGACCGTGGTGTCGGGTGGAAGAGCCTCCGGGATGCCGGGCCGGTGGTGTTCATGAACGGCTGCTATTACCTGACGCGCCGCGAAGACGTGCTCGCGGCACTGCGCAATCCCAAAGTCTTTTCCTCACGATTGGCGCTTCAACCCCCGGGCAGCCCGCTGCCGGTGGTACCGCTGGCGTTCGACCCGCCGGAGCACACCCGGTACCGCAAAATCCTCCAGCGCTACTTCAGCCCGCACGCGTTGAGTAAGTCACGGCCGGTGCTGACCCGTCACGCCACCGACATGATCGATGCCATCGCCGGCCGGGGGAAATGCGAGGTGATGGCAGACGTGGCGAATCTGTATCCGTTTCAGGTGTTCCTCGACCTCTACGGCCTGCCGCTGGAGGATCGCGATCGGCTGATCGCCTGGAAAGACGCCGTCATCGCCGACAAGGCCTATGTCACCGAGGCCGACCTCGCCCCGGGCCGGGAGTTGTTCGGCTATCTCACCGACGTGATCAGACAACGCCGCCAGAACCCGGGTTCGGACATCTTGTCGCAGGTGATGACCGGCGAAGGTGCGTTCAGTGACCTCGAGCTCCTGGGCATGAGCCACCTGTTGATCCTGGCGGGGCTGGACACCGTGACTGCGGCAATCGGATTTTCCCTGCTCGAACTGGCGCGCAGACCACAGTTGCGCACTCAACTCCGCGATGACCCCAAGCAGATCAGGGCTTTTATCGAGGAGATCGTCCGACTGGAGCCATCGGCACCGGTGGCGCCCCGGGTAACCACCGAGATCGTCACTGTCGGTGGGATGACGCTGCCCGCAGGCTCGTCGGTGCGATTGTGTATGGCTGCGGTCAACCGCGACGGCAGCGACGCGATGTCCACCGATCAACTGGTCATGGACGGCAAGGTGCACCGACACTGGGGATTCGGCGGCGGGCCGCACCGCTGTTTGGGTTCTCATTTGGCGCGTATCGAATTGACGGTGGTCGTCGACGAATGGCTCAAAAGAATTCCCGAGTTCGAATTGGCGCCCGGTTACACGCCCGAAATCCGCTTTCCGGGCAAGACCTTTGCGCTCAAGTCATTGCCACTGCACTTTGGCTGATCGGCGCCCGCCCGCCGTGGCAGGCGTTACTCGCGGCCAGATTTTTATCCTGCGAAGGCATTTTTAGCTGGCGGGACCGCGAACGGGCGACCCTCGAGCCGTTAACGCAGGTGACCGCCACTGTGGTGTTTCGACCAGCGAATTTCGCGTGAAACGTGTTACTGAGCCGTTACTGTATGTGAACACTTGTCGTTACTCGGTGAACACTTGCCGTCGCGGGCTGTCGCGCAGAGCGAAGTGCGATTAGGACATCTAGACTCGTGCGCGGAACGATTACTGAGATTTGTTTTAGGAGGAAGCGACATGTCGTTCGTGACCACACAGCCGGAAGCGTTGTCGTCAGCGGCCGGCAGCCTGCAAGGGATCGGCTCATCACTGAGCGCCCAGAACGCGGCTGCGGCGGCTCCGACGACCGGGGTGATGCCGGCAGCCGCCGACGAGGTCTCGGCCCTGACTGCGGCGCAGTTCGCCGCACACGCCCAGATGTACCAGGCAGTCAGCGCCCAAGCCGCGGCGATTCACGAAATGTTCGTGAGCACCCTGGGCACCAGCGCCGGCTCGTATGCGGCCACCGAAGCCGCCAACGCGATCTCGGCCGGTTAGCCGGAAAGGGGGCCGTCCTGGCGAGCCAGTAGTTCCGATGTCCATCGCTTCGATGACCACTTAGTTAAGGAGACAACAATGCCTACGCGTTTTATGACCGACCCGCACGCGATGCGGGACATGGCGGGCCGTTTCGACGTGCACGCCCAGACCGTGGAGGACGAGGCCCGCAAGATGTATGCATCCTCGGTCAACATCGCCGGCGCCGGGTGGAGCGGGACCGCTCAACTGACGTCCCACGACACCATGGGCCAGATGAACACCGCGTTCCGCAACATCGTCAACATGCTGCACGGCGTGCGTGACGGGCTGATCCGCGACGCCAACAACTACG
>NZ_JBOHHI010000123.1:0-5922 GCF_050700595.1 Mycobacterium sp.
GCGGATCAGTCCGTCGCGCACCCCGTGCAGCATGTTGACGATGTTGCGGAAGGCGGTGTTCATCTGGCCCATGGTGTCGTGAGACGTCATTTGGGCGGTGCCGCTCCAGCCGGCCCCGGCGATGTTGGCCGAGGATGCCCACATCTTGCGGGCCTCGTCTTCGACGGTCTGGGCGTGTACGTCGAACCGGCCCGCCATGTCGCGCATGGCGTGCGGGTCGGTCATGAATCGGGTGGTCATCGGGAATCTCCTTCGGAAGTGTTCGACTTGAGTCCTGTGCGGTTACCCGGCCACCACGGGTCGGGGCATCACAGTGGGCTTGATGCCATAACGCGGCGTGCCGAAACCAAAACCGCGGTTGCCGCCGACTCCCGTCGGCACCGCCGGCGGCATTGCTGCCAGGTTGTTGGTTTCCGGGGCGGCGGCCCAGCCGCTGCCGGCCACCGTGGTGGCGGCGGTGCTGGCGGGTGTGGCGCCGGCCCAACTCGTCGGCACCGACAACGCCCCGACCGTGGTGGCCTGGCCCAGCCCGGCGGTCGCCGAGGTAGCGCTCGCGGCCGCGCCGCCGACGCCGCCGCCCAACGCACCCAGGCTGCCCAGCGCGCCACCCGGAGCCAGCAGGGACCCCAGGCCGCTGCCGACCGTGCCACCTCCCGCTGCGTTGAAACCCGGGCCGGCGAAGTAACCGATCATGTTCGGAATCAACGTCGACGGGATATAAGCCAGGGCCGTGGCAGCTCCGGATGTGGCTGCCGGAGCGAGTCCCAACGGGTCGGGAGCAGCGGCGGCGGGCGCCAAGGCGGCCGGCGTCAGTGCAGCAGGTGTCACGGCGGCCGGTGTCATGGGTGACGACATGCTCTGCATCACACCGGGCAATGTCGACATCATCTGCGCGGCTTGGGCATGGCTGCCCACGGCGTTGCCGGTGGCCGCGGTCACCGCGGTGGCCTGCCCGGCGGCGCCGGCCGGGTTGGTGTTCTGCTTCGGCTCGGCAAACGGCACCAACTTGCTGGCGGTCGCCGACGACCCCGCGTAGCCATACATGGCCGCGGCGTCTTGGGCCCACATCTCGCCGTAGTGGGCTTCGGTGGCCATGATCGCCGGGGTGTTCTGGCCCAATACGTTCGTCGCCACCAGCGAGGCCAGCTGAGCACGGTTGGCCGCAACCACCGGCGGAGGCACCGTCATCGCGAAAGCGGCCTCGTAGGCCGCCGCCGCCGCGTTGGCCTGTATTGCGGCCTGCTGGGCCTGCATGGCGCTCGTGTGCATCCACGCCACATACGGCGCGGCCGCCGCGGCCATCGATCCCGACGCCGGGCCCAGCCACTCCTCGCTGCTCAATGTCGAAATCACCGATTCATACGCGGCCGCAGTCGAACCCAACTCGGCGGCCAGCGCGTTCCACGCCGATGCGGCGGCCATCATCGGCATCGGGCCCGGGCCGGCATAAATGCGCGCGGAGTTGACCTCTGGTGGTAAAGCTCCGAAATCCAACATGACCCGCTCCTACCCGGCCGCGATCGCGTTGGCGACCTCGGTGGCCGCATACGAGCCCGCGCTGGTGCCCAGCGTCTGCACAAACATCTCGTGAATTGCCTCGGCCTGCGCACTGACCGCCTGATACATCGCGGCATGCGCGGCGAACTGTGTTGCCGTCAACACCGACACCTCGTCGGCGGCTGCGGGAACCACACCGGAAGTCGGGGTTGCCGCAGCCGCGTTCTGGGCGGCCATCGCCGAACCAATCCCCTGCAGGTTGCCGGCCGCCGCCGTCAACGCTTCGGGCTGAGCGGTTACGAAAGACATGACTTCTCCTCACGAAAAACAGGCCGACCCCAACACCCGGGCCGACCGCTGCAGTGGCATCGCATAACCGAATCCATATCCACGCCACCACGGTTGCCCAAAAACAAACCCCAGTGATAGCCCGTTAACCGCTTCTTAACCGCTGCGCGGGAAGTCTTAACACTGCGGCGCCGCCCGACATATTGCTGTCATCTGCCGACCCGGCAAGGCGTTTGCTCCACCGCCCGGCAACGCGGGATGCGGAGTTACCGGAATCGGTGCGACGGCAGTGCCGCCGTGTCGGCCGCGACGGCCTCGCGCTACATTCGCCGCCATGCCCCCATAGCCCAATCGGCAGAGGCAGCGGACTTAAAATCCGTCCAGTCTGGGTTCGAGTCCCAGTGGGGGCACCGTGAAAACGATTGGCGGCCTACCCAGGGGCCGAAGACGGCAGGGAGCCATTATGTGTCGGTGGATAACCTTCTAGCGGAAGCTATTTGGTGCTAGAGGTGCTCGGGGCAGTAGGCGCTGGCCGCGGTTACCGCAAACCGTGCGGCATGCTCGGGCGTGAACCCCGGATTGGTGCTGAGCACCGCGTTGACGGTGTCCATCGGTGTGAGCCCGTTATCCATCAGCTCGCACACCGCCCGGCCGGCTGCGATGGCTTGGCTCGCGCCGCGATGGGTAATGCCGGCCTGGTCGAGGGCGGCCAGGAAGCCTGCATCGTTGCCGAGGTCTTCGGCCTGCGCAGGTCCTGCGGCAAGCCCTGCCAGGGCGGCGAAGCCGGCAAATGCAAGTGCAAATTTCTTTGTGGATTTCGGTGTGGGACGCAAAGACATGACTACTCCTGCAAACAGTGCCGCGCTCGCGGGCGGGCTGGTGCCGCATATTCACTGTCCCTTAGGTACTAGGACGGGTAGTAGGGCCTTAATGCCTCGGTTCGTCTCCCATTGAAGTCAGCGACACCAGCACTGCAGGCCTGTATGCGCTGGTCAGAGCACGGTCACAGCTAGCGGAGCGAGCTGCTGGTAACACCGATTTAACAATTCGAGCGGCGACGCTTATGTCTCGGTAACAGGAATTTAACAGCCGCTGGGAAGACTACGAGGCATGAAGCGCCTACTCCTCCTGGCGAGCATCGCCGCCGCAATCGGCCTGGCCGTACCGGCGCACGCCGACGGCAGCAGCGATGCAGGCTTCCTGGCCTCCCTCGACCAGGCTGGCATTACTCATCGCGGCGCGAGCCAAGCCATCGCAGCCGGCCGGGCGGTGTGCGAGTTGATGGATAACGGGCTGACACCGATGGACACCGTCAACGCGGTGCGCAGCACCAATCCGGGGTTCACGCCCGAGCATGCCGCACGGTTTGCGGTCAGCGCGGCCAGCGCCTACTGCCCCGAACACCTCTGAGTAGCGGCAACGGGCGGTTCGGGTACCGCTATATCGGTTTCGCGCCGCGTGTGATTTCGGCCTCTATTTCGGCCGAAAGGGTAAGAGTTTCTTAATCGGCAAGCCGATTGTTGTTAAGCCGCGTGATGTTAGCGATTATCACGAAGCCCCTGCAAGAGGGAATTGATTCGTTCGCTGTCCCGCGTCGGCACGGGCGCGCAACGCATTTCGCCTTAATCGCAGCCTGAGCTGTAGGTGTGACGCGGGCAACAAGGAGTGAAACTGCTCACTTTTTGGCGGGAATTCGCCCACTAGACTCGCTCGAAACCAGCGCTGTGAAACGCCGAATCCGAATGACGCCGGGTTGTTGATGGACCAGCAGCTCGCCTTCCCGGGTCCGCCCGGTCCCGTGGGTGAACGATCGAAAGCAGGTGCCACTGTGGGCGATGTCAGCTTGAGCTTCTCGGTAATCGCCCGAATCGGTGTGCACCGTGGCGTCATCACCGGTATTGCCGCCGACCCCGCGGCCAGCAGGCTGATGGTGACGAACCACGCCGATAACAGCGTTTCGTCGATCGACACCGACACCTATACGCACGGGCGGACGGTGGTCGGAACCAACGAACCATTCGCCATCGCACTCGCGGGCACCCGGGCATACGTCAGCACGGTTTCGGCAGCGTACGACGCGATCGTGGTCATCGACGTCAACACCGGCCGGGTCGTGGGAGTTCACCCGGTGGCACACAGCGTTCGCGACCTTGCGGTGAGCCCGGACGGAAGGCACGTTTACGCGTGCCGAACCGCCGTGCACGGCGCCGACGTCGCGGTGCTCGACACCATGACCGGTCGCGTCGATTCGATCGGCCTCGCGGCCGGGGATCATGGGACCGGGGCCACCACCGAGTGCGTGCGCGTGAGCCCGGATGGGGCCCGGTGCTACGTCGCGACCGACGGAGCCTCCGGCGCAGAGCTTGCCGTGATCGACACGCACCAACAGCGCGTGGTCGGCGCCGTCCGGATCGGCTCGCCAATCCGGGATGTGGCGCTGCACCCGCACGGCGACGCGGCCTACATCGTCAGTTGCGGCCCCGACTCCGGCGCAGTGCTCGACGTCGTCGACACCCGCACCAACATGGTCACCGGCACCGCCAAAATCGGCGAGGTCAGCGGTCTCGGCACGCAGCTGAGCGTGAGCGGCGACGGCGAGCGGGCCTACCTCGTCGGCGACGAGAGTGTCGTCGTGCTGAGCACGCACAGCCACGACGTGATCGGCACCATTGCGGTCGGCTGCCGGCCGTCGTGCGTGATGGAAAGTCCGGACGGGAACCACCTGTACATCGGCGACTACGCCGGTACGGTCAGCGTGATCGCGATCCATCCGGCCGACGCCGACACTGCCGCGCACGACTGGACGCTGCCCGAGCTGCTGGCGCTCGAGCCCGCCATGGCCTGACCGGCGAACCGGCGCGATATCGCGCCGAGAAACATAAGCTGTACCTCGATGTACAGCACGATGCAAAACTTCCCGTTGACGATCACGGCGATCCTTCGGCATGCCTGCGGCATCCACGGAGCGCGTCGGGTCACTACCGCAACAGGCAGTGGTTACCGCGACTGCAGCTACGCAGAGCTGGGTGAGCAGTCGGCGCAGCTGGCCAACGCGCTGCGCAGCCTCGGGATCAATCGTGATCAGCGGGTCGCCACGTTCATGTGGAACAACCAAGAGCACCTAACGGCCTACCTGGCCATCCCGGCGATGGGCGCGGTGCTGCATACCCTCAACATCCGGCTCTTCGCCGACCAGATCGTCTATGTCGCCAACGAGGCCGAAGACCAGGTCGTGCTGGTCGACCTGTCGCTGGTCAAACTGCTGGCGCCGATCCTGGGTCGCCTCGACACCGTGCACACCGTGATCGCGGTCGGGGAGGGCTCTACGGCGGCGCTGGACGAGTCGGGCAAGACCGTGCTGCGTTACACCGGCCTGATCGCCGGCGAGTCAACCGAGTTCGACTGGCCGGACATCGACGAGAACTCCGCGGCGGCGATGTGTTACACCAGCGGCACCACCGGCAACCCCAAGGGCGTCGTCTACAGCCACCGGTCCAGCTACCTGCACACGATGGCGGCCTGCACCACCAACGGGATCGGGGTCAGCTCCAGCGATCGCGTGCTGCCGGTCGTGCCGATGTTTCACGCCAACGCCTGGGGACTGCCGTATGCGGCGCTGATGGCGGGTGCTGACCTGGTGCTGCCCGACCGCCACCTGGACGCCAAGTCGCTTGTCGACCTGGTCGAAACGCTGCGACCGACCGTGGCCGGGGCGGTGCCGACGATCTGGAACGACGTCCTGCACTACCTGGAGAAAAACCCCTCCCACGACATGTCGTCGCTGCGACTGGTCGCCTGCGGCGGCTCGGCCGTCCCGGTTTCGCTGATGCGTACGTTCGAGGAGCAGCACGGCGTCCAGATCCGCCAGCTGTGGGGGATGACCGAAACATCGCCGATGGCCACCATGGCGTGGCCGCCGCCGGGGACGCCGGATGAGCAGCAGTGGGCGCTGCGTGCGACCCAGGGTCAACCGGTGTGCGGCGTCGAGGCCCGCATCGTCGACGACGACAACAACGTCTTGCCCAACGACGGCGCGGCCGTGGGCGAACTGGAAGTCCGTGGCCCGTGGATCACCGGCTCTTATTACGGCGGCGCCGACGAGTCCAAGTTCGAATCCGGTTGGCTGCGCACCGGAGA
>NZ_JBOHHI010000124.1:0-11355 GCF_050700595.1 Mycobacterium sp.
GGCCCAGGACCCCGCCGCAGATCAGGGTTACCCGACGGCCGTTTTCGGCAAGCTCGGTGGCCGTTTCGATGCCGGTCAAGCCGGCGCCGACCACGGTGACCGGGGCGTCCGGGTGCAGCTCATCGAGGGCACCGCGCAGCCGCTCGGTGTGCTCGAATTCGGCGATGGGGTATGCGAATTCGGGCGCGGCTGTGCCGCTGCCCACGGCGTAGATCAGGTAGTCGAAGTCCAGCGTGGCACCGGAGTTCAGCACCACCTTGGCCTCGGCGCCGTCGATCCGCTCGGCGGCGCCGGTGATCAGGCGGATGCCTTCGCCCAACAGCGTGCCGTAGTCGACGGTGGCGGTTCCGGTGCCGGCGGCGAACTGATGCAGGCGGATCCGCTCGACGAACACCGGGCGCGGATTCACCAGGGTGACGTCGACGTCGGCGCGCTGTCGCAGGTGGTTGGCGGCCAGCGTCCCGGCGTATCCGCCGCCGAGGACGACGACGTGCGTGCGCAGTTCGGTCATTGTGGTCTCCTGTTCTCGCGGGATTGTGCCCTTGAGACACCGCAGAGGCGGCAGATGTGACACCGCGTGACGCACGTCACTGCGGCGGGCTGGGGTATCGGCGGCGCCGCGGTAGCGATATCAGAACCGTGGAATCAGGGGCAATGCCGGAAGCACCCTTGAATCTCCGCGTTTTGCAGATATACACTTCTGTTTCTCGACTGATATCCATCTGTGATTTAACGGACGCTGACTAATGCCCTTAAACGGGTGCCAAATAACTTATTTAGCAAGTGCCGAATAAGCTGTTTAGCAAGTGTCGAATATTATTAAACAGGTGCCGAATTTCTTAATCGGATGACAAACGATGCCGCGGCCCCGGCCTACGCACGACGCTTTATGAGAGGGTCACCGTGTCGCGCGGCCTCGTCGCTACTGTTGCCACCAGACTGATGGAGGCGAGCGCATCCACCGCTGGCCGAGTGAGCGAACAGGTACTGGCTCACCTCGTCAAGCGGCTCGACGTGGACGCCAGCTTTTTGCGGCACAACGACCACGACATCCGGGCGTCGATATTGGTCGCGGAGTGGCCACGGCGACCCGCCCTCCCCGATGTCGATCCCCTGGCCGCCGTCCCTTTCACCACCGCCGACCCTGTCTTAGCGCTCTGCGAAGACGGCAGGAAACCGACGGTGATGCGGCTCGACCAAGAAACTCTTACCTACCAACACCAGGTCGCGGGAAGCCGCGGTGTCGCGTCGTCGACGATAGCCTGCGCGCCGCTGATTTCCGCGCAAATGACCACCGGCATGCTGGGCTTCATCAAATTCGGTCGCAAGAAATGGAAGCCCGAAGAAATCAATGCCCTCGAGGTGATCGCCTCCCTGTTTGCGCAGCTTCAGGCCCGCATCGCCGCGGAAGAGAAGCTCCACTACCTGGCCGACCACGACGATTTGACCGGTCTGCATAATCGCCGAGCGCTGGTGGCGCACCTCTCCCGCAGACTTGCAAATAGAGGCAACGGGCCTGTCGCAGTCCTGTACCTCGACCTTGACCGGCTGAAGGCAATCAACGATTGTTTTGGCCACACCGCCGGGGATTGGTCCATCCGGGTGTTGGCCGAACGGCTTCGTCAAAACACGGGAAGCGACAGCCTGGTCGCCCGAATCGGCGGAGATGAGTTCGTCATCGTTCCAGACCGTGCGATGACAAGCGACAACGCGGAAGCGCTTGCCCGCCAGCTTCATCCGATGCTGTGCGGCCGGCTGGCGATTGGCGGCGATATGGTCACCGTCACCGTCAGCATTGGCGTGGCGGTGGGCGTCGCCGGGAGCGACGATTGGACCGATCTACTCGGACGTGCTGACGAAGCGGTCTTGACGGCAAAGCGCGACGGGGGCAACCAGGTGGCAGTCGCCAGTGGCCACATCTCATTCGAGACTGCGCTGCGCAACGATATCGAACTTTATCTGCAAGGCGACATTGACAGCGACGAGCTTGTCGTCAACTACTTGCCCGAGGTCGACTTATGGAGCGGTGCAATCGTGGCCGTCGAGGCGCTCGGCCGTTGGCACCACCCCAAATACGGGGTGTTGCTACCTGATTCGTTCATCGGAGCGGTGGAATCGATGGACCTCGCTAAGGACCTGGGTCAATGGGTGATGCGAAGCGCCTGCACTGAGTTCAGTCGCTGGCGGTCAAATGGTGTGGGACACAATGTGATATTGCGCATTAATGTCTCGCCTGCTCAACTGCTTGCTCGTGGTTTCGCACGGAGTGTTGCAGACGTGATCGAGGAGTTCGGCATCGACAGTGGCTCGGTGTGCCTCGAGATCACCGAGCGGGCAATGTGGCGCGACATCGAAACAACTCGGAGAACCCTCTCGGAATTGAAGGAGGTGGGGGTCCGGATCGCCATCGACGACTTCCGCACGGGCTACGCCGTCCTGTCAGACCTGAAGTCCCTCCCGATCGATGTGCTCAAGATCGGCAAGTCATTTGTACACGACTTAGGCAGCAGTCCTAGCGACCTGAAGATCATCCGCGCGATCATTGGGCTTGCCGAAGCGTTCGGTCTTGAATTGGTTGCCGAGGGACTCGAGACCCCGGCTGCCGCACTGACTTTGATGCGGCATGGATGTCACCGGGCGCAGGGCTACTTGTTATCTCGCCCGCTCGGAAGCAAGGCCACGGAATCACTGCTGACCACGGGCCGGATGCCTATGCCATTCCTCGCCGACAGCGACGCGTTGGCGCTGGGGCGTGATCTGGCATGGCCGGCGACGTCGCCCGCGCGAGTGTCATCTTGCGTCGAGATACAGCCATGTGCGACATGAAAAGCTCGACGAGAACGGTTCCCCACAGTCTCGGCACCGACGGCAATCAGCGGATTGATCGACGGCTCAATGGGAGGTCCGGCGGTTCACCGATGGACATCCTGACGCAGTTGCCTGCTGTGGTGGTGTTGGAGCGGATCCCGGTTCCCACGCTCGCTGTCGCGCGGGAGGGCACCATTTTGTTCGCGAATACGGCGTTTGCGGAGATGGTGGGTTACCGGCAGGACAGCTTGGCGGGATTGGCTTTTTCGGAGATCTTCTATACCGCACTGGGCGCGTTAGACGCGCTCTCCCGCATCGATGCACCGGCGAAAGTGGTCGTGGAGTTGCAGCATCGTGAGGGGTGGACGGTGCGGACCGAGATGAGCAAGTCGGCGTTGATACGTTGCGCTGATCCGATTGTCTTGGTGACGTTTGAGAATTTGACCGAGCGACTGTGGGACAAAGGAGCGATCGGTCAGGTGAGCCGGTGGCCCGGGGGCTGGCGTAGCGGCTCGCGGGCGAGAAACTCGCGAAAGTAGGGCAATGATGTCTCGGCGACGATTGCCGGGAGGAGAAGATCAAGGGAGCGGGTCAGCCGCTCGATGTGATCGTTGCCGTGCGCTGTCTTGGCGAGCAGTTGGGCGCCGAGCATTGCGTTGAGGATTGATTCGCTGACTGCGTAGGGATCGAGGCCTTCGCGGAGGTCGCCTTCTACGCTCGCCAGTTTGACCTGGGTTGTCATCGCGTCCAGCCAGCTGCTCCAGGCCTGGGAGGCTGCGCTGTTGAATTCGGCCAGTGCGCGCGTGAGTTGTTCGGCTGTGCGGGCGGTCTTGTCGGAAATAAGGAGGTCTGTGACGACGAAGACGCCGTGGATCATGTTCTCGAGTGCAGGCGAGGATGATTCGCACACGTGGCTGAACGCATCGCGGGTTAGGGTGGCGCCTTGTTCGATGATGGCGGTTGCCAGCGCTTCTTTGGAGTCGAAGTGGTGGTAGAGGGCGCCCTTGGTCATCCCGGTACGGTCGATGATCTCGCCTAGCGCTGCCGCCGCGTAACCGACCTCGCTGAACAGATCCATGGCGGCATCGAGGATCTTTTGGCGGGTGGCTTCAGACCGGGCTTGAGGCGCCATCGTCACTAGACCTACGGGGTGGGGTAGAGATGCGCTGGTGTGGGATCATAGTGAGAGTGCCTGAGCGGAAACCTTTTTCACAGCGAGCGCTTGGCGTCGTTTGATGAATTGGACGAAGTAGTCGATTCGGTCACGATTAGCGAAGCTGGGTAGTACCAGTATCCAGGCTCTTTGGAGGTTATCGAGGTAGCCCTCGGGTTGGTCGAGATCGCTGATTCGGCGCATGCCTACCCACAGCGCCACCAGCATTTTGGCGGTGTCCTCGGGATCGGCGTGGTCGACGACGTCCCCGTCGGCAACTGCATTTTGGATGAGAGTCGTGACGAACTCGATCCATGATTGCCACAGCGTGGTAGGCAGCGCGGTTGTGTTATCCAAGGTTTCGAGTAACCGGGCGCCGGCTTGGGCCACCTCGTGTTGGGTGTCTTGAACGGCAAGGAGATAGAAAAGATCGATCACTGTTTCCAGTCCGGACATCCTGCGGGCAAGTAACTCGGTGACTGCTGCACGGCTCATCTCGGTGAGATCGTCGATGATGGCCAAGGCAAGTGCTTGCTTGGAAGGGAAGTGAAAATACATCGCCCCTTTGGTGAGTTCAGCCTCTGTGAGGATGTCATCGAGGCTGACCATGCTGTATGCATGCCGGGCGAACTGGCGTGATGCGGCGGCGATGAGTCGGTGACGTGTGGTGTCCGCGCGTCGTTCGGTGGTCTCGGTCATCGCCCCGCCCGTCTTATCGCGGTCGCCGGGTAGCGGCAGGATTGTTTCACGCCCGGGCAATTCCCCCGCGAGTCGGTTTTCTCGATGATAGGGGACGGTGACCTGCCAGGTGCGCATCGACTAGAGACCCACCACCCGGTATTGACCCGCCTGAGGGCCGGCACTGTGTCTGTCGGGGTCTTCCGCCGGTCCGCGGCCTGCTCTGCACCCAGCATCCCGCGGTTAGCCATCCATATGACGCTACTAGAAAACTATCAGCTTAAAAAAGGCCTTTACCGCATGCGAAGTAGTATGTATCCTGCTCGTTCAGGAGCATAGTCAGTATAAACATCCCGACTGTGCCCATCCACGGCTGTAACCCGGTGTGCATCCGGATCGGCCGGCTTCCGTGAGGAGAACAGATGTCGTTGGTGACCACAGAACCGGAGATGCCGACGTCTGTGCCATCCATGTCGAACGTTGGGTTGGTTGCTGCGGGCTCACACGCCTACCGTGACGTCACCGGCATCGACGACGATCGGCGGATCGAACGGCGGCGTAATGGGAGGTCGGGCCATGCACCGACGGACATGCTGACGCAGTTGCCGGCGGTGGTGGTGTTGGAGCGGATCCCGGTTCCTACGCTCGCTGTCGCGCGGGACGGCACCATCTTATTCGCGAACACGGCGCTTGCGCAGATGGTGGGTTACCGGCAGGAGAGCTTGACGGGATTGGCTTTTTCCGAGATCTCCCATACCGCACCGGACGCGTTAGGTGCGCTCTCCGGCATCCATGCCCTGGCGAATGTGGTCGTGGAGCTGCAGCATTGTGAGGGGTGGACGGTGCGGGCCAGGATGAGCAAGTCGGCGCTGATGCGTTGCGATGACCCGGTTGCGTTGGTGACATTTGAGAATTTGACCGAGCGACTGTGGATGGACGAGCGATAGCACCGTTGCGAGTGAGTGGTCTTTAGTGATCACGCGACTTGCACCCCGTCTCGGGGTTGGTCCCCAGCCGGTCGGCTGGTTCCCTTCCGCGCTTCACAGCCACCAGCCGGACGGGGTCTGGTCTTACGGTCGGCTCCACGCTTGACGGCGGCCCTAACTGGGCCGACGACGCTAGTGGGTTCCTCGTAGCGTGCGAGGTTGATAGCTGCGTTGTCGTCACGCTGATGTGACACCGAACAGGCATCGCATTGCCAGTGTTCGACCCAGCCGATGTCCTGCACATGCCCGCAAGCGTGGCAGGATTTCGACGAGGGGTACCAGCGGTCAGCAACGACCAGATGCGACCCGTACCAGCCTGTCTTATAGGACAGGTGTCGTCGGGGTGTGGCGAGGGCTGAGTCCGACAGTCCACGGCGTCGAGCGCGGGCACCCGTCAGCCCTTTCTGTCGGAGCATCCCGGCCGCATCCAAACCTTCGACCACAATCTCGCCGTGGGTTTTGGCCAGTCTCGTGGTGAGGATGTGGAGGTGATGGGTGCGGACATCGTTGACCCGGCGGTGCAGCCGGGAAATCTCGGTGGTGCGTTCACGATAGCGGCGTGAGCCTTTCGCGCAGCGTGACCGTGCCCGACACAGCTGCCGCAGCTCCCGCAGCGCCGCTTCCAAAGGTCGGGGGTTCTCGACTTGTTCGATCACGACACCATCGCTAGCGGCGACCGTCGCGAGGCGGCGGACCCCGACATCGACACCAACCCGCGAACTGGGGTGCGAAACGTTGGGTTGTTGCGGGCGTTGAACAACCACCCGCACACTCGCGTCCAACCGAGTGCCGTTGCGCCGCACCGAAATCGCCAATACCCGCGCGCGCCCGGCCCGGATCAGGCGTTCGATCCGCCGGGTGCTCTCATGCGTCCGGACACAGCCCACCACCGGCAAGGTCAGATGCCTACGATCAGGCTCGACCCGCATCGCGCCGGTGGTGAAACACACCCGATCAGCGTCGCGGCCTTTCCTTTTGAAACGCGGGAACCCGACCCGTTTCCCGCCACGCTGCCCCGATCGGGAGGCTTGCCAGTTCCAGTAGGCATCCACGGCGCCGGCGATGCCGTCGGCATACGCCTCCTTTGAGCATTCCTGCCACCACGCCTGCCCGGTCTCGGCGTTCACACACACGTCGTTCTTGACCTGGTTCCAGCGTTTCCGCAGCATCCGCAAAGAGGGTTTAGCCGTTGCGATCCCGGTTGCGTGCCATGCATTGATGTCGGATTTGAGGGTCCCGACAGTCCAGTTATAGGCCTTGCGGCGGGCGCCGAAATGCCTGGCCAGCGCCCGTGCCTGCTCCTCGGTTGGGTCGAGGGTGAACCGGAACGCTTGAAGCGACCAGCCTTCGGGAATCTCGAACCGGGCCATTACGCCACCTCGCGATCCTCGGCCGTAGCCCCCAGAGCACGCTTGGCGCGGTTCTGCACCGCACGTTTGCCGTACAGGCGAGCGCACATCGAGGTCAGGATCTCGGTCATGTCCCGCACCAGGTCGTCATCAACCTCAGCCGAGTCCACCACGACCAGCTCGCGGCCCTGAGCGGCCAACGCGGCCTGAACGTAGTCCGACCCGAACCGCCAGAAGCGGTCCCGATGCTCGACCACGATCCGCGTCACAGTCGGGTCGCGCAGCACCGCAGGGAATTTGCGGCGGTGCCCGTTCAACACGGACCCGACCTCGGTCACGACCTTATTCACCGAGATCTGCTGGGCCGTGGCCCACCCGGTTACCCGCGCCACCTGCCGATCGAGATCCGTTTTTTGATCCGCCGACGACACCCGCGCATACACCGGCGTCCGCCGTGATTGGACAGCCTCCCGGGTCGGCTCGTCGACGAGAACCAGTCGACCCACACGCCGAGGCGGGACCGGCAACAACCCGGCGCGCAACGAGCGGTACGCAGTCACCCACGCAACACCATCCCGCTCAGCCCACGCCACCAGATTCATACACCCGTTCCTACGGCACACCACCGACAACTACCGACCGCTCAACCGGCACCAGCTGCCAGCCCTTGGATTTGCTCCTGTTTGGCGGACACACGGTCGGGCGGCTTTTGCCGTCTGAGTGGTCGGCGAGCTTGACGCGGCGGTGCGGCGGCCCAATCCGTAGCGGTGAGCGGGGGGCCCTGGTGGCCGCACCGAATGTGCAGGAAGAATGGCAGTCTCTTCGTTGTGTTGAATCGAATCATTCGGTATGTATTCAATCGGGTTGGTGTATTGTCGGTCTACATCTCGTCCAAACCGGGGGCGGCCCGCCTCCGGGTTCGGCCCGCCTCCAGGTTCGGCCCGCCTCCGCGAGGAGCAACATGGGACCTTAGGCAGACGTCGGGTTACCCGCTGAGCCGTCTGTGTGGTCGGGGTTCGTATCTTGCAACAACCGTCTTTTCATCCGAGCTGCGAGTCGCGCAGCACTTCACCTACAGGATGGCGGCCGAAAGATGACTAGCGTTTCATCCTCAAACTCGACCGAACTCGGATACGGCGTGCCGGCGCCGCAGCCGACCCAACTCACCGGCACAACCGAACATCTGCTCGCTCTGCTCTCTCGCTCTCGCCCGAGACCATCGACCATCGCAGATGCGACTGTCAGCCTGGTTATCCGGCTCAGCCCGCTGCGTGCTGAGCAGGGGCCCGGCCTGGGGGTTTTGAAGGTGGCCCGCGGCCTGCCGGGAGCCGCGAAACTGCGCACGCAGCGGCGCGTGCTTGCCGAACTCGCCATCCACCCGGGACTCGATGAAGAATGGCGCGAACTGTTGCCGCGGACCCTTGCTTTCGACGAGCGCGCCGATGCGACCGTGGCCGTGGAGTCCTACCGGCCCGGAACAGACCTGACGGAGGTACTGGCGCGCCGCCCAGACCGTGTCGAGGCGTTGACCGCCGCGGCCTTGAGCGCAATCGCACCGCTGCACCGGTGGACTGCCACGTTCATTGTCGTCGACGACCTCGGCTTATTCAGGCGATGGGTCGTTGAACCACTGGCGGCCCTGGCGCACACTTGCCGACGGCTGGATCCCCGCCTGGTTCCCGAACTGGACCGGCTTGAAGCGATACTGCGGCGGGCCCTCCGCGGCCGGCGTATGTCGATGAGCTGGACACACGGCGACTACACCCCGGGCAACGTCCGGGTGGGCGGCGTGCAGGGTCCGGTCACCGGCATCCTGGATTGGGCCGGGGCGCGGCCGGGCCAGCCGGCGCTGATCGATGAGTACCTGATGATCCTGACGGCGAGCAGCCAGGTGGAGCGAGCTGATCTGGGCGCAGTCATCACTGCGCGGTTACGCGCGGGCGGCCTCTCGGACCGCGAGCGTAATACGCTACGTGCAGCGCGCGACCGATCGGACCCGGACATTGGCGACCGTGAGCGCATCGATGCACGCATCGACGAGCGCGTTGCCATTCTGCTTACCTGGCTGCACCATGCTGCCGAGTTGTGCCGCAAGCGCGCCACCCATCCAAACCACCACATCTGGTGGGCCACCAACGTCGCTCCGGTGCTTGACTGCCTCGACGCATTGTCGACGTAATTGTCAGCCGGCCCGGCGGCACGCCAAGTGGACTGTTTTACACCTGTTTAGCCCAGGCGTATCCATGCCATGCAAGAGCTCGCCGACATCACTATCAGTTTGGCATTAGCCTTGCATTATGCTAAATAGTATGTAATCTGCCTTATACATGGACTATGAGTACACAATGTCCGGGTCGTATCAGGGCCGCGGTAACCTGCGGCCGGCTTTTGGGTCGGCCTGACTTCCCAGGAGGAGCACATGTCGTTCGTTACCACGCACCCAGAAATGCTGGCGTCCGCGGCCGGAGAACTGCAAAGCATCGGATCGGCAGTGGCCGCCGGAAATACCGCGGCCGCTGCCCCGACGACCGGAGTGATTCCTGCGGCTGCCGACGAGGTATCGGGACTGACAGCGGCGCAGTTCGCCGCACATGCCGTCCTGTACCAGACGCTGAGTGCCCAAGCCAGCACGATTCACGAACTGTTTGTCAACACCCTGGGCACCAGCGCCGGTTCGTACGCGGCCACCGAGGCTGCCAACGCCGCAACGGCCCTCTGATCCGGCAGAGGTTTCAGCATGGATTACGGGGCGTTGATGCCGGAGATCAACTCGGCTCGGATGTATGCGGGTCCGGGCGCGGGTCCGATGCTGGCCGCTGCGGCAGCCTGGAACGGGCTGGCCGCCGAATTACGTTCCGCCGCATCATCTTACGGATCGGTGGTCTCGGGGCTCACCACCGCATCGTGGTTGGGGCCGTCGTCAACGGCGATGGCGGCCGCGGCCACGCCCTATATGGTGTGGATGAGTGCGACCGCCGAGCAGGCCGAGCTGACGGCCACCCAGGCTTTAGCGGCGGCGGGCGCCTATGAGACGGCGTTCGCGATGACGGTGCCACCGCCTGTGATCGCGGCCAACCGTCTGCAGCAGATGACGCTGATCGCGACGAACTTTCTCGGTCAGAACACACCGGCGATCGCGGCCCTGCAGGCCCAGTACATGGAAATGTGGGCTCAGGACGCCGCGGCGATGTACGGATACGCCGGGCATTCGGCGGCAATCACCGCCAAGGTGACGCCGACCACGCCGCCGCCGCAGACGACCAACTCGGCCGGCCTGGCCGCGCAGGGCGCCCAGGTTGCCCACGTCGCCGGCGCGTCGACCGGCACGGGCGTGCAGTCAACGCTGTCGCAGCTGGTCTCCACGATGCCCACCGCGCTGCAGGGCCTCGCATCGCCCAGTTCGTCGTCGACGTCGGGACTTCCCGGGATCCTGGGTGGCTCTTCTGCTACCTCGTCCACGGGAGGGATCCCAGGTTTCGGAGGGCTTACGTCCGGGTTCTCCCTCGGAGGTCTGTTGGAGCAGTACGCTTTTCTCCCCGGGTTCTTTGGCATGTTTGCCGCAATCACCCCGCTCCAGGCCCTTATGGGTACGGGGATAACCCAGGCAATGACCTCCGCCGCCGCCGCACCTTTTGCTCAGGGTGCGGCGGGCGCGGCGGCGGCCGGTTCAGGTGCGCTGGGGTCAGGGTTGGCCGGCGGTATGGGTGGTTTGGCGGGCCTGGGCCAAGCGGCCTCAGTCGGCGGGTTGTCGGTGCCGTCGAGTTGGGGCTGGGCCGCGGCAGGGCCGGGCGCGATGCTGGGTGGTTTGCCGTTGGCGTCGCCGTTGTCGGGCGTCAATCTGGGCGCGACGGGTGGCCTACCAGTGGCAGCTGGGCTACCCATGATGATGGGTGGGCTACCACATGCTGCCGCGGCGGGTGGTACCGCTGCCGGCAAGTATGGGTCGCCGCTGAGCGTGGTGTCACGCCCGGCGGCGGCCGGTTACTCGCCGGTTCCGGAATCCCCGGCGGCTGCAGCGATTCCGGTACCGGCCGGACTGCCGCCAGCCCCCGGATACACGCCGGCCATTGTTTATCTGCCCACCAACGGGCATGCGCCGGTTCCAGTGTGACGGATACGTCTTAGAGAAGGAGACAGTCAAGTGCCTACGCGTTTTATGACCGACCCGCACGAGATGCGGGCGATGGCGGGCCGGTTCGACGTGCACGCCCAAACCGTCGAAGACGAGGCCCGCAAGATGTGGGCATCCTCGCTCAACATCGCCGGGGCCGGCTGGAGCGGCACCGCCCAAATGACGTCTCACGACACCATGGGCCAGATGAACACCGCCTTCCGCAACATCGTCAACATGCTGCACGGGGTGCGCGACGGACTGATCCGC
>NZ_JBOHHI010000125.1:0-10992 GCF_050700595.1 Mycobacterium sp.
CGTGGACGAACTGGTCGGCGGTCTTGAGTTTTGACCAGCTGTTGATCGCAGTCGCGCGCTTGTCGAACTGGGCCAGCGGGTTGGCGTAATGCGACGTCAACCCCTGGAAGCCCCAATACGGGTAATAGGACAGGAAGCTGTAGTCGGCGGTCAGCACGACGGTTTCGTCGCGCGGCCTGCCGGTCAGCTGGGTGATGGTGGCGTCGACGGCGGGGTAGTACTTCTCCGAGCCGGGCGGGCGACGGTCGCCCCGGTGACCGTGGCCGTCGGTGTCGGTGTAGGCGACGGTCAGATCCGGGCGCAGCACGCCGGGAATGTCCTGGCTGAACCCGATCGCTCCGGCCAGCCCGATCGCGACGGCCACGGGGAGGTGCCGTCTGAACCTGAGTGCCAACTCGATAAAGCCGAACGCTCCGGCGGCGGCCAGCAGCACGGTCAGGGTCGGCTGCAGCCGGAACGACAGCAGCGTGGTGCGGGCCAGCGTGGTGAGCATCGACAGTAGCGACCACAGGTAGACGGCAACCACCCCGATCGCCAGCGCGGCGGCCCTGGCACTCATGCGGGTGCGCACCACCAGCCACAGCGTGCCCAGCATGCACAGCGCACCGAGTAGGGTGAATTGCAGCATCGGGAAGGACAATTCGGCGCCGTCGGCCGGCAGGTAGTGCCGAAAGCTGCCGGTATTGGAGACCGGCTCTTTGGCGGCGCGCAGTAAATACGGCAGCCAGGTGGTCGCCCCGATCGCCGCGGCGATGACGCCGATGACCGCCAGCCGGAGCAGCGGATCGATACGCCGCCGGGCTGCGGCCAGCAACACCGCCATCAGCGCCACCGTGAACGCGCTGAAGACCAGCAGCAACGTGTAGAAGGTGGCCGTGAAGCCGAGGAATATCCCGGCGCCGATCACCGCCGCCCACCCGCTGCCGCGCAGGCCCGACCAGGTCAGGACCAGCACCGGCGGCAGCAGCACGGTGATCATCGCCGCATACGGCTCCGGGGAACTGTAGGCCAGCGTCACCGCGGCGGTCGCGGCCGTGACGATCAACGCGTACTCGAAGCGGATCATCCGCCACCACAGCACCAGCGCCACCGCGACCGCGATCGTGAGCGAGGTGATCGCCCACGGCTTGTACATCTCCCAGGCCGGTGTCCCGGTGAGCGCCGCGATGCGTCCGCCGATCCAGAACCAGCCCGGCGGGTAGAACGGCGGCAGGCCGACGTAGGTCATGTCGGCCAGCGCTGAGCTGTCGGTCAGCCGGGTCAGGTATTCGGTGCGGAACTGCTGGTCGACCGAGATGCCGAACAGATAAAGCTTGGTGGCGCCCAGCGGCATGCCCAGCGTCACCAGACAGAACGCGGATACGAACACCAGCGCGCCCAGTCGGGCCAGCAGCTGTTTGCCGCGCCGCCATAGCCAGCCGACGGCGACCAGTCCCGCGATGCAGCCGACCTGGCCGACGGTGGTCAGCGCGTGCAGTTGGTTCGACGACGGGTAGGCCGGCCAGTTCACGCTGGCGATGGCGGTCAGCGAGATCACCGCCACCACCAGAGCCACCGCGGCGCCGAGCACCATCTGGCCGACGGTGGCCAGCCCATTCCGCATACTCAGATGGGAAGCTTGCGGAAGATCGGTCGGGGGATGTGTCGCAACAGCATCATCACGTAGCGGAATGCTCCTGGTGCCCAAACCAATTCCTTACCTTTCGCGGACGCGGTGACCGCGAGATTCGCGACGTACTCTTTGTCGACTGTCAGCGGCGCTTCCTTGATGTGAGCGCTCATCCGGGTCCGAACCTGACCGGGCCGGATTACCAGCACTCGAACCCCGTACTCGCGCAACGCCTCTGATAACCCTAGGTAGAAGCCATCCAGGCCGGCCTTGGTGGAGCCGTAGACGAAGTTGGACCGCCGCACCCGCTCGCCGGCCACCGTGCTCATTGCGATGATCTGCCCGAAGCCCTGGGCGCGCATCTTCTCACCGGCCAGCACACCCACCGAAACTGCTGCGGTGTAGTTGATTTCCGCGATCTGCACGGCCTTGCGCTGGTTTTGCCACAACTCCTCGGCGTCGCCGAGCAGGCCGAACGCGACAACCGCCACGTCGACATCCCCGCCCGCGAACGCCTGCTCGATCACCGCGGGGTGGCTGCCGGTCTCGACCGCGTCGAAGTCGATCAGCTCCACCGATTTGGCGCCGGCAGCTTTCATCTGCGCAACCGCGTCGTCACGGCCGGGATCGTCGGGCAAGCAGGCCAGTACGATCCGCGCGTGCGCGTTCTGCAGGTAGCGCTCGCAGATCGCCAGTCCGATCTCGGAGGTGCCTCCGAGCAGCAGGATAGTTTGCGGATTGCCCACCGCATCGAACACCATTACAGCAGCTCCAAACGTCGGGCCATGTCGGATACGAATACCCCGGTGGGATCAACCTTGCGGCGCACCGCAATCCACTCGTCAATGCGTGGATACATGGCGTGGAACATCTCCGCGGTGGTTCGGGAATCCTTGGCGGTGTAGAGCCGCCCGCCGAATTCCAGCACACGGCGGTCCAGTTCGTTGAGGAATTCGTTCAGGCCGGGTTTGATCGGGAAATCGACGCAGACGTTCCACCCGGGTATCGGAAAGCTCAGCGGTGCTTGGTTGCCGGGCCCGAACAGCTTGAACACGTTGAGGAACGAGTAGTGCCCGGAGCGTTGGATGTCGAGGATGATCCCTTTGAACTCCTCGACCGCCTTGGTGGGCACCACGAACTGGTACTGGCCGAAACCCGCCGACCCGTAAGCACGGTTCCACTCGCCGAACATGTCCAGCGGGTGATAGAACTGCGTCAGGTTCTGAATTTTCCCGCGATAGGTGCCGGACTTGCGGTACCACAGCTCACCGACCGGCGTGAACGTGTACTTGTTCATCAGCCCGTTAGGGAAGATGTCTGGGAACGTAAGTAGTTGCGGCGCATCGAACTTCAGCGGATTACGCTGCAGCTTTTTGGGCAGCTGGTCAAGCCTGGCCAAACAGCCACGCGAAATTGCGGCCCGGCCCAACTTGGGCGGTGCGCTGATGGCGTCGAACCAGGCAGCCGAGTACGTGTAGTTGGCTTCGCTGCCGTCGCTGTGGAATGCGATGGTCTCGTCGAGGGTCGAGGTGACGTCGCCGTCGGCGATGAAATACGCCGTCTCCGTCGGAGTCATCTCGATACGGGCGCGCAGGATGATGCCGGTCAGGCCGTTGCCCCCGACGGTGGCCCAGAACAGCTCCGCCTCCTCACCGTCCGGGGTGAGATGGCGGATTTCACCGTCGGCGGTGAGCAACTCCATCGAGCGGACGTGATCACCGAAGCTGCCCGCGCTGTGGTGGTTCTTGCCGTGGATATCGCAGGCGATCGCGCCGCCGATGGTGACCTGCCGGGTGCCCGGCAGTACCGGAACCCACAGCCCGAACGGCAGCGCCGCTCTCATCAGCTGGTCCAGATCCACCCCGGCGTCGACATCGACGAGGTGGGTGTCGGCGTCTATCGAGTGGATGCGCTTGCACGCCGTCATGTCGATGACGAGGCCGCCGCCGTTCTGGGCGTTGTCGCCATAGGAACGGCCCAGCCCGCGAGCAATGACGCCCCGGCCGCCGGCGTCGGCCACTCGCGCCACTGCCTTGGCGATCTCCTCCGGGTCTCGGGTAGAGAGCACCGTCGCCACCGACGGCGCGGTGCGGCCCCAGCCGGTCAGCCGTTTGGTCGTGAACATCGTGACGAGGGTACCGCCTGTGCCGGAGGTGGCCGGGGAGCTGGTGGTTTCACATCTGCCACAGAATTCGCTCGAAGGTGGGCACAAAGCACTCCGCTTCGCAGAGAGACGCCTGGTGCAGGAGTTACCGAGCGCGCATCAGCCTCAGCGCAGCCGGAAGATCACCGAGCGCTGCACGATGAAGTTGATCACGGTGGCCGTGCCCTGCGCGATCACGAAGGCCACCGGCACCGCCCAGGTCCGGTAGTCCAAGAGGTCCAGACACAGATGGTTGAGCCCGACCTGCACCGCGAAGGTCAGCCCGTAAAGCGCCATGACCGCGACGAACCGGGCAGTGCTGGGCGGCGCCTGAAACGTCCACCGACGGTTGATCAGGTAGGCGGTGATGGTCCCGGCGACGAAACTGATCGACTTGGCCAAGTCCACCTGCAGACCCATCGCTTTGTAGAGCGCCACATAGAGCCCGAAGTCGACGATCGCCGACAACCCCCCGGTGACGACGAACCGCCACACCTGCGTCGTCAGGCTCAGCTGTGCGCGCGGCGGGGCGATCTCGGCCATCGCGGGAAGTCTACGGTCAGCCGGGCGTTATGAGTGGACCCGCATCGGTGAGGGTCACCCGCCGCGTTGGTGGTCAGCGAGGATGTCGGTGAACGCCTTCCCGGTTCGTCGGGCTCGGCCGCCACCGCCGTGGACCACCCCCAGCACATCGGCGAAGTCTTCGGGAGTTGCGCCGTTCAACAGGGCGTCGGCCCGCTGGGTAGCCGCTCGCCGGATGAACTCCGAGAGCGACTCACCCGCGACCGCAGCGGCCCGCTGGAGCCGCTTTTCCAACTCCGTGCTTAGCCGAAGGGTCTTCATGCAACCAGCGCTCACTTCGGGTACTTCACGTCGAGCAGCTCGACCTGGCTTTCCCCCGCCGGCGTCGTATAGGTGACCTTGTCGCCGGGTTTGTGTCCGACGAGCGCGAGCCCCAACGGACTGCCGACGGTCAGCGTCTCGGTGTCCTGCCCGATCGGAGTCTCCTCGACGACGGAAATCACCTGCATCGTGACGACGGCACCGTCGGCAAAGCGCACCTTGACCTCGGTGCCGTCGGGCAGCGTGTCACCCCCGCTCGATGGTGACCGCCCGGTCAGCATCAGCCGGTCGAGCTCGCCGATCCGCTCGTCGAGGCCGGCCAGTTCGTCGGCGCGCTGGATGGCTTCGGCGGCATCCGCATGGTCGCTGACAGCGCCGCGGTCGTTTTTGACCTCGGTCTCCAGGCGATCGCGCCGCTCCCGTAGCTGGGCCAACTCGGCCGCGATACGCTCCCGCGTTTTATCGGAAAGCCTCGCGGATTCGACGTCCTCGCTCACCTTCGCACCTGTTCCTCAGGGCGCAGCGGCAAGTGCCAACTCCGGAGCGCCTCGATTGGGTTTGTTGTTGCCCGCCAATATTGCTATGCGGCGCGCCCGGGTGGGGGCGTTTTCGTCGCGCCGCCCGCCGCCCGCCGCCCGACGCGACGCGCCCGTCAGGTTATACCCAGTACGGCACCCGGGCGCGGTATTGGCGCATCGCGAAGGCCGCCAGCACCCAGCCTATGACCGTCAGCACTACCACCACCAGCCAGTGCCGCAGATCCTGGTGGGCGCCCAGCAGCGGCGCGCGCACGATGTCGAGGTAGTGCAGCAGCGGGTTGAGCTCGACGATCTTGCCCCACCGGCCGGCGCCCTCCTGCTGATGCAGCGTGTCGTCGTTCCAGATGATCGGCGTCATGAAAAACAGCAACTGCACGACCGAAAACAGCAGTGGGCCGATGTCGCGGTAGCGGGTCGCCAGGATGCCGAAACACAGTGCCACCCAGACCGCGTTGAGCACGATCAGCGCGAGTGCCGGGATCACCGTCAGGTCGGCCCACGACCATGGCTTGGGGTAGACGATCGCGATCACCGCGTAGATGACGATGTTGTGGGCGAACAGGATCACCTGCCGCCACACCAGCCGATAGACGTGCAAACTCAACGGCGCCGGCAACTGCGTGATCAGCCCCTCGTTGGCGACGAAGACGTCGGCGCCTTCCAGGATGGCGGCGTTGATCAGGTTCCAGACGATCAGCCCCAGCGTCACGTAGGGCAGGTGCACCGCCAACTCGAGATGAAACAGTTTGGAATACAGGCCGCCCATCGCGACGGCGCTGACGCCGGTCGCGATCGTGATCCAGAACGGGCCCAGCACCGAGCGGCGATACCGTTGCTTGATGTCCTGCCAGCCCAGGTGCAGCCACAATTCGCGACGCCGGAACCCGTCGACCAGGTCGCGCCAGGCCCGGGCCAGCGTCTTGGACTCAGAGGCGGCGTCAATGATCGTCATGGCCGGTCGAACCTTTCTCGACGTCCCATGCGCCGCAACCGAATCCACTCCAGCAGACCCTTTGGATCACGACGCGATACCAGGAAGAACCAGCCGAACCGCACCCATTCCTGGACCAGCAATTTGCGCAGACCCGGTTGGGACAGCAGGTAGCCGCGGTTGCGGTAGGTGAAGAACCGCTTGGTGGGGTCCTCGGAGTACTGGGTGTGCATGCGTCCGGCCAAAATCGGCTTGAACTCGTCCGAACCGCACGGGTGCAGGTAGGCCGTGGTCAGACAGGTCCCGAACCGCAGGCCGGAGCGAACCAGCCGGCGATGCATCTCCACCTCGTCGCCGCGGACGAACAATCGCAGGTCCGGAACACCGATCGCCTCGAACGTCGACGCGGCAAACAGTGCGCCGTTGAACAGCGACGCGATGCCGACCAGCAGATCCTGGTCCGCGTCAGTGCGCAGTTCACTGACCCGCCTGCGCCACACCAGGCCTCGGCGCAGTGGAAACGCCAGGTACTGCGGGTCGTCGGCGTTGCACACCATCGGCGACACCTCTGCGAGCCCGTGTTTGTCGGCACAGGCCAGCAGCGTGGCCAGCACCCCGGTGTCGGCCGGGTGGCCGTCATCGTCGGCCAGCCACACCCAGTCGGCGCCCAGCGCCAGCGCATGCAGGATGCCCAACGCGAAACCGCCCGCGCCGCCGAGGTTTCGGCGCGAACCCAAATACGTCGTGCGGATCGGTTGACCGGCCACCAGATCCCGGACCCGATCATCCGCCGCATTGTCGACCACAATCAGGTGGTCGGGCAGTCGGCTCTGGGTGGTCAGCACGTCCAGCGACTTGGCCAGCTCGTCGGGGCGCCGGTGGGTGACCACGACAGCGCACACGGAAGTCATCCGGGCACCTCACCGGCAGCGGTCTCGGCCAGCACCTCGTGCACATGCCGGGCGGCCTCCTCGCCCTCGTAGGCCCGTACGACGTCCTCGATGCCGCCGGTGAGCCGGATGACGCCGTGGTCGATCCACATCGCGGTCTTGCACAACCGCGCCAGGAACTCGTTGGAATGGCTGGCCAAAACCAGGATTCCGGACCGCTCGACCAGTCGCTGCAGCCGCGGCTGGGCCTTCTTGAGGAAGTCGGCGTCCACCGCGCCGATACCCTCGTCGAGCAGCAGGATCTCCGGGTCGATGCTGGTGACCACACCCATCGCCAGCCGCACCCGCATACCGGTGGAATAGGTGCGCAGCGGCATCGACAGGTAATCACCCAGCTCGGTGAACTCGGCTATCTCGTCGACCTTGGCCTGCATCTGCCGGCGGGTCTGGCCCAGGAACAGGCCCCGGATGATGATGTTCTCGTAGCCGGAGATCTCCGGGTCCATCCCGACGCCGAGGTCGAACACCGGCGCCACCCGGCCGGTGACCGACGCCGAGCCGCGCGTCGGCTCGTAGATGCCCGAAAGCAGCCGCAGCAGCGTCGATTTCCCGGCCCCGTTGTGGCCGACCAGGCCGACCCGGTCACCCAACTCCAGTGCCATGCTGATGTCGCGCAGCGCCTCGATGACCACCACGTTGGAGGTGTTGCGCCCGATCGTGCCGCCGGCCCTGCCCAGGAACGCCTTCTTCAACGAACGCGACTTGGCGTCGAAGATGGGAAACTCCACCCACGCGTTCTGGGTCTCGATGTGAGCTACTGCCACTGGGGTCGGCTTACAGGTATTGCCCGGTGCCGGAATGGCCGGGACCGCCCGGTCGGGCGATCCCCGGTGGTAGTGCGCCCTGACGCATCTGCTCGAGCTGCGCGCGGGCCGCCATCTGCTGAGCGAACAGCGCAGTCTGGATGCCGTGGAACAACCCTTCCAGCCAGCCGACCAGTTGGGCCTGCGCGATGCGCAGCTCGGCGTCCGACGGCGTGTCGTTGCTGAACGGCAGCGTCAACCGGTCGAGTTCGTCTCGCAACTCGGGTGCCAACCCGTCCTCCAGCTCCCGGATGCTGGTGGCGTGAATCTCGCGCAGCCGGTTACGGCTGGCCTCGTCGAGCGGAGCCGCCCGTACCTCCTCGAGCAGTTGCTTGATCATCGTGCCGATGCGCATCACCTTGGCCGGCTGCTCGACCAGGTCGGTCAGCGAGTGGTCATCCAAGTCGGCCTCTTGCGCCCCGGTCAGCATCCGCGGGTCGATGCCACCGATGACCTCGACGTTGTCGTCGTCGTCGTTGCCGGTACTCAATCCAGTCACTCTCCTCCCAGGGCTTTAGGAATTGTCGGGATGCCACGCCACTCGTAGATCCGGGCTTCACCGTTGTCATAGATCTTCACCCACGACTTGGACTTGTCTAGTGACACTAGACCGTCAGGCATCGCGAATCCCCGCACTGTCGGCTTGCTGATCAGGAGGTAGCGGATATTGAGTGCCCGAACCGCCTCGGGCACCCGTGGATCGGTGTCGGCGTCATCGGCGTAGGCCCAAAAGACAAAACGGTGATAGCCCGGACCCTGCTGCACCGGGTAGTCGTAGTGCGTCCACAGCGGGTGCAAACCGGCCACCGCATACATCCACGCCGTGCCGTCGGTGTTGGCGTTGCCGATCAGGGTGTCGCGGGCGCCGGGCAGCCTGGCCAGGTAGGCAAAAGCCGCCAGGTCGCGCTGGTCGACCATCACCGAGTCGTACTTGTCGCCGAACAGAAACCGGTGTCGCGGAAAGTAATGCCACCCGCTGACCAGCGTCGCCGTGACCAGCAGCACCGCGGCGACCGCATTGGGAACACGTCGGCCGGCCAGCCGCTTGACCCCCATCACCAGAACGAATAGCCCGATACCGGCCATCGGCTCCAACAAGATCGCCGTCGCCGCCGCCAACCGTCGCGGATCCTTGTAGAAGAACTCGCCGAACCCACCGGCCAGCGCGCCGAGCGGGCCACCCAACGGCGTGCCAGCATCCACGTTCGCCACGATCAGCAGCAGCCACACCGCCAGCGGCCACCAGATCTTGCGGACCAGCAGGATGAACCCACCGAACGCGGCCAGCCCGATCAGCGCGTACTGGACCGGGAAGTCGTTCAGGTGCCGGGAGTGCTGAAAGACCGCGTCGAACAACCCGCGCTTCTTGGACAGGTAAGTCAAAAACGAATGCCCGGCGATGACGTCTTCTTGTCGCTGCACACTGATGAACTGCGGCAGCAGCACCAGGATGGTCGGCACCGCGACGGCAGCCAGGGTCCAGATGTCCGTGAGCCGGCCACGCACCGGATTCCACAGCGCCTCCAGCAACCACCATGCCGCCAGCAACAGGACGACGACGACGCCGCCGGTGATGTGCACCGAAAAAACCCCCACCAGCGCCAGCACCGCCACCGGGATACGGTCGCGGTGCCGCAAGGTCGAGGCGGTCAGCACCATGGCGGGTGCCGCCAGACCGTAGGCCGTCAAATTGGGCATCGCGGCGGTGTCGAACTCGATGTAGGGCACCGCGGTGAACGACGCCGACAGCACCGCTGCGGTGGCAGCCACCCCGGCGGTCTGCCATACCGAGGCGTGCGTGCGCAGCGCACGCCAGGTGAGTGCCGCCGCGCTGACCGGAAACAGCCAGATCGATGCCGCCAGTGAGCTCAGCGTGTAGGCGGTGGTGGGTGCGGCGCCGGTCAGCTGGCAGCCGACCGCGACCAGCGCGTGGAACGCCGACGGGTAGTAGAGCACGTCGTGCGTGTCGACGTTGCGCAGCTCACCCATGTGGGTCGACGACGCCTGGCCGGTGTCCAGGATGAACCGGACGGTGTTGGCGTGCCAGACCGAGTCCCAGGTGCTGGGAACCGATTGCCAGTCGCCGACGCCGCGCAGCGCCGCGTACCAGATCAGCAGCGCACCCAGCAGCACACCGGCAGCCACCGTGGCCGCCGGCCAGCCGCTGACCGATAGCGATTCGCTTTCGGCGTCGCGGTAACGGGCCAACAACACCCGCAAAACAGCCACGACAACGATGACGACCAGTAACGCGGCCAACGCTGTCCAAGCGTTCCAAGGGATTCCGAGCGCGCCGAACGGGATGATAGCCAGCGCGACAACCCCGTAGGTCAGTGCGGGGCCAACCGCCACGGTCGTCGGCCAAGTTAGCTGCGCGCTGCGGGCAATGATGGCGCCCGGCACGATCAGCAAAAACAACGCAAGCAGGATTCCGAACGTCAGCCCCACTGGACTAGTATGGCTGGCCGGGTGACCTGGCTTCCGACGGCGGGGACGTATCTGGGCACCCGGCTACCGTGATGGTTTGCCCAAATCGGCGGGACTCTAAGGTGGCTGGCATGGCATACGACGTCGCCCGGGTGCGCGGATTACACCCGTCGCTGGGGGACGGTTGGGTGCACTTCGACGCGCCGTCCGGGATGCTGATTCCCGACTCGGTGGGGACCACCGTATCGACGGCATTCCGCGGGTCGTTCCCCAGCACGTCCGGTCCGCATCCGTCGGCCCGGCGCAGCGCCGCCATAGTGGACGCGGCGCGTCAGGCGGCCGCCGACCTGGTCAACGCCGACCCGAGCGGCGTGGTGCTGGGCGCCGATCGCGCGGTTTTGCTGTCGTCGTTGGCTGATGCGTCGTCCTCGCGGGCCGGCCTTGGCTACGAGGTGATCGTCACTCGTCTTGACGACGAGGCGAACATCGCGCCGTGGCTGCGCTCAGCAAACCGCTTCGGGGCCAGGGTGAGGTGGGCCGAGGTCGACATCGAGACCGGTGAGCTGCCGACCTGGCAGTGGGAGAGCCTGATTGGGCAGCAGACGCGTCTGGTCGCTCTCACGTCGGCGTCGGGAACCCTGGGAACTGTCACCGATCTGCGGACGGTGACCAAATTGATCCATGACGTCGGTGGTTTCGTGGTTGTCGACCATTCCGCCGCCGCACCGTACCGACTGATCGACATCG
>NZ_JBOHHI010000126.1:0-17320 GCF_050700595.1 Mycobacterium sp.
CAGCCGAGTGGTGATCGCCACACCGGATGGACCCGCCACCGGCTTGACCCCACGCCACTCCCGCAACTTCTCGGCCGTCACACCACGACCATCCCAAACACCACCGACAAAACCCCGCCACGACCAACATCGACCAACAAACCCGCCAACAACTAAGAACCCGGCGACGATGCAGGCCGCGCCGCGGCCTGAGGAGGAGCCGGGCAATCAAACTACCGCCCGGCGGCGGCCAACGCCTCGGCGATGGGTACGTCACCGTTGTTGAACTCGATGGTCCGGCCGATCGTCGCGTCGTCGGCCAGCGCCGCGGCCGCAACCAGCGCGACGTCGTCGCGCGACACCTCTCCCTTGCCGCCGGGCCCCACTGCGATGCGCCCGGTCGCCGATTCCAGCGTGAGACGGCTGGGCCCGAGGATCGTCCAGTCCAGACTGCTGGCCCGAAGGTGCGTGTCGGCGGCGGCCTTGGCCTCGGCGTACGGGAAGAACGGATCGGCTTCGGGTATGCCATGGTCGGGTCCGGCGCCGAAGTAGGACACCATCACGAATCGCCGCACGTCCGCCCGGCCGGCGGCGTCGATCACCCGGATCGCGGCGTCGCGGTCGACGGCGTAAGTGCGCGACGGGTTGCCACCGCCCGCGCCGGCGGAGAACACCACGGCGTCCTGCCCGGCGAGCAGAACGGTGAGCGCGTCGGTATCGAGTTGCTCGATGTCGGCGACCAAGGAGTGGGCACCGGTGTCGGCCACGTCGTCGGTGTGGTCGCGGTTGCGGAAGATCGAGGTCACCCGATCGCCGCGCTCCGACAGAATCCTGGCCAGCCGCAGTGCGACCTTGCCGTGCCCGCCGATGACGGCGATGCGTGTCATGCGCTCGACGTTACCTGCGGGCTGTTGCCGGCAACCGACCCCGCTGCGGTGCTGCGGCCGGGCGGCCAAGCAACTGGTTCGCTGCTCGATGCGCTGAAGCACGTCAGTGTGATGTCGCCATGCCTGTCGGACTGTTCATCTAACATGACCACCGCGGTTCGACGGACTTCCGGGGCCGAGACGCACTTCGGACATGTCCCCACCCGCACGATTCGATTCGTGCTGCCTTGGGGAATGCGGAGTGACGCTCATTCGGACGACGGCTAGTCGGGTCCGCGAAGAGGAGCCCTCGTCGTTGGTCGAGCAATTGCTTGAACAGATGCTGTATCGCACGGGCCGACGTGCATCATCAGCTGAACAGACATCGTGGCGGCGCAGCCTTCCGGTCCTGGCGGCGGATTTAGTTGCCGCCGGACTCGGTGACGTCGAAATGCTGGTCGAGTACCACCTGCCCCTCACGTCGCAGCGCGCCGATGTAGTGCTGGCCGGCGTCCATCCCAAGACAGGGGAGGCGTCCTACGTGGTGGTTGAACTAAAACAGTGGTCAGCAGCGTACTCGTTTGAAGGCGACTCCGAGCTTTTTGAAGTGCCTGGCATGCCGGGCGGCCCGAAGCTTCATCCGGTTATACAGGTTCGCGGATATTGCGAGTACCTTGCGAATTTCGCTCGGGTCATGGCCGATCAGCCGGATGCGTTGGCAGGTATGGCCTACCTGCACAACGCTATGGATCCGGCGCTGGTCGCAGATCTGTTCGCGGTGCCAGTGTCCACGACGGGCCGACTATTTACCGGCACCGACCGCTCCGCAATGGCCGAGTTCTTGCGATCGCGACTAGCGACGAAATCTGGGCATACCGCTGGAGACCTTCTGATGCACTCCGCGGTAGCGCCTTCCCAGCAGTTGCTGAAGGTCGCCGCTGCCGAGATCCGCCACCGTCCGCAGTTCCAATTGATCGGTAACCAGCAACTGGCAGTCGATCTGGTGATGCACGCGGTCGAGCGCGCTCGGGCGGGCAATACCAAACGAATCATCGCGGTCACTGGCGGCCCTGGCAGCGGTAAAAGTGTTGTGGCGCTCTCATTGCTGGGCGACCTGGCACGACGTGGTCGCACGGTCGTACACGCGACGGGCTCGCGGTCGTTCACGCAAACGCTTCGAAAGGTGGCCGGTAACCGCGCACCGATGGTGCGATCAATGTTCAAGTACTTCAACCAGTTCATTAGCGCGGAAGCGAATGGACTCGACGTACTGATCTTGGATGAAGCGCACCGAATCCGGGAGACGTCAGTCGACCGTTACACCCGGGCCGAGTTGCGAACCGACCGGCCGCAGATCGACGAATTGATGGCCGCCGCGCGCGTTCCGGTGTTCTTACTCGACGAACACCAAGTAGTTCGTCCTGGCGAGATGGGCACGCTCGGACAGATCGAGCGGCACGCTCGGCATCTCGGTTTGGAGTTCCAGCACATACCCCTCGGTGAGCAGTTCCGCTGTGGTGGCAGCGAGGAATACGTGCTGTGGGTGACGCGACTGCTTGGACTTTCGGATGAACCGTCGGGTCCCTGGCGAGGAGATCCACAGTTCGACGTCCGCTTGGCGGACAGCCCGGTGGAAATGGAGAACTTCTTGTCGCACTGCCGGGAGCACAGCTATTCGGCGCGGATGACGGCCGGGTACTGCTGGCCATGGAGCGATGCGCGCAAGGACGGCACACTCGTCGACGACGTCCAGATCGGAGACTGGGCACGTCCGTGGAACAGCAAGAGCAACCGGCGGATTGGCGAGGCCCCGCCCAGCGCCCTATGGTCAACTGAGGACGGCGGGTTCGGCCAGGTGGGATGTGTCTACACGGCGCAAGGTTTCGAATACGACTGGAACGGAGTCATCATCGGGGACGACCTGGTGTGGCGGGATGGCCGCTTTGTCACAGTGCGGCAAGCCAACCGTGATCCCAATTTTCGAAGCAAAGTTGCTGTATCCGATCGCCGCTTCGATCAGCTTGTCCGCAACGTGTACAAGGTATTGCTGACGCGGGGCATGGTGGGCACCGTTATCTACTCGACAGACGAGGAGACAAGAAAGGCGTTCCGGGAGATGATGGCGCGTTAGCCGTCTCCATACCCGACCCCGGTGGCGAACCTTCTAACGTGCTGGTCAAGAATCGACTACTAGATTTCCATTGCAAACATCAAAGGAGATGTGTCATGGCTGAAGCTGTCATCGTCGAGGCGGTGCGTTCACCGATCGGGAAGCGCAACGGCGGGCTGTCCGGCGTCCACCCTGCCGACCTGTCCGCGCAAGTGCTCAACGGGCTGGTGCAAAAAGCCGGCATCGACCCCGAGATCGTCGACGACGTGATCTGGGGCTGCGTGATGCAGGCCGGCGAGCAAGCCCTCGACGTCGCGCGTACCGCACTGCTGACCGCCGGCTGGCCGGAGACCGTGCCCGGCGTCACGGTCGACCGCCAGTGTGGGTCCAGCCAGCAGTCGGTGCACTTCGCGGCCGCCGGGGTGGTCGCCGGTCACTACGACGTCGTCGTCGCGGGCGGCGTGGAATCGATGTCGCGGGTACCGATGGGCTCGTCGCTCGCCAATGGCGGCCGCCCGTTCCCGCAAGACTTCCTGAGCCGCTACGACGGTGTGATCCCCAACCAGGGCATCGGCGCGGAGATGATCGCCGAGCAATGGGGATTCGACCGCACCACGCTCGACGAATTCTCGCTCAACTCTCACCAGAAAGCCGCTGCCGCACAAGATTCCGGTGCCTTCGACGACGAGATCGTCGCGATCAAAGACCAGGACGGTAACACGGTGCTCAAGGACGAGGGCATCCGGCGTGGCACGCCGATGGAGAAGATGGCGCAGCTCAAGCCGGCCTTCAAAGAGGACGGCGTGATCCACGCCGGTAACTCCAGCCAGATCTCCGACGGTTCGGCGGCGCTGCTGTTCATGTCGGCCGAGATGGCGAAGTCGTTGGGCCGCAAGCCGATCGCCAAGGTGCACACCGCCGCACTGGCCGGGGCCAACCCGGTCATCATGCTGACCGGGCCGATCCCGGCAACCCAGAAGGCGCTGAAGCGCTCCGGGCTGAACCTCGACGACATCGGCGCCTACGAGGTCAACGAGGCATTCGCCCCGGTGCCGCTGGCGTGGCTGGCCGACATCGGCGGCGACGAGAAGAAGCTCAACCCCAACGGCGGCGCGATCGCGCTCGGCCACCCGCTCGGCGGGTCGGGTGCCCGGTTGATGACCACGTTGCTCTATCACATGCGGGCCAAGGGAATCCGCTACGGCCTGCAGACGATGTGCGAGGGCGGTGGTCAGGCCAACGCCACCATTCTGGAGTTGCTGTGACGGATACCGAGACGCAGCCCGCAGCGCTCACCGAACGCCGCGGCGACGTCCTGGTCATCACGATCAACCGCCCGCAGGCCCGCAACGCCGTAAACGGGGCGGTCAGCACCGGCGTCGGCGACGCGCTCGAGCAAGCGCAAAACGACGCCGAGGTGCGGGCCGTGGTGATCACCGGCGCCGGCGACAAATCCTTTTGCGCCGGAGCCGATCTCAAAGCGATCGCCCGCCGGGAGAATCTGTACCATCCCGACCACGGCGAGTGGGGCTTCGCCGGGTATGTACACCACTTCATCGACAAGCCCACCATCGCCGCGGTCAACGGCACCGCGCTGGGCGGCGGCACCGAGCTGGCGCTGGCCAGCGACCTGGTGGTGGCCGAAGAGCGGGCGAAGTTCGGGCTCCCGGAGGTCAAGGTCGGGCTCTTCGCCGCCGCCGGTGGCGTGTTCCGGATCGTGCATCAGCTGCCGCGCAAAGTGGCACTGGAGATGATATTGACCGGTGAGCCGATCAGCGCGGCCGAGGCCGCCAAGTGGGGTCTGATCAACCAGGTCGTCCCGGACGGCACCGTGCTTCAGGCCGCGCTGGCGCTGGCCGAGCGGGTCACCGTGAACGCGCCGCTGTCGTTACAGGCCAGCAAGCGGATCGCTTACGGCGCCGACGACGGCGTCATACCCGACGAAGAGCCCGGGTGGGCGCGCACCACCCGCGAATTCGCCACGGTGTTGAGATCCGAGGACGCCAAAGAAGGTCCGTTGGCGTTCGCCGAAAAGCGCCGGCCGGTCTGGAAGGCACGCTGAAGCCTCACCGCGCCAGCGTGTTCACCGCCCAACTGAAAACGCCGGGAAGAGCTCTGGCCGCCGGCACGATTGCTTGCCGGGTGGCGCCCGGGATGGTGGCGAGCACCAGCGTGCGGGTGAGCAGCCGGTAGTCACGGGTGATCCGCCGCCACGCCGCTTCGTACGATGACGGGTTCTGATCGACGATCGCGCCAACGGCTGCGGCGGCTTGCCTGACGGCCAGGCTGATGCCTTCACCGGTCAGCGCGTCCTCGTATCCCGCGGCGTCGCCTACCAACAGCACCCGTCCGGCGACCCGACGGGACACCACCTGCCGCAGCGGCCCGCAACCGCGTGGCTGTCCCGGGCTTGCGCCGTGGAGATGCGGTGCCAGCGAGGGAAACCAGGCCGGGTCGGGTTTGTGATCGGACAGGATTGCCACCCCGACCAGATCCGGTTCCACCGGCGTCACATACGCCTCGCCCCACCGTGACCAGTGCACCTCGACGAAGTCCGACCACGCCGGTACGGAAAAGTGCCACCGCACGCCGTACCGCCGCGGCCGCCCGGCCGCCGCGGTGATTCCGGCGGCCCGACGCACGGCCGAATGCAGTCCGTCGGCCGCCACCAGCCACCTCGCACGCACACCGGCCGCGGTTACGCCCCAAGCGTCTTGCTCGACGCTGGTAACCCGCGTCGAGATCCATTCGGCGTCTTGTTCTTTGGCGCGTGCCGCGAGCGCGGCATGCAGTGTGGTGCGTCGTACGCCCCGGCCCGGGCCGTGGCGAAAGCGTGCCTCGGCCCGGCTGTGTTCACGCACATAGGCGATGCCGCGGAACGGCAGGCCGGCAGGATCCACGCCGAGCGATGTCAGTTCGGCCAAACCGCCGGGCATCAGGCCCTCACCACAGGCCTTGTCGATCGGGCTCTGCCGCGGGTCGGCGACGATCACCGAAAGCCCTTGACGGCGTGCGTGTAACGCGGTGGCGAGTCCGCCGGGACCCCCGCCCACGATCAGCACGTCGGTGTCGAAGGTGGTCATGAGTAGCCCAACGCCGCGTTCTCCACCCGGATCCGCACGGTCAGCAGTAGCGCATTGGCCAGTGTGAATATTGCTGCGGTCAGCCAGGCTGTGTGTACCAACGGCAGCGCCACACCTTCGGCCACGACCGCGACATAGTTGGGGTGGTGCAGCCAGCGGTACGGACCACGGTGCACCAGCGGCGCTTGCGGCAACACGATCACCAGAGTGTTCCACCGGCGGCCCAACGTCGTCACGCACCACCAGCGCAGCGCCTGGCTTGCTGCCACGACGGCCAGCATCGGCCAGCCGAGCCAGCCGATGAACGGCCGGTGCAGCACCGAAACTTCGAAGACACAGCCGAGCAGCAGCGCCGCATGCACGATGACCATCACGGGATAGTGAGCGCGGCCAAACTCTTTGCCGCCGTGGGCAAAAGCCCATCGGGCGTTGCGTTTGGAGACGCCCAGCTCAATCAGCCGTTCGATGCCGATCAGGCCGATCAGCAGGTAGTACACGTGTTACCAGCCGAGCAGCACAAGTTCCGAGCAGAAGGCGGGGCCCATGGCGATCATCAATCCGAACGAGCCCGCCGGCGGCGGATCGGCCATGTTGGCCCGAAGCACATCCAGCACCGACACCGACGACAGATTGCCGTTGTCGCGCAATGAGTTTCGGGTGTGATCGAGCGCATCTGCAGGTACATCCAAGACGTTTTCGACCGCCTCGATCACCCGGGGGCCGCCGGGGTGGCATATCCAGGTCGAGACGTCGGCGGTGGTCAGGCCGTGGTCGGCCAGGAAGGTGCGGACGTCTTCGCCCAAATATTTCTCGGCCACGGTGGCGACTTCGACCGACAAGACGATCCGGAATCCCTCACTGCCGATCTTCCAGCCCATCACTTCCTCGGTTTCCGGGTAGATCCGGCTGCGGGTGGCCAATACCCGTGGGCCGTCCGGGCTCCGATCGGCCCCTCGCGCGATGACCGCGGCCGCGCCGTCACCGAAGAGGCTGGTGGCGACCAAGTTGGCCACCGAATAGTCTTCGCGCTGAATGGTCAACGTGCAGAGTTCGACGGCCAGCAACGCGGCAACCTGATTCGGGTAGGCGCGCAGGTAGTCATGCATGCGAGCTACGCCGGCGGCACCGGCAACACAGCCCAGGCCGAACAGCGGCACGCGCTTGACGTCGGGGCGCAGGCCTACCCGGGTGGCCAGTCGCGCCTCCAGCGTCGGGACAGCGAGCCCGGTGACCGTCGTCGACAGCACCAGGTCCACCTCAGATGGTTTGAGCTTGGCGGCATCCAGGGCCGACACCAACGCCCGCTCGCCGAGGTCGAGGGCGACGTCGACGAATGCGTCGTTGGCCTCGGTGAAGCCCTTCAATTCGCCGTAGCGCGACAGCGGCAGGGCGTGGTGGCGGGCCTTGACCCCACTGCTGGCGATGAACCGCTGGAACTCCTGGCCGGCGAAGCCGCTGATGGCCGAAGCGATTTCGTCTTGGCTGTGATAGTGCGACGGGAACTCGACCGTCACCGCGGCGAGAGATGGGCCGGCTGGTAGGCCGGGCTGTGAAGCCGGCGCCCCGGGTGTCACCGAACGCATCTTGCCATTATCCATGTATGGCACTACGGTGCGGACACTTTGTTAGTTCAATTCGCCGGTCGCCGAATGAATTGCACACGTGTTTAATTGATTTGCGCCTGTTCGCGCGACTTAGCCGTCGTCATCGCTAAGTTGAAGGTGTGCGAATTCTTGTGACGGGCGCCACCGGCTACGTGGGGTCCCGACTTGTCACAGCACTGCTCGCAGCGGGCCGGCAGGTGCTGGCCGCCAGTCGCGACCCGGTGCGACTGGGCCGGCTGGGCTGGGTTGACGACGTCACAGCGGTCGCCCTGGATGCCTCCGATCCCACGTCGGCGCGCGCGGCGTTCGCCGTCGCCGGTCCGGTCGATGTCGTGTACTACCTGGTGCATGCGATCGGCCAACCCGGCTTCCGCGGCGCCGACCGGGCCGCGGCCGCCAACGTCGCGGCCGCGGCCAAGGACGCCGGCGTGGGCCGCATCGTCTATCTGGGTGGCTTCGTGCCCGACGACGACACGCTGTCCGAGCACCTGGCCAGCCGGGCCGAGGTTGCCCACGCGCTCACGGCCGAGGGCGGCCCGGAAGTGGTGTGGCTGGGCGCGGCCATGATCCTGGGCGCCGGCTCGACATCGTTCGAGATGCTGCGCTATGTCGGGGACAGGTTTCCGCTCATGCCAATCCCGCCGTGGATGGACAATCCGATCGACCCGATATCGATCCGCGACGTGCTGCACTACCTGGTGGCCGCCGCCGATGGCGCCCGGGTACCCGCGGGCGCCTACGACGTCTCCGGCCCGGACACCACGTCATATCGGCAGCTGCTGAAAACGTATGCGCGGATTGCCGGCAAGTGGCACACCGGCGTGCCGGTGCGCGGCGTGGACACCGCAGTGGCGTCGCGGGTCACTGCGGTCGCGCTGCCGGTGCCCGACGGGCTGGCCGCGGACCTGGTGGAGTCGCTGGACCACCCGATGCGCGCCGCCGGCACCGGCCTGCGCGACCTGGTTGCCGACCCGGCCGGCGGCCTGCTGCCCATCGACGACGCCATCGCGCGGGCGGTGTCGAGCCGCCGGCCGAGGCCGGTCAACGCGCTGGCCGATCTGCATCACCTCGCCGACAGCGATCCGGTGTGGGCCGGCGGCGACGCGCTGCGCATCCGCCGGCTGGCCAGAGTCGTCACCCCGCCGATCGCGCGTTGGAGTCTCGGGCTGCTGGACGCCGTCCCTGGACCCGTTGCCGGTGCAGTGCGAACCGGCCTTGACATGCTGATCACTCTCGCCCCGAAGGTACGTCTCGGATGACCGAAACCAGCACCCTGGACGAGATCCGCCGCGCGATCACCAATGTCGCTGTGCCGCACCATGAGCCGCCCTCGGTGGTGCGCCGGCGGCGCACCGTCGTCCTCGTCGTGCTGGTACTCGGCGCGGTAGTGCTCGGACTATCCATGACACGGCACCCTGGCGATTCGATCTTCTACTGGTTTGCGCTGGCGCTGGGGGTGGTCTGGACGCTCGGGGCATTCGCCTCCGGGCCGTTGCATCTGGGGGGCATCTGCTGGCGTGGTCGCAACCAGCGCCCGGTCGTCAGCGGCGCCACCACCGGCCTGGTGCTCGGGGGCGTCTTCGTGCTCGGCGGTGTGATCGCCAAACAGATTCCGGCAGCCTGCGACCTGATCACCCGGGTGCTGCAGTTCGGCAACCAGGGCTCGTGGCGGCTCATCCTGGCGATCGCGCTGCTCGGCGCCATCGCCGAGGAATTGTTCTACCGCGGCGCGCTCTATACCGCGTTGGGCCGGCACCATCCGGTGCTCATCTCCACGATCCTGTATGTCGCCGCCACGCTGGCCAGCCAGAACCTGATGCTCGGGTTCGCCGCGATCATCCTCGGCACAGTGTGCGCATTGGAGCGCCGCGCGACCGGCGGGGTGCTGGCGCCGATCCTGACCCACTTCGTGTGGAGCCTGATCGTGCTGCTTGGGCTGCCGCCGCTGTTCGGGTTCTGAGGTCAGCGGTCGGTGAAGTCCGGGGTACGGCGCTGCTGGAAAGCCGTTGCGCCCTCGATGAAGTCGTGTGATTTCAGCAGCACCGCCTGACCCTGTAGTTCGCGGTGCAGCGCGGACTCCAGCTCGGTGAGCGTGGCCACGTTGATGGCGTGCTTGGTCTTGGCGAACGCCACCGTCGGCCCGGTCAGCAGTCCCGACACCACGTTGTCGACCTCGGCCTCGAAGTCGTCGGCCGGGTAGACCGCGCTGATCAGGCCGGCGGCCAATGCGTCGGCGGGCGACAACCGTTCGGCCAGCAGTGCCATCCGCATCGCGCGGGTGCGGCCGATCGAGGCGGCGACCAACGCCGATGCTCCACCGTCGGGCATCAGCCCGACCTTGGTGAAGGCGAGCATGAAAAACGCTGCATCCGAAGCCAATACGAGGTCGCAGGCCAAGGCCAGCGAGACCCCGACCCCGGCCGCCGGTCCGTGCACCACGGCCACGACCGGGCGCGGCACCGTGGTGATCGCCCGTACCGCGCGGTTGGCCGCCACGATAATGTCCGTGCCACTGCCGGAGACGTCGTCGGCGCTCATGCCGGCGCCGGAGGAAAAGCCGCGGCCCGTCCCGCCGAGACGCACCACTTGCACCCGTGGATCGGTGGCGGCGCACTCCATCGCGTCGGCGATGCCGGCCAGCACCGGCGTGGTCAGCGAGTTGAGGCTGTCCGGTCGATCGATGATCACCGACAAGACCCCGTCGGTCAGCGTGACGGACAGGCCCGCGACGGGCGTCGGGTTGACTGAATCAAACATGGACTTGAATTTAGGCGACCTTCCGCTACCGGGATGCAGGACCGTCCACGGCGGCTGCGAAGATGCCAAAGTGATGCGACAAGGAGGTCGGTAGATGGCAGGACCGTTGACAGGACTGCGGGTGATCGAACTCGCCGGGATCGGGCCGGGCCCGCACGCCGCGATGATCCTCGGCGATCTCGGTGCCGACGTCGTGCGCATCGAACGGCCCGGGGCGGCAACCGGCGTGGCCCGCGACGCGATGCTGCGCAACCGTCGCTTCGTCACCGCCGACCTCAAGTCCGGGCAGGGACGTGACCTGGTGCTGCGGCTCGTCGCCAAGGCCGACGTGCTGATCGAGGGCTACCGTCCGGGCGTCACCGAACGGCTGGGCCTGGGCCCCGACGACTGCAGCCGAGTCAACGACCGGCTGATTTACGCCCGGATGACCGGCTGGGGCCAAACCGGTCCGCGCAGCCAGCAGGCCGGTCACGACATCAACTACATCTCGCTCAACGGCGTGCTGCATGCGATCGGCCGGAACGGTGAGCGGCCGGTGCCGCCGCTGAACCTGGTCGGCGACTTCGGCGGCGGCTCGATGTTTCTGTTGGTCGGGATCCTGGCGGCGCTGTGGGAGCGGCAGGCCTCGGGCAAGGGGCAGGTCGTCGACGCGGCGATGATCGACGGGTCATCGGTGCTGGTGCAGATGATGTGGGCGATGCGGTCATTGGGGATGTGGTCCGACGAGCGCGGAACCAACATGCTCGACGGCGGTGCGCCGTACTACGACACCTACGAATGCGCCGACGGCCGTTATGTCGCGGTCGGCGCGATCGAGCCGCAGTTCTACGCGGCCTTGCTGGCCGGGCTCGGACTGGACGGTGCCGACCTGCCCAGGCAAAACGACAGCGCCCGTTGGCCGGAGCTGCGCGCCGCGATCGCCGGGGTGATCGGCTCGAAAGACCGCGACCATTGGGCCAAGGTGTTCGCCGACTCCGACGCCTGCGTCACGCCGGTGCTGGCGTTCGGCGAGGTGCAGACCGAACCGCATGTCACCGAGCGCAACACCTTCTACCAGACGGGCGGCGGCCTGGAACCACGGCCGGCGCCGCGGTTTTCCCGCACCGTCCCCGACCAGCCCCGGCCGCCGGGAGAGCCGGGTGCCGACACCGAAGCCGTACTGGGCGACTGGGTATAGTCGCCGACCGACCTGACGAAAGGAAAGACTCGAGTGGAGATCCGAGACGCCGTAGCACTCGTCACCGGTGGCGCGTCCGGCCTGGGCCTGGCAACTACCAAGCGGCTGCTGGACGCCGGCGCGCAGGTGGTCGTGCTCGACCTCAAGGGCGAGGAGGTGGTCCGCGAGCTCGGGGAGCGTGCGCGTTTCGCGCCGGCTGACGTCACCGACGAGAAGGCGGTGACCGCGGCCCTCGACATCGCCGAGTCGCTGGGTCCGTTGCGCATCGTGGTGAACTGCGCTGGCACCGGCAACGCCATCCGGGTGCTGGGCCGCGACGGCGTCTTTCCGTTGGACGCGTTCCGCAAGGTCGTCGACATCAACCTGATCGGGACGTTCAACGTGTTGCGGCTGGGCGCCGAGCGGATCGCCAGCACCGATCTGATCGGCGAGGAGCGCGGCGTCATCATCAACACCGCCTCGGTGGCGGCGTTCGACGGACAGATCGGTCAGGCCGCTTACTCGGCGTCCAAGGGCGGTGTGGTCGGCATGACATTGCCGATCGCGCGGGATCTGGCCGGCCGGGGCATTCGCGTGATGACGATCGCGCCGGGCCTGTTCGACACCCCGCTGCTGGCCGGCCTGCCCGAGCCGGCCAAGGAGTCGCTGGGCAAGCAGGTGCCGCACCCGAGCCGGCTGGGCAAACCCGACGAGTACGGCGCGCTGGCGGTGCACATTATCGAGAACCCGATGCTCAACGGCGAGGTCATCCGCCTCGACGGCGCGATCCGGATGGCGCCCCGCTGAGCCGCAAAATCAGAAAAGAAACGACAACTCTGCGATGGAGGGGTTCACTCACCTCATCGCGGGCGCGGCCACTGCGATGGTCGCGCCCTCCGCGGTAATCAGCTCGCGGTGGGCAGTGGGTGCCAGTCCTCGAGCTGCTCCGAGGTCTCGCCCTCTACCAGCACGTCGCCGTGGTAGAGAGCCTCGAAGTCAGCCTTGATGACATCGGCACTCGAGTCGTCGATCCACATACAGATAAGGGTATGGGTCACTATTAAGGAATCGTTGAGTCACGTTTCGGAAAACGGTGGCAATTCTTACCGCCGGGTAGGGTCCCGTCAGGGCTTGAGGCCGTCGTACCTACCCGTTGAACACATGCGAAATTGCGGCGGGTAGTCTCAGCACGCACGTCCTAGGATGCACGGCACTGTGGTGAACCATTCCCGGTGCCCGATCCGTTTCATTACCAAGGGCGTGGTGGGGTCGGGATGACGTTGGCGCCCGCTACTTACCGGCGGTAAGTCGCGGCGGAAGGACGTGCATGCTGCAGCGAATCGCCCGACTGGCTATCGCCGCCCCGAAGCGGGTGATCGCGCTGGCGGTTCTCGTCCTGGCTGCCGCCGCGATCTTCGGCATCCCGGTCGCCCAGAGCTTGTCCGCCGGCGGCTTCCAGGATCCGACGTCGGAGTCGGCCCGGGCCACTCGGCTGCTGACGGACAAATTCGGGCAGAGTGACCAGAAGATGCTGGTCATGGTGACCGCGCCGGCCGGGGTCGCCAGCCAGCAGGCCCGCCAGGTGGGCGTCGACATTGTGCACCGCCTCGAACGGTCGCCGCACGTCTTCAATGTGTCGTCGGCGTGGACGTCCCCACCACAGGCTGCCGCCGAGTTGGTGAGCGTCGACGGCAACTCCGGGTTGATCGTGGCCAACTTGAAGGGCGGCGAAAACAACGCCCAGAAGTACGCCAAGACGCTGGCAGCAGAGGTGCACGGCCTCGATATTCAAGACGGGGTCAGCGTGCACACAGGCGGGGTGGCGATGGTGTACGCCCAGATCACCCACCAAAACGAACGCGATCTGCTGCTGATGGAGTCGATCGCCATACCGCTGAGCTTCTTCGTGCTGGTATGGGTGTTCGGCGGTCTGCTGGCGGCGGCGCTACCGATGACACTGGGCGCGTTGGCGATCGTGGGCGCCATGTCGGTGCTGCGGTTGATCTCGTTCAGCATCGACGTGTCGATCTTCGCGCTCAACCTGAGCACCGCGATGGGCCTGGCGCTGGCGATCGACTACACGCTGCTGATCATCAGCCGCTACCGCGACGAGTTGGCCGACGGCACCGCGCGCGACCGGGCACTGATCCGCACCATGGCCACTGCCGGACGCACGGTGCTGTTCTCGGCGACCACCGTCGCTTTGTCGATGGCGGTCATGGTGCTGTTTCCGGGTTATTTCCTGAAGTCGTTCGCCTACGCCGGCGTGGCCACCGTGGCCTTCGTGGCGGGCGCGGCCATCGTGGTGACCCCGGCCGCGATCGTGCTGCTCGGGCCGCGGCTGGACGCGCTGGACGTTCGGTGGCTTGTGCGGCGGGCGCTGCCTTGGATCAAACGGAGCCCGGACCCGGTGGCCAAACCGGTTGAGCAGCTGTTCTGGTATCGCTCGACGACGTTCGTGACGCGCCGTGCCGTGCCGATCGGTGCGGCGGTCGTTGCGTTGCTGTTGCTGTTGGGTGTCCCGTTCCTCGGGGTGAAGTGGGGCTTCCCCGACGACCGGGTATTGCCGCGGTCGGCGTCGCCGCATCAGCTCGGTGACCAGTTGCGCCGTGACTTCGCCGATAACTCGGCGACGATGGTGCCTGTCGTCGTACCGGATGTCCGCGGACTGACCCTGGTTGACGTGGAGCGTTACGCCGCCGACCTGTCGCGGGTGCCCGGCGTGTCGGCGGTCAGCGCGCCGACCGGAACATTCGTGGCCGGCGCTCGGGTAGGTCCGCCGGCCGCGGCCACCGGGCTGGCGGACGGCAGCGCATTTTTGACCGTCGACAGCACCGCGCCGCTGTTCTCGCAGGCCTCCGCTACCCAGCTCAACCGACTGCACCAGGTGCCCGGCCCGCCCGGGCGGGCCGTCGAAATGGCCGGGCTGGCGCAGATCAACCGCGACAGCGTCGCCGCGATCGTGACCCGGCTGCCACTGGTGCTGGGGCTGATCGCGGCCATCACGTTCGTGCTGCTGTTTCTGCTCACCGGCAGCGTGGTGTTGCCGCTCAAGGCGCTGGTGCTCAACGTCTTGTCGTTGACGGCGGCGTTTGGCGCGTTGGTGTGGATCTTCCAGGACGGCCATCTGGGCGCATTGGGCACGACGCCCAGCGGGACCCTGGAGGCCAACATGCCGGTGTTGTTGTTTTGCATCGCGTTCGGCTTGTCGATGGACTACGAGGTTTTCCTGATCTCCCGGATCCGCGAGTACTGGCTGGACTCCGGAGCCGCCCGGCCGGCGCGACCGACCACCGCCCAGGCGCGTGCTGCCAACGACGAGAGCGTGGCGCTCGGGCTGGCCCGCACCGGCCGGGTGATCACCGCTGCCGCGCTGGTGATGTCGATCTCGTTCGCCGCGCTGATCGCGGCGCAGGTGTCGTTTATGCGGATGTTCGGCATCGGCCTGACCCTGGCGGTGCTGGTGGACGCCACTCTGGTACGGATGGTGCTGGTCCCGGCGTTCATGCACGTGCTGGGCCGATGGAACTGGTGGGCGCCCAAGCCGCTGGTGTGGCTGCACGAGCGGTTCGGGGTCACCGAGTCCGAAGAGTTGCGCGAACGCCGGTTAGACCCGTTGCGGGCATAGGGTGGAGCGATGACACCATCCGCCGCAGCAACGGTCGACAATCCGTTCTTCGCCCGGATCTGGCCCACCATCGCAGCGCACGAGCCCGAGCAGATCCGGGCGCTGCGGCGGGAGAATCTGGCCGGATTGTCCGGTCGGGTGCTCGAGGTCGGTGCCGGCGTCGGGACCAACTTCGGCTTCTATCCGGATTCGGTGGAGCAGGTCGTCGCGGTCGAGCCGGAGGACCGACTGGCCGAGCGGGCCCGCGCGGCGGCCGCCGGCGCACCGGTTCCAGTACAGGTGACCGGCGCGACCGTGGAGGCCTTCAGCACCGACGAACCATTCGACGCGGTGGTGTGCTCGCTGGTGCTGTGTTCGGTGGGCGACCCCGATGCGGTGCTGCGCCAACTTCATGCGGGGCTTCGGCCGGGTGGCGAGCTACGCTACCTCGAACACGTGGCCAGCGGCGGGTTCCGGGGCCGGCTGCAGCGGCTGGCCGATGCGACGTTGTGGCCCAGGCTGTTCGGCAACTGCCATACCCACCGCGACACCGAGCAGATCATTGCCGGCGCCGGATTCGAGGTGGATGGTGCCCGTCGGGTGCTGACGCTGCCGTCGTGGGTGCCGTTGCCGGTGTCGGAGTTTGCGCTGGGCCGCGCCCGACGGCCCGCTTAGCGCCGAGACTGCGGCCACGGTGTGCGATTGCGACTTGGATTCAAGCGGTCGCTGCAACAAAGGCGGACGGGTCTGAGAGTAGTCGGTTGAGTTCTTCGGCGGGGGTGCGCCAGCCGAAGCGCTTGCGGGGACGCGCGTTGAGTTCGGCCGCGACGTTGTCGAGGATTCCCGGCCCATGGAATGACAGGTCGGTGCCCTTCGGGAAGTACTGCCGCAGCAAACCGTTGGTGTTCTCGTTGGTGCCGCGCTGCCAGGGGCTGTGCGGGTCGCAGAAGTAGATCGGCAGCCCGGTCGCCTCGGTGATCTTGGTGTGCAGCGCCATCTCCCTGCCCTGATCCCAGGTCAGGGAGCGGCGCAGCACCTCGGGGATCTCGGGGATCTTGGCGGTCATCGCCGCAGCGACGGTGGCCGCGGTGCGATCATCGGGCAGGTGCAGCAGCATCACGAATCCGGTGGTGCGCTCCACCAGAGTGCCGATCGCTGATTCGCCGTGGGCGCCGATCATCAAATCGCCTTCCCAGTGGCCGGGGATCGCGCGGTCGTCGGCCTCGGCCGGCCGTTCGCTGATGTTGATCATGTCCTTGATCCCGCCACGAGCGTCGGTTGGTTTGCGGCCCTGATGTTTTCGTCGTGTCCGTCCAGTGCGCAGCGCGGTCTTGACCTGGCGGGCCAGCTCCCCGCGGGGCTGGACGTACATGGCTTGATAAATCGTCTCGGGTGACACCCACATCTCCGGATCGTCGGGGAAGTCCTCGCGCAGCCGGCCCGCGATCTGCTCGGGGCTGTGCCGCTGTTCCAAGCGTCGCACAACCTCGGCCAGCAGGGCCGGGTTGGATTCCAGCTTGCGCGGCTTAGGGCGAGCCCGGGCCGCGTCGACGGCCTCCTGGGCGACCCGGGCACGATACCCACAGCCGGTTGCTCCGCGGCGTACCTCCCGGCTGATCGTCGAGCGGTCCCGACCCAGCAAGCGGGCGGCCCCGGCCTGGGAATACTCCGCTTCCAGCAGCTCTTCTAGGCGGCACCGCTCAAGGAATGACAACGACGACCTCCGCGACGGCACAACAAGCTCCAGACCAGCGGGAAAAGGTGTTCTCGGCACGAACCCAGCCTGCGCGACCCATTCCCGCCCGGCGTTTTCCGACACGCCGGCGGCCACCGCCGCCTGCGTCGGCGTCATACCCGTGCGCAACGCCGCCCAAAACGCTTCCTTAACCTGCGAGTATCGGGTGCCGCAGTGCTTGGGATTGGTCTGATAACCCGCGGCCTTGGCCCACTTGCGGCCCGTCGCACCACACACCCCGGCTACCGTCGCTGCTGCCGTCGGTGACAACCCCGATCGGACGGCCTTCCAGAACTCCTCATGCACCGACGCCGCCGACTCGACGTCCAGATGCACACCAGTACTACGGAACCCAATCTGACGACCCACGAGGCAACACCCTTTCGAACGAATCAGGTGTTGCAGCGATCACTTGAGCCTGCC
>NZ_JBOHHI010000127.1:0-43212 GCF_050700595.1 Mycobacterium sp.
AGGTGGTGGCCGGCGAGGCCGCGCTGGGGGCGGTGATCAAGGAGGCCAAAGAACAGCTTCGGGCGCTGCCGGATGGTTTGACCTATGGGCTGCTGCGCTACCTGAACCTCGAGGTGGACCTGGCCGGACCTGACCCGGCGATCGGGTTCAACTATCTGGGGCGGCTGGGCGGCCCGGCGGCCCAGGTATCCGGTGATCTGTGGCGGATCAGCCAAGAAGGCGTGTCGTCAACCGACGCCACAGCTGCGGCGCCCGTGCCGCTGGCGCACACCGTGGAGCTGGACGCTGTCACCGTGGACACCGATGCCGGCCCGCGCCTGCACGCCGAGTGGACGTGGGCGCCCTCGGCCCTCGATCGCGCGGCGGTCAGCCGGCTGGGCCGGTTGTGGTTTGAGGCCCTTGCCGGTATCTGCGCGCATGTGCGGTGCGGTGGGGGTGGGTTGAGCCCGTCCGATATCGCCCTTGCCGGTCTTAGCCAGCGGCAGATCGACGAGCTCCAGCGCCAGTATGCGGATCGCTGATGTTTTGCCGCTGACCCCTCTCCAGCGGGGGCTGCTGTTTCATGCCAGCACCGCGCAGGGCAGCGACGATCTGTATGCGGTGCAGCTGGAAATCACCGTGACCGGCCCACTCGATCCACACCGGTTGCGCGATGCGGTACACGCGGTCATCAACCGGCATCCGAACTTGGTGGCCCGATTCTCCGAACAGTTCGACGAACCGGCGCAGATCATCCCGGCTGATCCCGTGGTGCCCTGGCGGTATGTCGAGCTGGACGTCGACGTCGATGTCGATGAGGAGATCCAGCGGGTGTGTGCTGCCGAACGCGCCGCGGTCTGCGACCTGGCCGAGCAACCAGCGTCTCGGGCGGCGTTGATCCGCACCGCAGCAGATCAGCACCGATTTGTGCTGACCTTTCACCACATCGTGCTTGATGGCTGGTCGATGCCGATCCTGTTGGGGGAAATCTTCGCCAGCTATCACGGGCAGCGACTGCCCGCGGCAGTGCCTTACCGCAGGTTTGTTACCTGGCTGGCCGATCGCGACCGTGAGGCCGCCCGCGCGGCCTGGCGTGAGGTGTTCGCCGGTTTTGACACCCCGACACTGGTGGGCTCGTCGGGCGGCGTGGGTCTGGGGCGGCGAGGCGTTGCATCGTTTCGGGTGCCTGAACAGACCACACAGGCCGTTAGTGAGCTGGCGCGCTCGCACCACACCACCGTCAACATCGTGTTGCAGGGCGCTTGGGCGCAGCTGCTGACCTCGCTGACCGGCCAGCATGATGTCGCCTTCGGTGTCACGGTCTCGGGTCGGCCCGACGAGGTGGCCGGCGCGGAATCGATGGTGGGCCTGTTGATCAACACGGTGCCGGTACGGGCGACCATCACGGCGGCAACCACCGTCGTCGACTTACTCGATCAACTGCACCGCGCCCACAACCACACGCTCGAGCACCAACACTTGGCGCTGAGTGAGATCCACCGCATCACCGGTCAGGAACAACTGTTCGACACCCTTTTCGTGTACGAAAGCTACCCAATCGACACCGCCACATTGTCGGGTGTCGACGGGTTGGCCATCACCGAGTTCACCAACCGCGAATACAACCACTACCCGCTCGCGGTGCAAGCCCTGCCGGGCAGCGAACTGGGCCTGCGCGTCGAATTCGACACTGATGTGTTCGACGTGGCCGGTGTTGAGGCGTTGATAGGGCGGTTGCAGCGGGTGTTGGTGGCGATGACGGCTGATCCGGGGCGGCGGTTGTCGTCGGTGGATGTGCTGGATGCCGGTGAGCACGCCCGGTTGGAGGGGTGGGGTAACCGGGCGGTGCTAAGCGCGCCGGCACCCACGCCGGTGTCGGTTCCGGTGTTGTTCGCCGCGCAGGTGGCGCGCGTTCCGGAGGCGGTGGCGATCAGTTTTGAGGGCCGCTCGATGACTTATCGGGAGTTGGAGGAGGCCGCTAACCGGCTGGCGCACCGGTTGACCGCTCACGGTGCGGGCCCCGGGCAGTGTGTGGCGCTGCTGATGTCACGCTCGGCCGAGGCGATCGTGTCGATTTTGGCGGTGTTGAAGACCGGGGCGGCGTATTTGCCGATCGACCCGGCGGTGCCGGCGGCCCGGATCGAGTTCTTGCTTTCGGATGCCGGGCCGGTCGCCGCGGTGACCACGGCTGGGTTGGTTGATCGGTTGGATGGGCGTGATCTGGTGGTCATCGATGTCGATGACCCCCGCATTGATGCCCAGCCCGTCACGGCGTTGTCGGCGCCGGCTGCCGAGGACATCGCGTATTTGATCTATACCTCGGGCACTACCGGTGTGCCCAAGGGGGTGGCGATTACCCACCGCAATGTGGTCGAGCTGCTGGAGGCTGCGGGCGAGGACCTGGAGTTGGCCGGGCAGGTGTGGTCGCAGTGGCATTCGTTGGCCTTTGACGTCTCGGTGTGGGAGATGTGGGGGGCGTTGTTGCATGGTGGGCGGCTGGTGGTGGTGCCCGAGTCGGTGGCGCGTTCGCCAGAAGAGTTCCATGCGTTGTTGGTTGCTGAGCAGGTCAGTGTGTTAAGTCAGACTCCGTCGGGGTTTTATGCGTTGCAAACCGCCGATGCGCTTGCACCTGAGTTGGGTCAGCAGCTCAAGCTGCAGACGGTGGTGTTTGCCGGTGAAGCGCTAGAGCCCCGGCGTCTTGAGACGTGGCTGGATCATCATCCGGGGTTGCCGCGGCTGATCAACATGTATGGCACCACCGAGACGACGGTGCACGCCTCGTTGAGGGAGATCGTCAACGGCGACGTCGACAGCACTGTGAGCCCTGTCGGGGTGCCGTTGGCGCAGCTTGGTTTTTTTGTGCTGGATGGGTGGTTGCGTCCGGTGCCGGCCGAGGTGGTCGGTGAGTTGTATGTGGCCGGTGCCGGGCTGGGGTATGGGTATTGGCGTCGGGCTGGTTTGACCGCGTCGCGGTTTGTGGCGTGTCCGTTCGGCGGTGCGGGAGCGCGGATGTATCGCACCGGGGATCTGGTGCGGTGGCGGGCCGATGGGCAGCTGGATTATCTGGGGCGCGGTGATGACCAGGTCAAGATCCGTGGGTATCGCATCGAGTTGGGTGAAGTCGCGGCGGCGTTGGCCGGCCTGGATGGGGTGGGTCAGGCGGTGGTGATCGCCCGCGAGGACCGTCCCGGGGATAAGCGGTTGGTGGGTTATGTCACCGGGACCGTGGACGCGGCCACGGCGCGCGTGAAGCTGGCCGAGCGGCTGCCGGCGTATATGGTGCCGGCGGCGGTGGTGGGGCTCGAGGCGCGGCCGTTGACGGTCAACGGCAAACTCGACAAACGGGCTTTGCCGGCTCCGGAGTATCAGGATGTCGGTGGTTATCGGGCTCCGGCCACTCTCACCGAGGAGATTGTGGCCGGTATCTATGCCCAGGTGCTGGGGCTGGAGCGGGTCGGGGTCGATGAGTCGTTCTTCGATTTGGGGGGGGATTCGCTGTTGGCGATGCGGGTGATCGCCGCGGTCAACAAGTCGTTGGATGCCGGTGTTTCGGTGCGCGCCGTGTTCGAGGCGCCCACGGTTGCCCAGTTGGCGCCGCGTATCGGTGCCGGTGGGGGTGGGCTGGAGCCGTTGGTGGCCGGCCCGCGGCCGGCGGTGGTTCCGTTGTCGTTTGCCCCGAACCGGTTGTGGTTTTTGGATCAGTTGCAGGGGCCTTCTGCTGTGTACAACATGGCGGTGGCGTTGCGGCTGGACGGGCGGTTGGATGCCGAGGCGTTGGGTGTCGCGCTGGCCGATGTGGTGGGTCGTCACGAGAGTCTGCGCACCCTGTTTGTGGCGCCCGACGGGGTCCCTCAGCAGGTGGTGATGGCGGTTGAGCGGGCCGACTTGGGTTGGCAGGTCATCGATGCCAGCGGCTGGTCGGCGGCCCGGTTGGAGGAGGCCGTCGGCGCGGCCGCACGTCACACCTTTGATCTGGCGACCGAGATCCCGTTGCGGGCACGGCTTTTCCGCATCGCCGAGGACGAGCATGTGCTGGTGGCCGCGGTGCACCATATCGCCGCCGACGGCTGGTCGGTGGCTCCGCTGGCGCGTGATCTGGGTGTGGCTTATGCCAGCCGGTGCGTGGGACAAGCCCCCGGGTGGTTGCCGTTGGCGGTGCAGTATGTCGATTACACGCTATGGCAGCGCGCGCAATTCGGTGAGTTCGACGACAGCCGCAGTCGCATCGCCGGACAGCTGGCCTATTGGGAGGATGCGCTGGCCGGGATGCCCGAGCACTTGCAGCTGCCCACCGATCGGCCCTACCCGGCGGTTGGCGATTACCGGGGCGCCCGTGTGGCGGTGGAGTGGCCGGCGGAGTTGCAGGCGCAGGTGCGCGGGTTGGCCGGTGAGCACAATGCGACCAGTTTCATGGTGGCCCAGGCCGGGTTGGCGGTGTTGTTGTCCAGGCTCGGCGCCAGTCCCGATGTGGCGGTGGGGTTCCCGATCGCCGGGCGCCGCGATCCCGCGCTGGATGAGCTGGTGGGGTCTTTCGTCAACACCTTGGTGTTGCGGGTTGACCTGGCCGGGGATCCCACCATTGCCGAGTTGCTGGCGCAGGTGCGGCAGCGCAGCCTGGCCGCCTACGAACACCAAGACGTGCCCTTTGAGGTGCTCGTCGAGCGGCTCAACCCCGTCCGAAGCCGGGCCCATCATCCGCTGGTCCAGGTGTTGTTGGCCTGGCAGAACAATGAGCCCGCGACGCTGAGTTTGGGTGATCTGCAGGCCACGCCGATGCCGGTGGACACCCACACCGCCCGCATGGACCTGGTGTTGTCCCTGGCCGAACGCTGGACCGAAGCCGGCGAGCCCGCCGGGATCGGCGGGGAAGTCGAATTTCGCACCGACATTTTCGACGCGGCCAGCATCGAGGCGCTGATCGAGCGGTTGCGGCGGGTGTTGATGGCAATTGCCGCAGACCCGACACGGCGGTTGTCGTCGATGAATCTGGTTGACGAGGATGAGCAAGCCCGCCTGGATGGGTGGGGCAACCGGGGGGTGTTGGCCCAGCCGGTGACGGCGTCGGTGTCGATTCCGGCGTTGTTCGCCGCGCAGGTGGCGCGTGCCCCGGAGGCGGTGGCGCTGACCTTTGACGGCCGCTCCATGACTTACCGCGAGCTCGATGGGGCCGCCAACCGGTTGGCACACCTGTTGGCTGCACAGGGGGCGGGACCGGGACAGTCGGTGGCGCTGCTGTTTTCCCGGTCGGCCGAAGCGGTCATAGCGATTGCGGCGGTGCTGAAGACCGGGGCAGCCTACATGCCGATCGACCCCGCGCATCCAGATGCGCGGATCAGGTTCATGGTGGCCGATGCCACACCGATCGTGGCGATCACCACTGCCGTGCTCGCCGACCGGCTGCACGGATGTGACCTGCCGGTCATCGATGTCAACGACCCCGTTGTTGACACCCAGCCCGGCACCGCATTACCGGCACCCGCTCCGGACGACATTGCCCACATCATCTACACGTCCGGCACTACGGGTGTCCCCAAAGGGGTGGCGGTCACCCACCGCAACGTGATCCAGCTGCTGGAGGTAGTGGATACATATCTGCCGATGCCGAGGGTGTGGACGCAGTGTAATTCCTATGGATTCGACACGTCGGTCTGGGAGATCTGGGGTCCGCTCCTGAGCGGTGGGCGGGTGGTGGTGGTGCCCGAGTCAGTGGCGGCGTCACCGGATGACTTCCACGACTTACTAGCTACTGAAGGGGTCAGCCTCCTTACCTGGACGCCGTCTGCGGTTGCGACGTTGTTCCCGCAGGGTTTGAGATCGATGGCGTTGGTGGTAGCCGGTGAGGCTTGTCCGGCTGAGGTGGTGGATCGGTGGGCGCCGGGGCGGGTGATGCTCAACGCCTACGGTCCGACCGAGACGACGATGGTTGTGACGTTCAGTGCGCCGTTGGCAGCGGGATCGGACGTGCCAATCGGTCCGCCGGTGCCCGGGGCGGCGTTGTTTGTTCTGGATGGGTCGTTGCGGCCGGTGCCGGCCGGGGTGGTCGGGGAGTTGTATGCGGCCGGGCACGGCGTGGGTTGCGGGTATCTGCGCCGGGCGGGTTTGACGGCGTCGCGGTTTGTGGCGTGTCCGTTCGGCGGAGCGGAGGCGCCGGGAACACGGATGTATCGCACCGGGGATCTGGTGCGCTGGGGCCCTGATGGGCAGTTGCAGTACCTGGGGCGTGCCGATGAGCAGGTCAAGATCCGCGGGTATCGCATCGAACTGGGTGAGGTCCGCGCGGCGCTGGCCGGGCTGGATGGGGTGGATGACGCGGCGGTGATTGCGCGCGAGGACCGCTCCGGTGATAAGCGCCTGGTGGCTTACATCACGGGTATAGCGGACCCGGCCACGGCGCGTACCGCGCTGGCCGAGCGGCTACCGCCGTATATGGTGCCGGCCGCGGTGGTGGTGGTCGACGCCCTGCCGCTGACACCCAACGGCAAACTCGACACCCGCGCCCTGCCGGCACCGGAATACCAGGATGTCGATACTTACCGCGCTCCGACCAGCCCCCCCGAGGAGATCCTGGCCGGCATCTATGCCCAGGTGCTCGGGCTGCAGCGCGTTGGGGTCGATGATTCGTTCTTCGATCTGGGTGGGGATTCGTTGTCGGCGATGCGGGTCATCGCCGCGGCCAACAAGTCTTTGGATGCCGGCCTCTCGGTGCGCATCTTGTTCGAGGCGCCCACGGTTGCCCAGTTGGCGCCCCGTATGGGCGAAGATGTGCGTGGGCTGGAGCCGTTGGTGGCCGGTGAGCGACCTGCGGTGGTCCCGTTGTCGTTTGCCCAGAACCGGTTGTGGTTTTTAGGTCAGTTGCACGGGCCCTCACCGGTTTACAACATGGCGGTGGCGTTGCGGCTGGGCGGGCGGCTCGATGCCGAGGCGTTGGGTGCGGCGCTGGCCGATGTGGTGGACCGCCACGAAAGCCTGCACACCCTGTTTGTCGCGCCGGAGGGGATCCCTCAGCAGATGGTAGTGGTGGCGCCCGAGCGGGCCGATTTCGGCTGGCAGATCGTCGATGCCGCCGGCTGGTCGGGGGCCCGGTTACAGGAGGAGATCGAGGAAACGGCGCGCCACCTGTTTGATTTGGCTACCGAGATCCCTTTGCGGGCACGGCTTTTCCGCATCGCCGAGGACGGGCATGTGCTGGTGGCGGTGGTGCACCATATCGCCGCCGACGGGTTGTCGGTGACTCCGCTGGTGCGTGATCTGGGTGTGGCCTATGCCAGCCGGTGTGCGGGGCAAGCGCCCAGGTGGTTGCCGTTGGCGGTGCAGTATGTCGATTACGCGCTATGGCAGCGTGTGCAATTCGGTGAGCTCGACGATCCCAACAGCCCGATTGCCGCGCAGTTGGCCTACTGGGAAGATGCGCTGGCCGGGATGCCCGAGCGATTGCAGCTGCCCACCGATCGGCCCTATCCGCCGGTTGCCGATCAGCGGGGGGCCACTGTGGCGGTGGACTGGCCGGCGGAGCTGCAGCATCGGGTGCGCCAGCTGGCCGGTGAGCACAATGCGACCAGCTTCATGGTGATCCAGGCGGCTTTGGCGGTGTTGTTGTCGAAGATCAGTGCCAGTCCCGATGTGGCGGTAGGGTTCCCGATCGCCGGGCGGCGCGACCCGGCGTTGGATGAGTTGGTGGGGTTTTTCGTCAACACCTTGGTGCTGCGGGTCGATTTGGCTCGGGATCCTAGTGTTGCAGAGCTACTCGCGCAGGTGCGAGCACGCAGCCTGGCCGCCTATGAGCATCAGGATGTGCCGTTTGAGGTGCTGGTGGAGCGGCTCAACCCGACCCGATCGTTGGCTCATCACCCGCTGGTGCAGGTCATGTTGGCCTGGCAGAACTGGCAGGACAATGATCCCGCGGCCGGGGTGGCGTTGGGTGATCTGCAGGTTACGCCGATGCGGGCGGACACCCATACCGCCCGTACGGATCTGACGTTTTCGTTGGCTGAACGCTGGAGCGAGGCCGGTGAGCCCGCCGGAATCGGCGGGGCGGTGGAGTTTCGCACTGATGTGTTCGACGCGGCCAGCATCGAGGCGCTGATCGGGCGGTTGCAGCGGGTGTTGGTGGCGATGGCCGCTGATCCGGGGCGGCGGTTGTCGTCGGTGGATGTGCTGGATGCCGGTGAGCATGCCCGGTTGGAGGGGTGGGGTAATCGGGCGGTGTTGGCGCGGCCGGTGGCCACATCGGTGTCGATTCCGGTGTTGTTTGCCGCGCAGGTGGCGCGCGTTCCGGAGGCGGTGGCGATCAGTTTTGAGGGCCGCTCGATGACTTACCGCGAGGTGGATGAGGCGGCGAACCGGTTGGCGCACCTTTTGGTCGCTCGCGGGGCGGGCCCGGGTGAGCGTGTCGCGGTGCTGCTTTCGCGGTCGGCCGAGGCGATCGCGTCGATTTTGGCGGTGTTGAAGACCGGGGCGGCTTATCTGCCGATCGACCCGGCGGTGCCGGCGGCCCGGATCGAGTTCTTGCTTTCTGATGCCGTGCCGGTCGCCGCGGTTACCACGGCTGGGTTGGTTGATCGGTTGGATGGGCGTGATCTGGTGGTCATCGATGTCGATGACCCTGGTATTCAGGCCTATCCATGTACGGGTTTGTCGGCGCCGGCGGCGGAAGACGTTGCTTACCTCATCTACACCTCGGGCACTACCGGTGTGCCCAAGGGGGTGGCGATTACCCACCGCAATGTGATCGAGCTGCTGGAGGCTGCGGGCGAAGACCTGGAGCTGGCCGGTCAGGTGTGGTCGCAGTGGCATTCGTTGGCCTTTGACGTCTCGGTGTGGGAGATGTGGGGTGCGCTGTTGCATGGTGGGCGGCTGGTGGTGGTGCCCGAGTCGGTGGCGCGCTCGCCAGAAGAGTTCCATGCGTTGCTAGTTGCTGAGCAGGTCAGTGTGTTGAGCCAGACTCCGTCGGGGTTTTATGCGTTGCAAACCGCCGATGCGCTTGCACCTGAGCGGGGAGATCAGCTCAAGCTGCAGACGGTGGTGTTTGCCGGTGAAGCGCTAGAACCTCAGCGTCTTGAGACGTGGCTGGATCATCACCCGGGGTTGCCGCGGCTGATCAATATGTATGGCACCACCGAGACGACGGTGCATGCCTCGTTGAGGGAAATTGTCGGCAGTGATGCTGTCAGCACGGTGAGCCCTGTTGGGGGGCCGTTGGCGCATCTTGGTTTTTTTGTGCTGGATGGGTGGTTGCGGCCGGTGCCGGCCGGTGTGGTCGCTGAGTTGTATGTGGCCGGTGCCGGGCTGGGGTATGGGTATTGGCGTCGGGCTGGTTTGACCGGGTCGCGGTTTGTGGCGTGTCCGTTCGGCAGCGCGGGAGCGCCGGGAACGCGGATGTATCGCACCGGGGATTTGGTGTGTTGGGGTCCTGATGGGCAGCTGGACTATCTGGGGCGCGCCGATGACCAGGTCAAGATCCGCGGGTATCGCATCGAGTTGGGTGAAGTCGCGGCGGCGTTGGCCGGCCTGGATGGGGTGGGTCAGGCGGTGGTGATCGCCCGCGAGGACCGCCCCGGTGACAAACGCCTCGTGGGCTATGTGACCGGCACCGCCGACACGGCCCAGATCCGCGCCGCGCTGGCCGAGCGGCTCCCGGCCTACATGGTGCCGGCCGCGGTGGTGGTGCTCGAGGCGCTGCCGTTGACGGTCAACGGCAAACTCGACAAACGGGCCCTGCCGGCTCCGGAGTATCAGGATGTCGGTGGTTATCGCGCCCCGGCCACTCTCACGGAGGAGATTGTGGCCGGTATCTATGCCCAGGTGCTGGGGCTGGAGCGGGTCGGGGTCGATGAGTCGTTTTTCGATTTGGGTGGGGATTCGCTGTTGGCGATGCGGGTGATCGCCGCGGTCAACAAGTCGTTGGATGCCGGCGTTTCGGTGCGTGCCGTGTTCGAGGCGCCCACGGTTGCCCAGTTGGCGCCGCGTATTGGTGCCGAGGGGGGTGGGCTTGCGCCGTTGGTGGCCGGTGAGCGGCCGGCGGTGGTTCCGTTGTCGTTTGCCCAGAACCGGTTGTGGTTTTTGGATCAGTTGCAGGGGCCTTCTGCTGTGTACAACATGGCGGTGGCGTTGCGGCTGGACGGGCGGCTGGATGCTGGGGTGTTGGGTGCGGCGCTGGCCGATGTGGTGGGCCGCCACGAGAGTCTGCGCACCCTGTTTGTGGCGCCCGACGGGGTCCCCCAGCAGGTGGTGATGGCGGTTGAGCGGGCCGACTTTGGCTGGCAGGTCATCGATGCCAGCGGCTGGCCGGCGGCCCGGTTGGAGGAGGCCGTCGGTGCGGCCGCACGTCACACCTTTGATCTCGCGTCCGAGATCCCGTTGCGGGCACGGCTTTTCCGGGTTGCCGATGACGAGTACGTGCTGGTGGCCGCGGTGCACCATATCGCCGCCGACGGCTGGTCGGTGAACCTGCTGGTGCGTGATCTGGGTGTGGCTTATGCCAGCCGGTGCGTGGGACAAGCTCCTGGGTGGTTGCCGTTGGCGGTGCAGTATGTCGATTACACGCTGTGGCAGCGCGCGCAGCTGGGTGAGCTGGCCGACAGCCACAGCCGTATCGCCGCGCAGCTGGCCTACTGGCAGGATGTGCTGGCAGGGATGCCCGAGCACTTGCAGCTGCCCACCGATCGGCCCTATCCGGCGGTTGCCGATTACCGCGGCGCCACTGTGGCGGTGGAGTGGCCGGCCGAGCTGCAGGCGCGGGTGCGCGGGTTGGCCGGTGAGCACAATGCGACCAGTTTCATGGTGGTCCAGGCCGGCTTGGCGGTGTTGTTGTCCAGGCTCAGCGCCAGCAGTGATGTGGCGGTGGGGTTCCCGATCGCCGGGCGCCGCGATCCCGCGCTGAATGAGCTGGTGGGATTTTTCGTCAACACCTTGGTGCTACGCGTCGACCTGGCCGGGGATCCCACCATTGCCGAGTTGCTGGCCCAGGTGCGGCAGCGCAGCCTGGCCGCCTACGAACACCAAGACGTGCCCTTTGATGTGCTCGTCGAGCGGCTCAACCCCACCCGAAACCTAGCCCATCATCCGCTGGTCCAGGTGGCGTTAACCTGGCAGAACCTCGCCGGACAGGACAACGACCCCGCCTTGACCTTGGGTGATCTGCAGGCCACGCCGATGCCGGTGGACACCCACACCGCCCGCATGGACCTGGTGTTTTCCCTGGCCGAACGCTGGACCGAAGCCGGCGAGCCCGCCGGGATCGACGGGGAGGTCGAATTTCGCACCGACATTTTCGACGCTGCCAGCATCGAGGCACTGATCGAGCGGTTACGGCGGGTGTTGATGGCAATGACCGATGATGTGGACGGGCAGCCATGACCGCCCGTTCGGGGCAGCGGTTGTCGTCGATCGACCTGCTTGACGACGATGAGCAAACCCAGCTGGACGGGTGGGGCAACCGGGCGGTCTTGACCCAGCCGGCGAGGCCCGCGGTGTCGATTCCGACGTTGTTCGCCGCGCAAGTAGCGCGAGCCCCGGAGGCGGTGGCGCTGACCTTTGACGGCCGCTCCATGACTTACAGCGAGCTCGATGAGGCCGCCAACCGGTTGGCGTATCTTTTGGCTGCACAGGGGGTGGGACCGGGACAGTCGGTGGCGCTGCTGTTTTCCCGGTCGGCCGAAGCGGTCATAGCGATTGCGGCGGTGCTGAAGACCGGGGCAGCCTACCTGCCGATCGACCCGATGGTGCCGGCGGCCCGGCTGGAGTTCATCATTCAAGACGCCGCGCCGGTGGCCGCGATCACCACGGCGGACCTACGGTCGCGGCTGGACGGATGCGACTTGCCGGTCATCGATGTCAGCGACCCTCGCACTGATACCCAGCCCAACATCGCATTGCCGGCACCGGCCCCCGATGACATTGCTTACCTGATCTACACCTCGGGTACTACCGGTGTGCCCAAAGGCGTGGCCATCACACACCACAACGTCACCGAGCTCTTGGCGTCGTTGGATGCCGGCCTGCCGGTTCCGGGGGTGTGGCCGCTGTGCCATTCACTGGGTTTCGACGTTTCGGTGTGGGAAATCTTCGGTGCGCTGTTGCGCGGTGGGCGGCTGGTGGTGGTGCCGGAGTCGGTGGCGAGCTCACCAGAAGACTTCCACGCCCTGCTGGTGACCGAACAGATCAGCGTGTTCACTCAAACCCCTTCCGCCATGGGCGTGCTATCGCCTGAGGGGTTGGACTCGATGGCTTTGGTGATGGCCGGTGAGGCCTGTCCGGCTGAGGTGGTGGATCGGTGGGCGCCGGGGCGGGTGATGGTCAACGCGTATGGTCCGACCGAGACGACGATGTGTGTGGCGATCAGTGCGCCGTTGGCAGCGGGGTCGGGGGTGCCGCCGATCGGCTCGCCGGTGCCAGGGGCGGCGTTGTTTGTGCTGGATGGGTCGTTGCGGCCGGCGCCGGCCGGGGTGGTCGGGGAATTGTATGTGGCCGGTGCCGGGGTGGGCTGTGGGGAGGGGGGCCGTCCCGGTTTGACGGCGTCGCGGTTTGTCGCGTGTCCGTTCGGCGGCGCGGGAGCGCCGGGAACACGGATGTATCGCACCGGGGATCGAGTGCGCTGGGGTCCTGATGGGCAGCTGCAATACCTGGGGCGCGCCGACGAGCAGGTCAAGATCCGCGGGTATCGCATCGAGGTCGGGGAGGTGCGCGCGGCGCTGGCCGGGCTGGATGGGGTGGATGACGTGGCGGTGATCGCCCGCGAGGACCGCCCCGGTGACAAACGCCTGGTGGGTTATGTCGCCGGGACCGCAGACCCGGACGAGATCCGGGCCGAGCTGGCAGAGCGGCTGCCGACCTACATGGTGCCGGCCGCGGTGATGGTGGTCGACACGCTGCCGCTGACACCCAACGGCAAACTCGACACCCGCGCCTTGCCGGCACCGGAATACACCGCGGGTGAGTATCGGGCCCCGAGCAGTCCGGTTGAAGAGGTCGTTGCCGGCATCTATGCCCAGGTGCTCGGACTTGAGCGGGTCGGGGTCGACGAGTCGTTCTTCGATCTGGGCGGGAACAGCATTTCGGCGATGCAGGTGATCGCCGCAATCAACACCGGTCTGGATGCCGGCCTTTCGGTACGTAGCGTGTTCGAGGCTCCCACGGTTGCCCAGCTGACGTCCCGCATCGGTGTGGGCGGGGATGGGCTGGAGCCGTTGGTAGCGGGTGAGCGGCCCGCGGTGGTTCCGTTGTCGTTTGCCCAGAGCCGGTTGTGGTTTTTGGACCAGTTGCACGGGCCCTCACCGGTTTACAACATAGCGGTGGCGTTGCGACTGGGCGGGCGGCTCGATGCCGAGGTGTTGGGTGCGGCGCTGGCCAATGTGGTGGGTCGTCATGAAAGCCTGCGCACGCTGTTTGCCGCGCCGGAGGGGATCCCTGAGCAGCTGGTGGTGGCGCCCGAGCAGGCCGACTTCGGCTGGCAGATCGTCGATGCCACCGGCTGGTCGCCAACCCGGCTGGGTGACGCCATCGACATCGCGGCGCGCGACCCATTTGATTTGGCTACCGAGATCCCTTTGCGGGCACGGCTTTTCCGCGTCGCCGAGGACGAGCATGTGCTGGTGGCGGTGGTGCACCATATCGCCGCCGACGGGTTGTCGGTGACTCCGCTGGTGCGTGATCTGGGTGTGGCCTATGCCAGCCGGTGTGCGGGGCAGGCTCCTGGGTGGGCCGCATTGGCGGTGCAGTATGTCGATTACACGCTATGGCAGCGCGCGCAATTCGGTGAGCTCGACGATCCCGACAGCCCGATTGCCGCGCAGTTGGCCTACTGGGAAGATGCGCTGGCCGGGATGCCCGAGCGGCTGCAGCTGCCCACCGATCGGCCCTACCCGGCGGTTGCCGATCACCGCGGCGCCAGTGTGGCCGTGGACTGGCCGGCGGAGCTGCAGCAGCGGGTGCGCCAGGTGGCCGGTGAGCACAATGCGACCAGCTTCATGGTGATCCAGGCGGCTTTGGCGGTGTTGTTGTCCGGGCTGAGCGCCAGTCCCGATGTGGCGGTGGGGTTCCCGATCGCCGGGCGCCGCGATCCCGCGCTGGATGAGTTGGTGGGGTTTTTCGTCAACACCTTGGTGCTGCGGGTTGACCTCGCCGCTGATCCCACCCTCGCCGAGTTGCTGACCCAGGTACGAGAGCGCAGCCTGGCCGCCTATGAGCATCAGGATGTGCCCTTTGAGGTGCTGGTGGAGCGGCTCAACCCGACCCGATCGTTGACTCATCACCCGCTGGTGCAGGTCATGTTGGCCTGGCAGAACAATGAGCCCGCGAGGCTGGGTTTGGGTGATCTGCAGGTCACACCGATGCCGGTGGACACCCATACCGCCCGTACGGATCTGACGTTTTCGTTGGCCGAACGCTGGAGCGAGGCCGGTGAGCCCGCCGGGATCGGCGGGGCGGTGGAGTTTCGCACCGACGTGTTCGACGCGACCGGCATCGAGGCGCTGATCGGGCGGTTGCAGCGGGTGTTGGTGGCGATGGCCACTGATCCGGGGCGGCGGTTGTCGTCGGTGGATGTGCTTGATGCCGGTGAGCACGCGCGGCTCGATGGGTGGGGTAACCGGGCGGTGTTAGCCCGGCCGGCGGCCACATCGGTGTCGATTCCGGTGTTGTTTGCCGCGCAGGTGGCGCGCGCCCCCGAGGCGGTGGCGATCACCTTCGATGGCCACTCGGTGACTTACCGCGAGGTGGATGAGGCGGCGAACCGGTTGGCGCACCTTTTGGTCGCTCACGGGGCGGGCCCGGGTGAGCGTGTCGCGGTGCTGCTTTCGCGGTCGGTCGAGGCGGTCGTGTCGATTTTGGCGGTTTTGAAGACCGGGGCGGCCTATTTGCCGATCGACCCGGCGGTGCCGGCGGGCCGGATCGAGTTCTTGCTCTCTGATGCTGCGCCGATCGCCGCGGTTACCACGGCTGGGTTGGTTGACCGGTTGGATGGGCGTGACCTGGTGGTCGTCGATGTGGAAGATCCCCGCGTCCACACCTATCCGTGCACGGCGATGGCGGCGCCGGCGGCGGAAGACGTTGCTTACCTCATCTACACCTCGGGCACCACCGGTGTACCCAAGGGGGTGGCCGTCACCCACCGCAACGTGACCCAGCTGCTGGAGTCGCTGGACGGCGAGCTGTCGCCGGGGCAGGTGTGGACACAGTGTCATTCCCTGGCCTTCGACTACTCGGTGTGGGAGATGTTCGGTGCACTGTTGCACGGTGGGCGCCTGGTGGTGGTGCCCGAGTCGGTGGTCCGCTCACCGGAAGACCTCCGTGCCTTGCTGGTCACGGAACAAGTCAGTGTGTTAAGTCAAACTCCGTCGGCGTTTTATGCGCTGCAAACGGCCGACGCGCTGCGACCTGAGCTGGGACAACAACTCAAGCTTGAGACTGTGGTGTTCGGCGGCGAATCGCTGGAACCACACCGTCTCCGGACGTGGCTGCACAACCACGCGGGGTTACCGCGACTGATCAACATGTATGGCATCACCGAGACGACGGTGCATGCCTCGTTTAGGGAGATCGTCGACGCCGACGTCGACAGCACTGTCAGCCCCATTGGGGGGCCGTTGGCGCATCTTGGCTTTTTTGCGCTCGATCGGTGGTTGCGGCCGGTGCCGGCCGGTGTGGTCGGTGAGTTGTATGTGGCCGGTGCCGGGCTGGCGTATGGGTATGTGGGCCGGGCCGAGTTGACCGCCTCGCGGTTTGTGGCCTGTCCGTTCGGTGGCGCGGGAGCACCGGGAACACGGATGTATCGCACCGGGGATCTGGTGCGGTGGCGTGCTGACGGGCAGCTGGATTATCTGGGGCGGGCCGATGACCAGGTCAAGATCCGCGGGTATCGCATCGAGCTCGGTGAAGTCCAGGCGGCGTTGGCCGGCCTGGACGGGGTCGAACAGGCCGCCGTGATCGCCCGCGAGGACCGTCCCGGTGACAAGCGACTGGTGGGCTATGTCACCGGGACAACAGACCCGGCCACCGCGCGTGCGAAGCTGACCGAGCGGCTCCCGGCCTACATGGTGCCGACCGCGGTGATGGTGCTCGACGCCCTGCCGCTGACGGTCAACGGCAAACTCGACACCCGCGCCCTGCCCGCACCGGAGTACCAGGAGGTCGATCATTACCGCGCTCCGGTCGGCAAGGTCGAGGAGACCTTGGCCGGCATCTACGCCCAGGTGCTGGGGCTGGAGCGGGTCGGCGTCGACGAGTCGTTCTTCGAGCGGGGTGGGGACAGCATTTTGTCGATGCAGGTGGTGGCCCTGGCGCATGCGGCCGGCCTGATGTGCCGGCCGCGCGAAATTTTCGTCGAGCAGACCGTGGCCCGGCTGGCCCGGGTGACTCGCGCGGCCCCGGTGGTTTTTGTGGCCATCGGCGCGAAGGCCATGGGTACGGGTCGCACGGTCGATGAGGGCGTCGAGCAGGCGGTGGCAACCCCGATCATGCGCTGGCTGCAGGGTGTGGATGGCCCAATTGAGCAGTTCAACCAGACGGTGGTGGTGCAGGCTCCCGCGGGGGTGACCGAGGCAGATGTGGTGGTGGTGTTGCAGGCCTTGCTGGATCGCCATGCCATGCTGCGGCTGCGCGTCTTCGACGACGGCCCCGGCGGTTGGTCGTTGACGGTGCCCGAGGTGGGATTGGTCCATGCGGGCCGGCACCTGCAAACCGTGGAGGTGCTCTCCGATGAGGCGGTGATGGATGCGCGGTCGAGGTTGAACCCGGCCACCGGGGTGATGCTCAGCGCGCTGTGGGTGGCCTCCACCGGCCAGTTGGTGTTGATCATTCACCATCTGGCCGTCGACGGGGTGTCGTGGCGGGTTCTACTGGCTGACTTGAACGTTGCCTGGGTTGAGCATCGCAGTGGGCAGCCGGTGGCGTTGTCCGCGGGGGGGACGTCGTTCGCCCGGTGGGCAGCACTGCTGGCTGAGTATGCGCGCCGCCCGGAAGTCGTGGCCCAGGCGGACACCTGGCGGCAGGTGGCGGCGGTCCCGGCCGCGCTACCGGCGGTGCAACCTGCGATGGATACATTTGCCACGGCCGGGCATCTGTCGGTGTCGCTGGATGTGGAGACGACCCGGATGCTGCTCGGTGAGGTGCCGGCGGCGTTTCATGCCGGCGTGCAAGACATATTGTTGATCGCGTTCGGGTTGGCGTGGGCACAGTTCTTGGGTAGCGGCCGCGCGCCGATCGGCATCGATGTGGAGGGCCACGGGCGCCACGAGGAGCTGGCCCCCGATCTTGACCTGTCGCGCACCGTGGGGTGGTTCACGGCCATATACCCGGTGTCGTTGGCGATCGGTGGGGTCTCCTGGGCGCAGGTGCGGGCCGGTGAGGCCGCGTTGGCCGCGGTGATCAAGGACGCCAAAGAGCAGCTTCGTGCTCTCCCGGATCCCCTGACCTACGGTGTGCTGCGCTACCTGAACACCGATGTGGAGCTGGCCGGGCCAGATCCGCCGATCGGGTTTAACTATCTGGGGCGGCTGGGCGCAGCGTCGGCCGAGGTCTCCGAAGATTTCTGGCGGGTCTGCCACGACGACGGTGCGGTTACCGGCGTCAGCGCGGCGATACCCATGCCGCTGCCGCACACTGTGGAACTCAACGCCGCTACCGTCGACACCGACACCGGCCCGCACCTGCACGCCAACTGGACATGGGCGCAATCGGCACTTGATAGCACCCAGGTCAGCCAGCTGAGCCGGTTGTGGTTTGAGGCCCTGGCCGGCATCTGCGTACATGTGCGCCGCGGTGGGGGCGGGCTGACGCCATCTGATATCGCGCCTGCCCGCTTGAGCCAGCAGCAGATTGACGAACTGCAGCGGCAATACCGGATCGCTGACATTTTGCCGCTGGCCCCCCTGCAGCAGGGGCTGCTGTTTCACGCCGGCGCCGCGCAGGGATCAGGCGACGATGTGTATGCGGTGCAGCTGGATATCACCATCACCGGTGCCCTCGACCAGCACCGGTTGCGCGATGCGGTGCACACGGTGGTCAACCGGTACCCGAACCTGGTGGCCCGATTCTGCGCGCAATTCGACGAGCCGGTGCAGATCATCCCGGCCGATCCCGTAGCGGCGTGGCGGTATGTCGAACTGGACGCCGGCAGCGTCGATGTCGCTGAGCAGGTCCAGTGGCTCTGCGTTGCCGAACGCGCCGCGGTCTGCGATTTCGCCAACCCGCCGGCCTTTCGGGTGGCGTTGATCCGTACCGCGGAAGATCGGCACCGGTTGGTGCTGACGAATCACCACATCGTGATGGATGGCTGGTCGCTGCAGATTCTGCTGCGGGAAATCTTCGCCAGCTACTACGGGCATCGCCTGCCCGCGGCCGTGTCGTATCGCAAGTTTGTTGACTGGCTGGGCGGTCAGGATCGCGGTGCCGCTCAAGCCGCCTGGCATGAGGTGTTGGCCGGCTTTGACACCCCTACCTTGGTAGGTCCGCCGGATCGGTTAGGGCTGGGGGAACGAGACGCCGAATCGTTTCGGGTTTCGGCCGAGACCACGCACGCCGTTAGCGAGCTGGCGCGCTCGCACCACACCACCGTCAGCACCGTGTTGCAGGGTGCGTGGGCGCAGCTGCTGATCTGGCTGACCGGTCAGCATGATGTCGCCTTCGGCGCTGTCGTTTCGGGGAGGCCAACCGAGGTCGCCGGCGCGGGCTCGATGGTGGGGCTGTTGATCAACACCGTGCCGGTCCGGGCGAACATCACGCCCGCAACCACCATCGCCGACCTGCTGGATCAGCTGCAACGTGCTCACAACGACACCCTGGAGCATCAGCACTTGGCGCTCAGCGACATTCACCGCATCACCGGTCAGAAAAGATTGTTCGACACGGTTTTCGTTTACGAAAACTACCCGACCGACACCGCCGCTTTGCTGGGCGGCGCCCACGAGTTGGTCGTCACCGACTTCCGCGACTACTACCACTACCCGCTGACGATCCAAGCCGTGCCGGGCCACGAACTGGAGCTTCGCGTTCAATATCGGGCAGATCTTTTCGACGCGGCCACCATCGAAGCGTTGATCGAGCGGATGAAGCAGGTGTTGGTGGCCATGACAGCCGATCCCACCCGGCGAGTGTCGTCGATCGATCTGGGCAACCGGGCGGTGTCGACCCAGCCGGTGACTACGGCGGCGTCGGCGCCCGAATACCACGACACCGATGGTGATTATCGTGCTCCGGATAACCTGGTCGAGCAGATCGTGGCCGACATCTACGCTCAGGTGCTGGGGGTAAACCGCGTCGGGGTCGATGAGTCGTTTTTCGACCTGGGCGGGGATTCGCTGTCCGCGATGCGGGCGATCGCCGCGATCAACACAGCCCTTGACATCCACCTTGCGGTGCGCACCTTATTCGACGCGCCGTCCGTTAGAAGCTTGAGCCGGCAATTGGACAGGTATGCGGGCTCGGTGGCGGAAGTTCCCGCCGTGAGCCCGGCCAGCGATCTGTAAGACGCCGACGACGGCGAGGCCGAGCGAAAGCCCGGGCGCTAAGCCGGCACGTCGCTGTCAGGCGGCTTCCGTGGGCGCCAGCTTTTCGCACAACAGTCCCGCCAAACCACGAATGGTGCCAACGGCGCTGACGTCGCCGGGACTTATGCGTACTCCCGTTTCGCTTTCGATACGGGTACGCAGTTCGAGGGCGCCCAGCGAGTCAACGCCGTACTCTGAGAGCGGCCGGTCTGGATCGACCTTGCGATGCAGGATCAAGCTGACCTGGTCGGAGATCAGGTGCCGCAGCCGGGAGGGCCACTCATCCACGGGCAGCTCGTTGAGCTCGGCACGCAGTTTGATTGTGCCCGTTGGGTTTTGCCCGTTAGAGCGGAACGCTTCGGCGAAGGGGCTGCGTTGCGCGAAGGCGGTTAACCACGCAGTGTCCATCGTCGCGTAGCCGGTGTAGGCGCGGTCGTGGCGCAGCAACGCTTCAAACGCGTAAGCGCCGTCGTCGGGAGCGATAGCAGCAACGTAGGCGACGTAGGCGTCCTCCGTCACGGCGGTAATGCGTCCGATCTCGGCCCAGATTCCCCACGCGATCGCGGTCGCCGGCAGACCCTGAGCCCGGCGCCACCGGGTGAAGGCGTCCAGCCAGCCGTTGGCCGCGGCGTAGGCACCCTCTCCGCCCAAGCCCACCAGCGCGGCCGCCGAAGTAAACACGCAGAACCAATCCAGTTGCTCGGCAGCCGTGGCCTGATGCAAATTCCAGGCACCGTAAACCTTTGGTGCCCAGTCATGTTCGATGAGCTCATCGGTGATGTTGGTCAGTGTGGCGGCCTCGAACGCCCCCGCCGCATGAAGCACACCGCGCACCGGCAGCCCGGTGGCGGTCGCCACTGCCACCAACCGCTGAGCCGTACCGGCTTCGGCGATATCGCCGCACTCCACCACGACGTCGGCACCGACCGCACGGATACGCTCGATCGTCTCCAGCGCCTCGAGCGTTGGCTGCGAACGCGAGGACAGCACGATACGCCCGCAACCGGCGGCGGCCATCTTCTCCGCCAAGAATAGCCCCAGGCCCCCCAGGCCGCCGGTGATGATGTAGGCGCCGTCGCGGCGGAAGACCGGGGCTTGTGCCGGCGGCACGATCACCCGGCTGCGACCGGTGTGCGGGACGTCCAGCACGAGTTTGCCGGTGTGCTGGGCACCGCTCATCAGCCGAATGGCGGTGGCGGCGTCGGCAAGCGGGTAGTGTGTGCTCCCCGGCATCGGCAGCGAGCCGTCTGCGGTGAGCTGGTAGACCGTGTTCAACAAGTCTTGGAGCCGGTCGGGATGGCTGTACGACAGCAACCCTAGGTCCACGCCGTAGAAGGCGAGGTTGCGCCGGAACGGGAAAAGCCCCAACCGGGTGTCGGCATAGATGTCGCGTTTGCCGATCTCGACGAATCGTCCACCAAGCGCGAGCAATTCGAGACCCGCGCGCTGAGCGGCGCCGATAGCCGAGTTGAGCACGATGTCGACGCCGTACCCTTCGGTGTCACGGCGTATCAGGTCGGCGAACTCGACGCTGCGCGAGTCGTAGACATGTTCGATGCCCATGTCGCGCAGCAATTGCCGACGCTGTTCATTGCCCGCGGTGGCGAAGATTTCGGCACCCGCGGCATGTGCGATGGCGATCGCTGCCTGGCCGACCCCACCGGTCGCGGAATGGATCAACACCTTGTCGCCGCTCTTGATGCGGGCCAGCTCGTGTAGGCCGTACCACGCGGTGGCGTGTGCGGTGGTGACCGCCGCGGCCTGCTCGTCGGAAAGTCCAGCCGGCAGGGTGACCGCCAGGCGCGCGTCGCAGGTGATGAACGTGCCCCAACTGCCGTCGGCGCATAGGCCCCCGACACGATCGCCCACCTTGTGGTCGGTCACGTCCGGTCCGACCGCGGTTACCACTCCGGCGAAATCTGTCCCCAGTTGTGGTAGTCGCCCCTCGAAGGCGGGATAACGGCCGAACGCGACCAGCACGTCGGCGAAGTTGATGCTGGACGCGCTGACGGCGACCTCGATCTGGCCCGGAGCCGGCGGAACCCGTTCGCAGGCAATGAGTTCCATCGACTCCAGATCACCGGGTACGCGTATCTGCAGGCGCATACCGTCGTGCTCATGGTCGGCGACGATAGTTTTCCGCTCCTCGGGGCGCAGGGGAGTGGGGCACAACCGCGCGGTGTACCACGCTCCGCTTCGCCACGCGGTCTCGTCCTCTTCGGACCCGCTGAGCAGTTGCCGCGCCAGTTGTTCGGCGTCCGTGTCGGGGTCCACATCGATCTGGGTGGCACGCAAGTGCGGATGTTCGGCGCCGATCACCCGTATCAAACCCCGCAATCCGGCCTGCTCCAGATTGGCCACGTCACCGGCTACTACAGTCTGGACGTTTTGCGTCACGACGTATAGGCGCGGGAACTCGCCTGGAACGTCCGTCAATTCGCGCGTGATACGCACCAGATGTTGCACATGCTCGCAGCCCAGTAGCGGGGACTGGTCGTCGGCGTCACGGGTTTTCGGTCCCGTGAGGATCACCACACTGGTGAACCCACCGGCACGCAGATGATTTCCGAGCTGTTCCACGTTCGAGGTGTGGTCGGTGTGCTGCGGCCAGGACATGGTGGTGCAGTGCGCGCCATGGTTTTTCAAAACGTCGCTCAACGTGGCGGCCAGCACATCCGCGGTGTTGGTGGTGCTGATCAACAGCCAGGCGCCGGCGTCGGCGTGGTCCGCCTCTGGCAATTCTCGTTGCTGCCATTCGATGGTCACCAGCCGCTCGTTCAGTACACGATCTTTGCGGGCGTTCTCGGAGACTCCGGTGCCCAATCGCAACCCCTGTACGGCGAGCAGGACGGCCCCGTGTTCGTCGAGCATGTCGATGTCGGCCTCGATGCCGGAAGTGCCGACTTTGGTCACCCGGGTGTAGCAGTAGTGGGTGTTGCGGGTCGAACTGTACGCGCGTAGCCGCCGGACACCCAGCGGCAACGCCAGTACGTCCCCGCCGAGGGCCTGAACCTCCGGATGAGCTGCAACGGACTGAAAACAGACATCAAGCAGTGCCGGGTGCACGCCGTAAGCATCTTGTTGCGAGCGGATTTGGCGGGGTAAGGCGACCTCGGCCAGCACGGTGCCGGTTGCCTCCTCGCCGGTGTGCAGAGCGCCGAGACCGGTGAATGCCGGACCGTACTGAATACCACGCAGGTCCATGCGCTCGCGCACTTCAGCGCCATCCTCGCGACGCGGATGGGCGGCAAGTAGCGCGGACATGTCCTGGGCGGGAGGCTGGTCATCCTCTGCGGCATGAAGAACTGCACTGGCTTGCCGCGCTTGTTCACCCCCCTGATTGGTCTCCACGGTGAAGTCGGCGACGCCCGGCGATGACAACGACGCCGAGGCGCCGACCGTGGTCTGCTCATCCAGCAGCAGGGCCTGCTCGAAGCGGATGTCCCGAACCTCGGAGGCCTCGCCCAACACGACGTGCGCGGCCGTCAGCGCCATCTCGCAGTAAGCCGCCCCCGGAAGCACCGCCACATTGCGGATCCGGTGGTCGGCAAGCCAGGGCTGGGCGGCGGTGCCGACCTCGCCTTGCCAGACGTGGCGTTCCGGTTCCTCCTGCAAGCGCACATGCGGGCCCAACAGCGGATGCGCTGAGACGGTGCACCCGCCATGTGTTGGGGATTCCTGGCTGCCGCCGCTCAACCACAGCCGACGGTGCGTCCAGCTCGGTAGCGGCGCATCCACCAGCCGCCCGTTCGGGTAGAGCACGGAGAAGTCGACCGCGGCGCCCGCATTGTGCAGATCCGCCATAAATTCACGCAGTCCGTGCGGCAGCGCTTGTCCGCGGCGCATACCGGCCAGGGCGGCCAGCGGCATGTCCAGACTGCGGGCGGTTTGCTCGAGAGCGTGGGTAAGCAGCGGGTGCGGCGCCAACTCGGCAAAGACCCGGTAGCCGTCCTCCAAAGCGGCCTGCACCGCCGTGGCGAACCGCACCATGCGGCGCATGTTGTCCGCCCAATAGCGGCCATCGCACACCGGTTGCTCGCGTGGGTCAAACAGGGTCGACGAGTAGTAGGGAATTTCCGGCGTCATCGGGTTGAGCTCTGCGAGGGCTTCCTTCAGGTCGCCGAGGATCGGATCGACTTGAGGCGAATGAAAGGCGACATCGGTGGGGACCTCGCGGGCCATCACGTCACGCTGCTCCCAGGCCGCGACCAGATCGCGAACCGTCTGGGCGGCACCGGCAATCACCGTGGACTGCGGCGAGGCCACGGTCGCCACCACGACGTCGGTGATGCCGCGGGCCGTCAGCTCCGAAAGGATTTGCTGAGCAGGCAATTCCACCGATGCCGTAGCACCGGCGCCGGCGATGCGCGACATCAGCCGCGAGCGGCGGCAGATAACACGCAGCCCGTCTTCCAGCGACAGCGCGCCCGCGACGACAGCTGCTGCGGCCTCACCGAGGGAGTGCCCGATGACCGCGGCCGGACGCACCCCGTATGCCATCATGGTGGCGGCCAGGGCGACCTGCATGGTGAACAGCGTCGGCTGGACCTGGTCTTGATCCGTCACGATCTGCGGCGCCGACATCGCGTCGGTCACCGAGAACCCGGACTCGCGGGCGATCACCGGTTCCGCCTCCGCGACGGTCGCTGCGAACACGGGTTCGGTGGCGAGCAAGTCTGCGCCCATCGCCGCCCACTGCGAACCCTGCCCGGAGAACACCCACACCGGTCCCCGGTCGTCTTGGCCGACCGCCGCCTGATACGGAGTGTCGTCGTCGGCGACCTCACGTAAGGCCTCGGTGAGCTCTTGTCGGCTGCTCGCAAAGACGGTGGTGCGTACCGGGCGGTGCGCGCGCCGACGCGCCAGGGTGTAGGCCAGATCCGGCAATTCGACGTCATCATGTGCCTGCACCCAGTCGGCCAGTCGGCCGGCGGTGCGGCGCAGCTCATCGGCCGACGTGGATGAGACCGGGAACACCAGTGGTGCCGTCATCGCCGCTTCGGCTGAGATACGCTCGGGCGCAGCGGCTTCGGGAGCCCGTTCTGGTGCTTGTTCCACGATGGCATGCACGTTGGTTCCTGACACCCCATACGACGACACCGCCGCGCGGCGTGGATGCTGGCTATGTGTGGGCCACTCTGTGAGCTCTTGCGGCACAAAGAGTTTCGTGTCAATTCGGGCAAGCTCATCGGGTAGGTGGGTGAAATGCAGATTCCGCGGAACCACACCGTGCTGCAACGCGAGGATGGCCTTCATCAGCCCGAGAGTTCCGGAGGCCGCCTGGGCATGGCCGAAGTTGGTCTTCACCGACGCCAGTGCGCAGGGGCCCTCGACGCCGTATATCTTGGCCAGGCTGGCGTATTCGATGGGGTCACCCACCGGAGTGCCGGTGCCGTGCGCCTCGACCATGCCGACCGTGCCGGGATCGACGTCGGCCGCGGTCAACGCCGTCCGGTACACCGCGGCCTGCGCGGTCGGTGACGGTGTCGCAATGTTCGGGGTATGACCGTCCTGGTTGGCGGCTGTGCTGCGGACCACCGCCAGGATCCGATCACCATCCCTTAGCGCGTCGGGCAACCGCTTGAGCAGCATTACAACGCAACCCTCCGACGACACGAACCCGTCGGCCGCGGCATCGAAGGCATGGCAGCGTCCGGTCGGCGACAGCATCCCCTCCGCTGATCCCGCAGCGAACTTCCGCGGGTCCAACGCCACCGTGGCGCCGCCGGCCAGGGCAAGGTCGCTTTCGCGCTCGTGCAGGCTGCGACAGGCCAGGTGCACCGCAGTCAGGCCGGAAGAACATGCGGTGTCCACCGTCAGCGCGGGACCATGGAGTCCCAGGGCGTAGGCCACCCGTCCGGACGCCAGGCTGAAGTTGTTGCCGGCAAACCCGTAGGGTCCCTCGACGGTGTGCGCATCGGCGGCCAGCAGCTGGTAGTCGGCGTGAGTCAAGCCCACGAATACGCCGGTCAGCGAGTCGGCCAATGTCTCCCGGGTGAGACCGGCATGCTCCATGGCCTCCCAGGAGGTTTCCAGCAACAAGCGGTGCTGCGGGTCGATCGCACCGGCCTCGCGCTCGTTGATCGCGAAGAACTCCGAATCGAAGCCGGCTACGTCGTCCAGGAATGAGCCCCACTTCGACACCGACCGACCCGGCACCCCGGGCTCGGGGTCGTAGTATTCGTCGGCATTCCAGCGGTCGGATGGAACCTCGGTGACCAGGTCATCGCCGCGCAGCAACGCCTCCCACAGCTGCTCCGGGGAGTCGATACCTCCGGGAAGCCGGCAAGCCATGCCGATGACAGCAACCGGGGTGACAGGTGTGGCGCCGGCCGGGGACGAAGAAGAAGCCGAAGCCGAGCGCTGCACCCGACCATCGATCCCCCGGGATGTAGTCATTCCCCCTCCTACCAGCAACGACTAAGTAGCGTTGCCGCCAGCCTGACTCGAGGTGTCACACCTCCTCGACTAATGAGGGTACCTATGTCTGCGCCAATTGAGGCGTTGTCCGTAGCAGGAGTTCTCATGCAGGTCAGCGGCGCACGTACCAGGGGCGATGATATTTAGCACTTGCGAAACATATCGCTAATCGATGGGGACCGTTACCCGATCGTGATGGATTGCCTCGGTCAGCACGGTGGGGGCGAGCGACGGTCAAAGTGATCTGTTTGTCCGGACGGCCGCTGACAGCGGCCAACTTAGCTGTTCCGGAGATACGGCGGCGATACGGTAACGTCAAGCAGGTGACTGAGACGTCCGTTCTGGCTTTGCTGTGCGACCGTGCCAGCCTGCAGCCAGACGACACGGCGTTCACCTTCATCGATTACGACCAGGACTGGGCCGGGGTTGCGGAAAGCCTGACCTGGTCGCAGCTGTATCGCCGGATGCGCAATGTCGCAGAGGTGCTTCGACGCGGCGGGTCGCCCGGCGACCGCGCTGTGATATTGGCGCCGCAGGGGCTTGACTACATCGTTGCGTTTTTCGGCGCATTGCAGGCGGGGCAGATCGCGGTACCGCTTGCGGTTCCGCTGGGTGGCGTCAGCGATGAGCGTGTTAATTCGGTGCTGCATGATGCGTCGCCGTCGGTCATTCTTACGACGTCCGCTGTCGTGGACAAAGTCACCGAGTATGTCGGGCAGCCCGGGGAATCCGCTCGATCGGTCGTCGAGGTCGATCTGCTGGACCCGGACTCGCGGCAAGGATCCAGTGCCGGGGCACCCGATAGCCCGAGCACGGCGTATTTGCAATACACGTCCGGGTCGACCCGTCAACCGGCGGGTGTCATGATGTCGCACAGAAACCTTCTGGCCAATTTCGGACAGTTGATGTCCGACTACTTTGCGGATTACGGAGGAATTCCCCCGGCAGACGGCACTCTTGTGTCCTGGCTGCCCTTCTATCACGACATGGGCTTGTTTCTGGGGGTGTGCGCGCCGATCATGGCGGGAGTTCAGGCTGTGCTCACGAGTCCGGTGGCGTTTCTGCAGCGGCCGGTCCGGTGGATGCACCTGCTGGCAAGCAATAGTCACGCGTTCTCAGCAGCACCGAACTTCGCCTTCGAATTAGCGGTGCGAAAAACGTCAGACGAAGATATGGCCGGCCATGACCTTGGGGGGGTGCTGGGCATCCTCAGCGGAGCCGAACGGGTGCACCCTGCGACGCTGCGACGCTTTACCCAGCGGTTCGCCCGCTTCAATCTGGGCGACTCGGTGATACGACCATCGTATGGGCTCGCGGAGGCAACGGTGTTTGTGGCGACCCGCGCACTGGGTCAACCACCGGCTATCGTGCGCTTTGAATCCGAGAAGCTGACCGCCGGCAGGGCGCAGCGCTGCGAAAGCGCAGGTGGTACAGCGCTGGTCAGCTACGGGAGTCCGCGGTCCCCGTCGGTCCGCATCGTTGATCCCGAGACATGTACCGAGTGTCCGGCGGGAAGCGTCGGGGAGATCTGGGTGCACGGCGACAACGTCGCCATGGGCTATTGGGGAAAACCCCGCGAGACCGAAAATACATTCGCTGGACGGCTAGCGGCTCCGTCGGCCGGCACCCCGGAGGGGCCATGGCTGAGAACGGGAGATCTGGGCTTCTTCTTCGATGACGAGCTGTTCATCATCGGCCGCATCAAGGATCTTTTGATCGTCTACGGGCGTAACCACTCTCCCGATGACATCGAGGCGACGGTCCAGGAGATCAGCGGCGGTCGGTGCGCGGCGATAGCGGTTCCCGACCAGGGCACGGAAAAGCTTGTTGTGATCATCGAAGCCAAAAAGCGTGGCGGTTCTGACGAGGAGGCAGCAGACAAGCTCGCCGGTATCAAGCGTGAAGTCACCTCGGCGATCTCGAACTCGCACGGCCTTAGCGTCGCAGATCTGGTTCTGGTGCCGCCCGGTTCGATACCGATCACCACAAGCGGCAAAGTCAGGCGGGCGACCTGCGTCGAGCAGTACCGACACGATCAATTCACCCGCGTCGACGCTTAGGCGCCACCGCCCGGACGTAGGACTACCCACCGCGAGCTTGGATCATCGCCGACCGGTTGACTTTGGTTGCGGCGGTGCGGGGGATCTGCTCGACGAATTCGACCGTCTTGGGAACCTTGTACGGGGCAAGCCGGCTCTTCGCGTACTGGATCACCTGCCCCTCGCTCAGCGGTTTCGCAGTGTCGTCAAGTTGCACCACGGCGTGCACCCGGCGCCCCCACTGCGGGTCAGCGAGCCCGATGACGACGACGTCGGCGATCGCGTGATGTTCGGCCAGCGCGGACTCTACTTCTGCCGGAAAGACATTGGCGCCACCGGTGATGATCATGTCGGCACGGCGATCGGCAACGTAGAGATAACCGTCCGCATCCAGGTGTCCTATATCGCCGGCCGACCGGAACCCGTCGGGTGTCGCTGGCAACGGCGGCGCCCCGCCCAGATAGCGATATCCGGCGCTCATCGGCGCGCGCAGGTAGATCTCGCCGCGCTCGCCCGGCCCGAGCGGATTGCCCTGTGGGTCGAGAATCCGGATCTCGGTGTCGCGGAAACCGCGTCCGACGCTGCCGGGATGGGCCAGCCATTCGTCGCCGCGCAGCGCGGTCAACCCGAGGTTCTCGGTCATACCGTAGGCCATCAGCACTTGTTCCGGACTGAGCAGGTCGAACCAGGTGTGCAGCAGCGCGGGTGGCATCACCGCGGCGCCCTGCAGGATCCACATCACGCTGGAGAAATTGCGCCGGCGGATGTCGGGTAATGCGGCGATGCGCCCAAGCATCGTCGGTGTGGCGGTGAAGTTGGTGATCCGATACCGCTCGATGACATCGACAAACACTGCGGCGTCGAACTTTTCGAGCACCACCAACCGATCGCCGCCCAATAGATTGTTGAAGGTGGCGAATCCGTTGGTGTGATAGATCGGCGCCGGCACCAGAATCGTCTGGGGCTGCGGAACCGGTGTCCACTGGGCCATGAACGGCACGCTGTGCTCGGGTGTCCAGAGCGCCTGCGCGAGGCTGAGGATCACTTTGGGCAGGCCGGTTGAGCCACTGCTGCATATCCCGTTGACCATAGGCGAAACCACAAGGGGCAGCACGCTGTCCGACTGACTTGCGGCACTGGCGGCCAGTTCGGATCGGTGCTCCTCGTCGAGGACGACGACGGGGTCGATCACCTCGAGCACCCGGTTCCGTTCCCAGTCCGGCAGATCCCAGCGCATCGGGACCGGAACGGCACCTATCTTCCAGCACCCCAACGCAGCCAAGACCAGATGTTCGGAATTGGGAACCGCCAGCGCGACACGCGAACCCAGCTCAGCACCGGCTGCGGCCAGTGCGCGGCCCCATTGGTTTGCCCGGGCGTCGAGTTCGGCAAAGGTCAGCGAATGCGTGCTGGCATCCGGCGCCACGGCGACGACGGCGAGTTCGTCACCGTATTCGCGAGCCAGCTCCTGCAGCCGCACGCCGAACGGGACACCGCCGTCGTCCCGCCCGACGGGTACTCCGGCTGCGATCGATCCGGCGCGGCTCACGCCGGCTCAGTAACCGAGAACAGTGTCTGCAGATGTCCGCTTCGCACGTCGGGCATCAACCGCTGTGCGAGCACTTCGGAGCTGACCGGCAGCCGGATGAGCGGTTGGGTGTGCCGGTCGAGCACGCTGACGTCGGACTCGTCGCAAAAGCCGAGTGCACCGAGCAGCTGGTGCGAGGTTCGCAATACCTGCCGGGCGGTGTCGGCGGCCTTGAGCCGCAGAACCAGCGTATCCGCCGAATGGACTTGCGCCGCTGTGGAGTTGAGTCGCCAGATGGTGTACTTCGCGAGCTCGTCAAGTCCGCGCACAGCGACCGCCGCATCGGCGATCGCGAAGCGGACAGCCTGAAAGTCGGCCAGCGGCTTGCCGAATTGTATCCGGGCGCTGACGTGCTCTGCGGCGATCGTCAGTAACTGCTGCACGGCGCCCAGGATTCGCCACGATCCCAGCGCCAGGTGCACGTCGACGTCGGCGGTGGGCACGGTGCCGTCGGGTCCGGTCACGGTGGCCGGCACCAGAAACGGCCCGAGCTTGGCGTTGGTTCGCGACAACGGCCGTGGGTGGTAGCGCATGCCGTCGAGGTCGGCGGCGATCCACCCGCCGGGCAGGTCGCCGTGATCGATCCGCGGTGCGGCCGGATTGACCAGGGCCAGTCGGACGCCGTTGATGGCCGTCAACTCTTCGACAACCGGATAAGGCAACGCCGCGGCGCCGGCGGCCTGGCAGAGCACCGCGGCTGCCAGCAGATCGTCTGGCCCCGAACGCACCTCGAGGTCGAACGCACCGAGGTCGCTCAGCGCACGTCGGGCCTCGCCACGGATGCTGTCGTCGGTTTCGGCGCGCAACGCGGCCTGCGGCCCGCCGAATCTGGCGAACCGCTTGGCCGCGACGGCCGCGAACTCGGCGATGTCTTCCGGCAGAGCGGTGTTCACCGGTGTTCTCCCAAGACGTCTCGTGCGACGAGCACGCGCTGTACCTCGATGGTTCCAGACGCCACGGTGGCGGCCTGAGCGTAACGCCAATGGTCTTCGGCTGCCCCGTGCAGCCGCGCAGCGGAGCCGCTGTCCAGTGCCGACGGGCCGAGAGCATCGAACAGCAGCTCGGCGACCTGCTGATCGCAGGTGGTGGTTGCGATGCGCGCGGCGCTGGCCGCGGCGCCCGCTGACGGGTCGTCCTGCAGCGACACCGCCCGGTAGGCCAGCAGCCGGGCGACCCGCAAGTCGACCAGGGCCCGCACCCAGCGGGCGCGGATCGACTCGGGCAACTGGTCCCAGTCGTCGCCGAGCTCGGTCTGCATCCGCATCAGCAGCGATTCGCAGCGCGCATACCGGGCGATCCCGACCCGCTCGAACGCGAGGGCTTCACGCATGACCCGCCAGCCGTCCCCGACCTCGCCGAGCACATCGTCGCGAAACACCCGGACCTCGTCGAGGAAAACCTCGTTGAGATGGTGCGGCCCCAACATCGACCGGATCGGGCGCACGGTGATACCGGGTCGATCCATCGGCACGAGAAAAAGCGTGAGCCGCTTGGGTTTCGGAGCATCCGGATCGGTGCAGGCGGCCAGTACACACCACGATGCCATCTGCGCGTAGGATGTCCAGACCTTCTGGCCGGTGACGCGCCAGCCGTCGCCGTCGGATACGGCGCGGGTGCGCAGCGACGCGAGATCGGTTCCGGCTTCCGGTTCGGAAAAGCCTTGGCACCAAATCACTTCACCGGCGGCGATAGCGGACAAATGACGGGCTTTCTGTTCGGCTGTCCCGTGGCGCATCACCGCCGGCCCCACCCAGTTGATACCCATGTATTGCGCACCGCGGGGCTCATGGTGGGCCCACATCTCCTCGCGCAGCACGGTCTGCTGCCAGATCGAACCGCCACCGCCACCGTGCTCTTTCGGCCAGGCCAATGCCAGCAGTCCGTCGGAAGCCAGCAATTTGCAGAACGACTCGGTGGTGGCCAGATCACGCGGGTCGTCGGTGCAGGCTCCCAAGAAGCCGTCGGGGATATGCGCGGAAATCAGCTCGCGCAAGCGCTGTCTGAGATCGGCGGCGTCGGGGCCGAGGTCGTAATCCATCGTCATTCCTTCGGAAGTCCGAGCAGCCGCTCGGCGATGATGTTGCGCTGGATTTCGGACGTCCCACCGTAAATGGTCGCGGCCAGGGCATCCTGACGTTCGAACAGCAGGTCCGGATCGCCGATCGACCCCGGTCCGGCCGCGGCGGCGCTCAACTCCCAAACCCGTTGCAGGGTGACCGAACCGAGAAGTTTGAGGATGTCGGCTTCCGGGCTCGGCCGGTTGGCGAGTTCGTTGTGCAGTGCCCGGTACCCGGTGGCCCGCAGCGACTCGGCGTCGGCGAGCAGTGAACCGAGTTCGGTGAAGACGTCGTCGCCTTCGGCGCCTCCTTGCGCGAGCGTGCGTGTTTGTACAGTTCCACTCGGCGTGTCGACGCGCAAACACGCACCCTCGCGGACACTTTCCAGGCCGCGTCGGATCTCAACCCAGTTCATGATCCAAATCATCTGGCGCTCGTGCTGCAGCGACGCCAATGCCACCTGCCACCCGCCGTTGCACGGACCCAACAGATTGGCCACCGGCACCTCGACGTCGTCGAGCAAGACCTCGCAGAACGTCTCATCGGACACCGACGCCATGCGGATGGGTTCGATGTGCACCCCGGATGAGTGCAGATCAAGGATGAGGCAGGAGATGCCGCGGTGTTTCGGCGCGGCCGGATCGGTGCGCGCATACAGCGTGCACCACCGCGACAGGTGTGCCTGGGTGGTCCAGATTTTCCTTCCGTTGACTCGGTATACGTCGCCGTGGCGCTCCGCACGGGTACGAAGTCCGGCAAAATCGGATCCGGCCTCCGGCTCGGACATGCCCAGCGCCCACCACTCGTCGCCGCGCAGCAGCGGCACCAGCAGTCGGTCGATCTGCTCCGGGGTGCCGAATTGGCGAATCGCGGGCGCGGCGACGTTGGGGCCGGCGATGTTGGGCAGCTTGGGCGCCGACCGCAGCGCGGCCTGCAGCCGGATCTCCATCGCTGCCCGCAGGTCCAGCGAGCGCCCGCCGTGCTCGCGCGACCAGGTCGGCTGCAGCCAACCGGCCTCGAACGCCGCCCGCTGATAGTCGCGGCGCAGCGTCAGATCCCAGCGGTACTCGCGATAGTGCTCGGTGTAGTCGTTCGGCAGGAAATCCGTTAACCAGCCGGCGAACTCGGCGACCACGTCAGTCATGCTGCACCTCCGGCGACGCGGCGGCCGACGGCGTGGTAGAGCGCGCGGCTGTCGCCCAGCGCCGCCGCGCTTTGCCACGCGCGCCGCAGATACAGATGGATGTCGTGCTCCCAGGTCTGCGCGATGGCACCGTGCACCTGAACCGCGGTGCGCGAGCAGTTGACCGCGGCGTCGCCCGCGGCCGCCTTGGCCAGCGCGGCAGCGGTCCAGCCGGCGGCGGGCGTGGTGGCGGGATCATCGAGGCGGGCGGCCGCCGCGTAGGTGAGGCTGCGGGCACGTTCGAGGCCGACGTAGTTGTCGGCCAGGGCGTGCTTGACGCCCTGGAAGGCGCCGATCGGTTTGCCGAACTGCCGGCGTGCTTTCGCATGCTCGACGGAGCGGGCCAGGGCAGCGCTGGCCACGCCGACCAAATCTGCGGCGGCGGCCATCAGCGGCGACGCCAACGCGGATTCGACGTCAACCGGCGCGGTGACCACCGGCGTCGTGTCGATCTCGACGTCGGCGACCGGCTGGGCGGGATTGATGCACTCGACCGGTTCCACGGTGACGCCGTCGCCGGTGCGTGCGGCCGCGACGACGACTCCGCCGTCACACGCGGCCAGCGTGACGACCAGTTCCGCGCGGGCGAGGTCGGCAACGGCGACCGCCCGTCCACGCAGCCGGCCATGTCGCAGCGTCATCGGAACCCCGGGCAGCCTTGCCGCGGGCGAATGGACGGCCAGCGCGGCGACGACACCACCGCCGATGTCGCGCAGCACATCGTCGACGGCCGATCCGGCGGCACGCAGCACACCCGCCGCGAGACCGACGCTGGACAGCAACGGGATCGGCGCGATGGCGGCCCCGCACTCTTCGGCCACCACGGCCAGATCGATGGATCCGAAGTCGCCTCTGCCGGGCGTGGCGAGTTCGGCCCAACCCAGGTCGACGACGGTCTTCCACACGGTGCGCCAGCGTTCCGGGTCCGTCATCGCCTGGCGGGCAATGCCGGGTGGGCACTCGGTGCGCAGGACGTCGCGCACGTTGTCGCGCAGCGTCAGCTGCCCGGAATTCAGTCCGGCGTCCATAAGGCTCTAACATAGCAAAAATAGCAAACTAGCTGAACACGCGTCAGTGGCTCCACCGGCGGCGCAGGTGGCTCCGTATGGTGATCTGCTATGGCCGACTGGTATCTGTTCCTGCCACAAGTGCGGTTGCCGATCGCCGACATCGTCGAACGCGCGCGCCACGCCGAGGCCAGCGGCTTCGACGGAATCGCGTTCATCGATCACCTCGAGGCGCCCGGGTTACCCGACGAAAACATCTGGGAGGCAATGGCGGTCGCCACCTGGGTGGCCGCTAAAACCGAACGGTTGCGCATCGGCCATTTGGTGCTCTGCGACGCGTTTCGGCATCCGGCGGTGCTGGCCAAGCAGGCCGTCACACTCTCGGCGGCCTCGCACGGCAGGTTCGAGCTCGGCCTCGGCTCCGGTTCGTGGCCGGCCGAGTTCACCAGATTCGATGTCGGCCAGCAGGATCCGATCGCCAGGGTCGAGCAGCTCGAGCGGCATCTGGATTTGCTCGGACAGTACTGGGGGCGGGGCGAAGATCCCGACCGATGCCAACACCCGCTACCGGAGCATCCGATACCGTTGATCCTCGGCGGCACCGGGCGCCGGACGATGGAACTCGTTCGCCGCTACGCGGATTGGTGGAACGTGCCCGCCAACCACATCGATCGGCTGCCGCGGCTGGCCCCCGCCGCGTCGCCGGCGCGGGTGTCCGTGCAGCAAATGGTGGGTTTCGCGCGCAACGGCACCGACCCGGCCGCGGTACGGGAAGTGAGCACTCGGCGGTTCGGCTACCTGGGTCCGGGCCTGGTCTGCGGCGACGCCGAGGAGTTGATCGGGTATTTCGGCGGCCTGACCGCCCAGGGTGTCGAGCGTTTCTACGTCTGGTTCGCCGACTTCGCTGCTCCGGAATCCCTAAGCGAATTCGGTGAGTCGGTGATCAACGCCGTTTCGGCCCTGCCCGGCGGCGGGCCTCGGTAGGCACCACCGGTTCGCGGGCGAACGGACCCCGGCGCACCGCGTTCAGCCGAATTTCCGGCAGATCCACCGACGGGTCGACGGTGTCGAGCCACGCGACGGCCTCGGCGACATCGGCGACCTGAATCGCATACATCTCGAACGGAACATCCTGCAGCATCTCGGTTTCCACCGGTCCCGGTGTGACGATGTGAACACTGATGCCGTCCCGGTCGACTTCGAGCGCCAGTGCCCGGGCGAACGCGTTCATCCCGGCCTTGGACGCGGAGTAGGCGGTGCGGGCCATCATCGGCTCGTGGGCCGCCGACGAGGAGATGAACACCAGCCGCGAGCCGGCCCGCATCCGCGGCAGCACGGCGGCGGTCACCACGAAGCAGGAGTCCAGGTTGGCCGAGATAATCGCCTGCCACTGCTCGAAGGTCTGCTTGCGCGCGTAGGTGCCGCCCAGTGTTCCGGCCGCATGCACCAGCAGGTCGATCGTCCCCAGCGGGCGGATCGCGTGTTCGAAGCCGACCGGATCGGCGGCGTCGGCCACGATGTAACGTGCACCGATCTCCTCGGCGGCCGCCCGCAGCGGGGCATCACGTCGCGCCGACAACACCACGTCGTAGCCACTTCCGCACAGCTTGGCGGCGCAGGCTTTGCCGATTCCGCCGCTACCGCCGGTGACCAGTGCGGTTCGCGCGGACGCCTCAGAGATGGCGGCTCTCCCGCGGGCGGGACAGAGCCTGGGGCGAGAGCGCATAAATCCGTTGATCGTTCCGACCGGACAGCACATGGGTCTGGGTGTCGGCGACGTGCCGCGCAGCGATGCGACGGGCCCGGTCGACATCGCCCGCTTCGATCGACTCCGTCAGTTTGACGTGCGTGTTGAGCACGGCGCGGCGCTTGGCCAGCGACGGATAGGTTCCCCGCGCAGCGCTCTCGTCGGCCCACTGCTGCTCATGGCTGGTCCACAGCGTCTCCAGGCTGCCGACCACCGCGAGCATGGTGTGGTTTCCGCAGCCGCGAACCAGGAGATTGTGGAACTGGCGACCGATTTCGGTGAATTGGCCGCCGTCGTCGAGATGGGTGGCCATCGCGTCGTTGACTTGCTTCAGTTCGGGCACCAAGGTGTCGGCCCGGTCGGGCCGTTGGGCGGCCAATGCCGCGCATACCGGTTCGAGCTCACGTAGCGCCGCACCCAGGTCGGCGAGACCGACGTTCTCGCTCTGCAGCAGCAGGCCCAGCATGTACGCGGCGCTGGTTTTCGCCGGCGCGTGCACGACGGCACCGCCCCGGTTGCCGCGCCGCACCGACACGAGACCCTCAGTCTCCAAAATCCGCAGCGCTTCGCGCAGCGAGACCAGGCTGACGTTGAACTGCTCGACGAGCACCTCCTGGCGCGGCAGCAGGTCACCGTCCGTCAATTCGCCGTCGATGATCTGGCGTCGCAACTCGTCGGCGACGATCTCGGCGATCCTGGGCGCCGACAACCGGCGTCGGGCCTCAGGGCCAATTCCCAGCGCTGTCATACGATTCCAAGAGCGAAAGATCGGACAGAGCACGCAGCCGCTACCCCGCGAACTCCATTGGATGCAATCTTAGCAGTAATGGCACAATAGCCACGTGAACGAGGTGCCGGACCGCCGACCGACACCGCTGCACGACGTGCGTGTCGTCGAGATCAGTAATCGGATTGCCGGCAGCTACTGCGGGAAGCTGCTGATCGACGCCGGCGCGGATGTCCGGAAAATCGAACCGCCCCAAGGCGATCCGCTGCGGCGATTCAGCGCCAGCCGCTCGCAACTGCCGGACGGGACGGATTCGCCGCTGTTCGGCTACCTCAACGCCGGCAAGCGCAGCCTGATGCTGTCACCGGCCGACGAGCGCTACCGCAGTGAGCTCGCGGGCGCCGACATCGTGGTGCTGACCGCCACCCGGTCGCAGGCGAACGAGCTGGGTATCGATCCGCAGAGTTTGCTGGCCGAGTGTCCGCAAGCCGTTGTGGTCACCATTTCCGACTTCGGGTGGAGCGGCCCCTACGCCGACCGCGCCGCCAGCGAGTTCACTTTGCAGGCCTGGGCCGGGTCGACCGGCTTCCGCGGCGATCCGGCCGGACCGCCGATCGCGATCGGCGGTGACCTGGGGGAGTACCTGGGCGGGGTGTTCGCCGCGTTCGGTGCGCTGGCGGTGCGCCGCCGGGTCGAGCATGGCGGACCCGGTGAGCACCTCGACCTGTCGATGCTCGAAGCGATGACGCTGATGCAGAGCGGCGAGTGGCTGCATTCGCAGCTGCTGCGGGTGCCACCGGTCACCCGCACCGTCGAGGTCCCCTCGATCGAAGCGGCCAGGGACGGCTACGTCGGAATCACCATGGTCACCGGCCAACAGTGGCTCGACTTCGCTGCGATGGTGGACCGCCCGGAGCTGACCGAGATTCCCCAGCTGCGTTTCCAGATCGGCCGCTGGGAATACCGCGATTTCATTCGCGAGCGGATCGGGCCGTGGTTGGCCGAGCGCGGCGTCGACGAGATCGTCGAACTCGGACAGCTGTTCCGGTTGCCGATCGCCGCACTGGGCAACGGCTCGACCATCCCTGACATGGCCTACATGGCGCAGCGTGGGGTTTTCGTGCGCAACCCGGCCGGCTTTCATCAGCCGCGCACTCCATGGTTGATGTCGCGGTGCCGACCGGCGTCGGTGCGCGGTGCGCCTGCGCTCGGGGAGGCTAACCATGAATCGCCTTGGCCCAAGCGCGAACCCGGCCCGCGGCAGGCGGATCACGGACTGCCGCTCGACAGTGTCCGCGTCGTCGATCTGACCGCGTTCTGGGCCGGGCCGGCCGCGACGCATCTGCTGGCCGCGTTCGGCGCCGACGTCGTCAAGGTGGAGTCGATCCAGCGTCCGGACGGCATCCGTTACTCGGGCGGGATGCGCACCGACGTCGAGGACTGGTGGGAGTACGGCTGGGTGTTCCACGCGGTGAACACCAACAAGCGTTCGGTGACAATGGATCTCGGGTCCGATGAGGGCCGTCGCCTGTTCACCTCGCTGGTGGCGGGCGCCGACGTCGTGATCGAGAACTTCTCGCCGCGGGTGATGGATCACTTCGGACTGACCGCGGATGCACTGCTGGCGGTCAACCCGCGACTGGTCGTCGCCCGGATGCCGGCATTCGGGCTGGATGGTCCGTGGCGCGACCGGGTCGGTTTCGCGCCCACTATGGAACAAATCGCCGGGCTGGCGTGGGTGACCGGGCTGCCGGAGGGTCCGCCCGTCGCGCCGCGGGGCGCCTGTGATCCGCTGGCCGGCATCCACGCCGCCTTCGCCGTGCTGGCGGCCGTGGAGTTCGCTGAACGCACCGGCGACGGCCAACTCATCGAGTTGCCGATGATCGAAGCGGTGTTGAACGCCACCGCGATTCAGCCGATGGAAGCCGAGGTGTTCGGCGTGACGCTGAGCCGCCAGGGCAACCGTGGGCACGGCTGGGCCCTCCAGAATGTGTACCGTTGCGCCGGCCACGACAATTGGATCGCGGTCACCGTGGGCACCGACGGGCAGTGGCGGGCGCTGGTTGAGCGGATGGGCCGACCGTCCTGGTGCGACGACCCGCGCCTGGCCGCGGTTGCGGGTCGACGAGAGCAGGGCGACGACGTCGATCGCCGGCTGGCCGACTGGTTCGCCGGTCAGGAGCTGAGCTTTGCAGTGGATAGCCTTGCCGCGGCGGGTATTCCCGCCGCGCCGGTCGTGTCGCCGTCGTTGGTGACCGAGAACCCGCAACTGATCGAGCGGGGATTCTTCGAGTTGCTAGACCATCCGCGCACCGGTGTCGGCTGGTATCCGCGTCCGCCGTTCGCCCCGCTGGCCGGGCGGTCCCGTTGGCTGCTGCGCCCTCCGCCGACGCTCGGCGAGCACAATGAAGAGATATTGCGCTCACGGTGTGGACTCACCGAGGCAGACTTCACCCGCCTGGCGTCGGCCGGCGTGATCGGGACGAGACCCAAGGGACTTTGACGCAGCCGAAACGGTGCAACGGCAGACAACCGTCTGTGACGGTTGTCGGGTCGATACGCCCTCTGCACCAACAGAGTTCCGCAAGAACAGCGCCGAGCAGGCGACCGGCCTTAGCCACCGGCCCGACCCCACCAACCCGCCCCAACCACCCAAACGCGGACGACCCGTCAAAACCCGCTGACCAGCACAAACAGAAATTACACCCACATCAACGCAAAGGAGTGCTTAATCTGGCCGTGCTGGGCGGCGACGGTTTCCCAGGCCTTGCTCTTGCCGTTAGGGCGTTTGCGCCGCACCCCGCCAATCACCGCGATCAACAGCTCGTCGGTCAACTGCGCTGCGCAGCCATCGCGGTCGACCCGCACGAGCGCGCCGTCTCCACATACCGGCGCACCGTCTTACGGTCAGTACCCGATAGCCGGGCCACTTCCCGCAACCCTCGACCCTCCAGCCACGGGCGCAGAATCTCCCTGATCTCGATCACAGGCACCTCCCGGTAGCTCATTCGGCCAATACAGCGGCCGAGCGACCGGAAGCCCCGTAGCCACCCTGGGTGGGGGCAAAACAGGTAGCCAGCTAGCCAATCCCACAGACATCCATTACTGAGCTATGTCAGGAGTACCGACCATAGCCTTGTCAAAAATCACTTCCGGGATACATCCGGAATCAGTACTGTGAAAAGCTACCGTGGGCGCTTGCCGATCAATCTGGAGACCGCAGTGGACGTAAGCCGTGCTGGCAGCCTGTTTATCCGCGCAATGGAGCCGATGCTCCATGGCGATGACATGGCACTCGTTGTGAAATTCCGTCACAATTACGATCCCGATCGTTTGTGGGCCTCCTACGATTCTCTAGTGCGGCAAAACCCGGCCTTACAGGTAGTCTTCAGATCCTTTGGTCAATCTTTTTCATGGGTGCCGATCGATTCTGCAGAGCTGAACATCGCTCTCGACCGCCAGCGTGAGCGTTTTTCCCAGTTATTCTCTTTTGAGGAGTTACTTTCGCCCGCTCATGCTCTCATGCCCCCCCTTCCCGTCCGGATTTCGCAGATGGGGGACAGGGAAGTCTGCTTCCAGATGAGTCACGCTTTGTCCAACGGTCGCGGCGCCGTGCAGTGGATTATGTACTGGCTCGCTGCCGCTAACGGTGAATCTGTTCCGGTTAGCCAGACTGCGGGCCGTTTCGATTCCACCGCACCGCTAACCGGAATTGCTCTGCTGCCGTTGTATATCCTCGGCTATTTGGCACAGGCAGGTCTGAAGCAAGCCCGCAAAACAGTCGACCTCACCCACGGCAAGACGCCGATTCCCCACGATAACGGCTATGCGTCCCGGACGTATTCCTTCTCCGAGCCGGAGACCAATCGGATCCTCGCCAAAGCTCGGGCCCTTGACTTCTCGCTTCAGCAGTACATGTGCCTCACGGTCGCGGAAGCAATGCTGTCCGCCCAACCCGAAAAGTCGCGCGTCTCTATTGCGGTCCCCACTGATCTCGCCCGTTATTTGCCCGGTTTGCCTCGCGTTGCGCCCGGCAACTACACCGGCAGCATGGTGGTGCAATTGCGGCGCGGAGTACCACTGCAATCGCAGATCGCCCGTCAATTCGGCTGGTTTCGCCTTGGCATCGATTACTGGCTCGCCCGGCTCGCCGCTGCCCTTTCCCGCAACGAGCAGAGATTCTTAAATAATTTAGTCCGGATTGCGTCGCTTCCCGTCCACCGCCGCGGGCCGTTTCAGAATATTTCCTGCGTGGTGTCGAACGTCGGTGTTGTCGCAACTCCCGCTAACTGGGGAATCGAGTCCAGTTACGGCACCACCAAAACCCAAACTATTTTCTTCACAGTCTGGATATTAAACGGCCGCCTTAGCGCCAACGTCACGTTCGCCCGCGACCTCTACGACCCTGAAGAAGTGTTCCCCGTTGCCGATGCTGCCATGGCAAATCTTGGCCGCTAGCCGCTCGAGGATCGACTTCTGACCATTTGTTCGGGACGTGGAATGGCTGACTTGTGCTGAAGCATCGCGCGGATAGCGGTGTTTCGATGGCAAGATCATTGAAGAGCGCCTGGATGTCGATGCGGATTCGTTCGTCGACGCCGCACCGGGTGGGGTAACGGACCGTCATCCGCCGTCCGTAGCGCCCGCAGGTAGCCAGACCTTGCAGCAACGCGGTTCCGTCACGGAGTGTGACCGGTGGCGCGATCTTTGCTGTGTGTGCGGTGGCGTTGCCAGCAGCAGCTTCTGATTTATGACATCGCGACCGCGGCGAAGTCAGACCCAAAGCATTCCCGATCGACAATCTATTGTCGATGTGGGCCGGATGCGGTCTGGAGTTTCTCCAGCGGGCTAGAGCAGTCCGAGCAGTTGCAAGTCAGTGACGTATTTAATGATGATCGGTGCCGAGACGTGCGGGATATCGTTGTCAGGGCCAATTTTCGCTTCTTGCACCGCAGCACGGAATCGGTTGGTCGGCGCTAAGGACCCGCGGATCGGCTCTGCGGGCTGTAAATGTAAATGATTGGAATTGTGCAACGGCAACGCCCGCAGCGGCGAATGCTGGCGCTGTCGATCCGGCAGGGCATGCAGGGCGGTCTCAAACCGCTGCAACCACTCCCCAAAGTCATCGATGCGCTGGATCGGGTAGCCGGCCTCGATCAGCCAGTCGGCGTACTCGTCGAGCCCGATCCCGTCGTCGTGCGGGTTCATCACGTGGTAGGTCTCGAACCCGTCGACCACCTGGGCACTCAGCGTGGCGATCGCCTCGGCGACGAATTCGACGGGCAGGGCGTCGAAGTGGGCGCGCTGCCGGTTGCCGTCGGCGTCGAGCTGATAGAACGAGCCGGGCGCGATGCCGGTGGCCACCACGCTCAGCACCATCCGGGTGAACAAATCCGACACGTTGAGCTGGCCCACGTATGTGGTGTCGGCCAGGATCATGTCGCAGCGAAACACCGCGACCGGCAGCCCGCACAGGTCGTTGGCCTCGCGCAGCAGCACCTCGCCGGCCCACTTGCTGTTGCCGTAGCCGTTGACGTAGCTGCCGTCGTTGGCGCGGGTGGGGCTGATGACCCGGATGTCGACATCCTCGGTGAACGCCGACGGCTCAATCTGGTCGCCCACGTTGGCAGTCGACACGTAAGCGTAGGGCTTGAGCTTCGTGGTGAGCGCCAACCGGATCAGTTCGGCGGTGCCCACCACGTTGGGCCCGAACAGCTCGCTGTAGGGCAGGACGCCGTTGACCAGGGCTGCGGGATCGACTATCAGATCGACGGTGTCGGCGAGCCGCTGCCAGGTCTGGTCGTCCAGGTCGAGGTTGGGCTCGCTCTTGTCGCCGGCGATAACCTCCAGACGATCGGCGGCCAGTTCCTGGAACCGCCGCAGCAGTTCCGGGTCGCCGCTGTCGAAGGTCTTGGCGAGGCGGCGCCGCGCATCCTCGTCGGACTTTGCCCGCACGAGGCAGATCAGCGTGCCGTCGACCAGGTCCATCCGCTCCAGCCATTCCAGGGCCAGGTACCGCCCAAGGAAACCGGTCACCCCGGTCAGCAGGACCGTCCGCACCTCGGCGCTCGCGCCTGGCAACGTCGGGGCAGCGTCCAGCGTCGTGGTATCGATGAACTTATCCAGTGTGAGATCACCGGCGTGCACCTCGGTAGTGTCGCGGCCGTGCACGGACGCGAAGCTGGGCCCAGTGGCCCCAGGCTTTCGGTCAGCCCCGATGTCGTCGGCGTGGTCTTCCACCGCACTGGCATATCTGCTCAACTGCTGACTCAAGCGTCTCACGGATGGCGCCTCGAACACGGCGCGCACCCCAAGGCCGGCGTCTAGGCTGGTGTTGATGGCGGCGATCAGCCGCATCGCCGACAGGGAATCGCCACCCAGCTCGAAAAACGAGTCGTCGACCCCGACCCGCTCGGTTCCCAGCACCCGGGCGTAAATGGCGGCCAAGACCTCCTCGACCGGGTTGGCCGGGGCGCGGTACCGATCGGTGTCCTGGTATTAGGGTGCCGGCAGGGCCCGGGTGTCGAGTTTGCCGTTGGGTGTCAGCTGCAACCCGTCAAGCGCCACCACCGCGTCCGGCACCATGTAGGCCGGCAGCCGCTCGCCCAGCGCGGCACGCAGCGTGGCCGGGTCGGCTATCCCGGTCACATAACCCACCAGACGCTTATCGCCGGGGCGGTCCTCGCGGGCGATCACCACCGCCTGCTTGACCCCGTCCAGCCCGGCCAGGGCGGCCTGCACCTCGCCGAGCTCGATGCGATACCCGCGGATCTTGACCTGCTCATCGGCGCGCCCCAGATAATCCAGCTGCCCATCAGCGCCCCACCGCACCAGATCCCCGGTGCGATACATCCGCCCCCCCGGCCCCCCAAACGGGCACGCCACAAACCGCGACCCGGTCAACCCCGCCCGCCGCCAATACCCACACCCCAGCCCGGCACCGGCCACATACAACTCCCCGACCACACCCGCCGGCACCGCCCG
>NZ_JBOHHI010000128.1:0-22638 GCF_050700595.1 Mycobacterium sp.
CCCTCAATTCACCCGCGAAACGCCGACAACCCTCTCCCGCAACAAAAAACATCCCTGAACAGCACAAAGGCGCCCACGAAAACCCGTGGAGCGCCACATACATTCGATACACTGGGCTGCGTGGGCTGGGGCAACGGGCCGCCGAGCTGGGCGGAGATGGAGCGGGTGCTCGACGGTAAGCCGCGCCGCGCCAGCGCGCCGGTCGCTGTTGAGCCGGCGGACGACGGCCCCCGGTCACGCAGACGCGGAAGGTATCAGCCGCCGGGTGACAACCGGCCGGTGCGTTCGTCGGTCGCGTATGCCGAGTTGCACGCGCATTCGGCGTACAGCTTCCTCGACGGGGCCAGCACTCCGGAGGAACTGGTCGAGGAGGCGGCGCGACTGGATCTGCGCGCCGTTGCGCTCACCGACCACAACGGTTTCTACGGCGCGGTGCGGTTCGCCGAGGCCGCCGCGGAACTGGACATGGCTACCGTATTCGGCGCGGAGCTGTCGCTGGGATCCGGCGCCCGCACCGACGAGCCCGATCCGCCCGGCCCGCATCTACTGGTGCTGGCCCGCGGCCCGGAAGGCTATCGACGGTTGTCGCGCCAGCTGGCCGCCGCACACCTGGCAGGTGGTGAAAAAGGCAAGCCACGCTTCGACTTCGACGCGCTGACCGACGCTGCCGGTGGGCATTGGCATATCCTGACCGGATGCCGTAAAGGCCATGTGCGTCGGGCGCTTCGCCGAGACGGCCCGGACGCAGCCGCAAAGGCGTTGGCCGACCTGGTGGACCGGTTCGGGGCCGATCGGGTCAGCGTCGAGCTCACCGGTCACGGCTACCCGTACGATGACGAAAACAACGCCGAGTTAGCCCGGATGGCAAGGCGATTCGGCCTCGATATGGTCGCCACAACCGGTGCGCATTTCGCCGCACCGTCGCGAGCCCGGCTGGCGATGGCAATGGGCGCGATACGCGCCCGCCACTGTTTGGACGAGGCTGCAGGCTGGCTGGCACCGCTGGGCGGCTCGCATCTGCGGTCCGGGGAGGAGATGGCCCGGCTGTTCGCGTGGTCCCTCGAAACAGTGACCGCCGCCGCCGAACTCGGTGAACAGTGCGCCTTCGGGCTGGCATTGATCGCCCCGCGGCTGCCGCCGTTCGACGTACCGGCCGGGCATACCGAAGACAGCTGGCTACGCGAGCTGACGATGGCCGGCGCCCGAAACCGCTATGGCCCGCCAGAGCATGCCCCAAGGGCCTACGCGCAGATCGAGCACGAACTGAGAGTTATTGCGCAGCTGAAGTTCCCGGGCTACTTCTTGGTGGTACACGACATCACCCGGTTCTGCCGGGACAACAACATTCTGTGTCAGGGCAGGGGATCGGCGGCCAACTCCGCGGTGTGTTATGCCCTCGGGATCACCGCGGTCGACCCGGTGGCCAACGAGCTGTTGTTCGAGCGGTTTTTGTCCCCCGTCCGGGACGGGCCACCCGACATCGACATCGACATCGAGTCGGATCAACGTGAAAAGGTCATCCAGTACGTCTACGACAAATACGGCCGTGACTACGCCGCGCAGGTCGCCAACGTCATCACCTACCGGGGACGGATCGCGGTGCGCGACATGGCCCGCGCCCTGGGTTTCTCGCAAGGCCAGCAGGACGCCTGGAGCAAGCAGATCAGCCGCTGGAACGGACTGGCCGGCTCACCTGATGTCGAGGGCATCCCCGGGCAGGTGATCGACCTGGCGACCCAGATCGCCAACCTGCCGCGCCACCTGGGTATCCACTCCGGCGGCATGGTGATCTGCGACCGCCCGATCGCCGACGTGTGTCCGGTGGAATGGGCACGCATGGCTAACCGCAGCGTATTGCAGTGGGACAAAGACGACTGTGCGGCAATCGGTTTGGTGAAATTCGACCTGCTCGGGCTGGGTATGCTCTCGGCGCTGCACTATGCGAAAGACCTGGTCGCCGAGCACAAGGGCGTCGAGGTGGACCTGGCCAAGCTGGACCTGTCCGAACCAGCGGTGTACGAGATGCTGGCGCGTGCCGACTCCGTCGGGGTATTCCAGGTGGAGTCGCGCGCACAGATGGCGACGCTGCCGCGCCTGCGGCCGCGGGTGTTCTACGACCTGGTGGTGGAGGTTGCGCTGATTCGTCCCGGCCCCATCCAGGGCGGTTCGGTGCACCCGTACATTCGCCGGCGCAACGGCGTCGACCCAGTCGTCTACGACCACCCCTCGATGGAGTCGGCGTTGCGCAAGACATTGGGAGTTCCGCTGTTTCAGGAGCAGCTGATGCAGCTCGCGGTCGACTGCGCCGGGTTTTCCGCTGCCGAGGCCGACCTGCTGCGGCGAGCCATGGGATCCAAACGCTCGGCCGAGCGGATGCGACGGCTGCGCGGCCGGTTCTACGACGGTATGCGCCAACTGCATGGCGCACCCGACGAGGTGATCGACCGGGTCTACGAAAAGCTGGAAGCCTTCGCCAATTTCGGTTTCCCGGAAAGTCATGCGCTGAGCTTCGCGGCGCTGGTGTTCTACTCGTCGTGGTTCAAGCTGCACCACCCGGCGGCGTTCTGCGCGGCGCTGCTGCGCGCCCAGCCGATGGGCTTCTATTCACCACAGTCACTGGTGGCCGATGCCCGCCGGCACGGTGTGACGGTGCACGGGCCAGACGTCAACGCCGGCCTGGCCTACGCCACCCTCGAGAACGCCGGAATGCAGGTTCGGCTCGGTCTGGGCAGTGTGCGTCATATCGGAGACGACCTGGCCGAAAAGCTGGTCGCGGAGCGAAAAGTAAATGGGCCGTTCGCTTCTCTGCTGGATTTGACGTCGCGGGTGCAGCTTTCTGTGCCGCAGACCGAAGCGCTGGCCACCGCTGGTGCGCTGAGCTGCTTCGGGCTCTCCCGCCGGGAGGGGCTGTGGGCGGCCGGGGCGGCGGCCACCGAGCGACCGGGCCGGCTACCCGGGGTGGGCTCGTCGTCGCACATCCCGGCATTGCCGGGGATGAGTGAGGTGGAGCTGGCCGCCGCCGATGTGTGGGCCACCGGCATCTCCTGCGACAGCTACCCCACCCAGTTCCTGCGGTCGGATCTGGAGGCGATGGGGGTGCTGCCCGCCGAGAAGCTGTTGGGAGTACCCGACGGCGATCGGGTGCTGATCGCCGGGGCGGTGACCCATCGGCAGCGGCCGGCGACGGCGCAGGGGGTGACGTTTCTCAACCTCGAGGATGAGACCGGGATGGTCAACGTGCTCTGCACACCGGGGGTGTGGGCGCGGCACCGCAAGCTGGCGCAGACGGCGTCGGCACTGCTGATCCGTGGTCGGGTCCAAAACGCCAGCGGCGCCGTCACCGTCGTGGCCGAGCGGTTGGGCAAGCTCAGCCTGCGGATGGCATCGAAGTCCCGCGACTTCCGCTGAATTCCCGGGCGAGCGTGCGCAAAACCGGGTTTGCACCCGCCGTGTCGACCGGGGACACGCACGCTCGCGCCAGAAGGATAGGCTCGCGCACATGACTCTGAACCTGTCCGTCGACGAAGTCCTGACCACCACTCGATCGGTGCGCAAACGCCTCGACTTTGACAAGCCGGTGAGCCGCGAGGTGGTGATGGAATGCCTCGAGTTGGCGTTGCAGGCACCCACCGGCTCCAATGCGCAGGGTTGGCAATGGGTGTTTGTCACCGACGCCGACAAGAAGAAGGCGATCGCCGACATCTATCTGAGCAATGCCAAGGGCTATCTCGCCCTGCCCTCACCGCAATACCCCGACGGCGACACCCGCGGCGAGCGGATGCCGTTGGTCAAAGATTCGGCGATGTATCTGGCCGAGCACATGCACGAGGCGCCGGTGCTGATGATCCCGTGCCTGCAGGGCCGGGTGGAGCAGGCACCGCTGCTGAGCTCGTCGTTCTGGGCATCGTTGTTCCCGGCGGCCTGGAGTTTTTGTCTCGCATTGCGGTCGCGGGGGCTGGGTTCCTGCTGGACGACGCTGCACCTGCTCGGCGACGGCGAAAAGCAGGCCGCCGAGCTACTCGGTATTCCGTTTGACGAGTACAGCCAGGGTGGGCTGTTCCCGATCGCCTACACCAAGGGCACCGATTTCCGGTCGGCCAAGCGATTGCCGGCCGAGGCCGTGACGCACTGGAACAGCTGGTGAACCAGACGCAGTCAAACCGCACCGGTGAACCCGTGCTGACGCCACGCCTCGTAGACGACGACTGCCGCCGCGTTGGACAGGTTCAGTGACCGCCGTCCGGCCAGCATCGGGATACGGAGCCGCGCGGTGATGTGCGTGTCGGTCAGGATCGCCTCGTCCAGCCCGGTGGGCTCCGGCCCGAACAGCAACACGTCGCCGGGCTGGTAGCCGACGTCGGTGAACAACGTCGAAGCATGGGCGGTGAACGCAAACACCCGCCGCGGTTCCAGCGCAGCCCACGCGGCATCCAGTGACGGATGCACAGTGACCGACGCCAGGTCGTGATAGTCCAGCCCGGCCCGCCGCAGCTTGGGTTCGGACAGCTCGAAGCCCAACGGTTCGACCAAGTGCAGTTCTGCGCCGGTGGCCGCCGCCGTCCGGATCGCATTGCCCGTGTTGGGTGCGATGCGCGGGGAATAGAACAGCAGCCGGAACATCTGTCGATCATCGCAGTTGTCCGCCGCCAATTTGCTCAGCTATCCTTTCGGCGGCTCAACCCGTTTCGGCGAACTCTGTTTGTTCAGTAAGAATTGTGGTCACGGTGGCCGCAGGCTGTCATACTCGTCGAGTTGCCAGGCGTATATATCGCTCGCCCGTCTGCCCTCGGGCCGGGTGCAATCAGCAGGAAGTCTCATGAACGACGCGCGAACACAACGTATTAGGGGAGCAATCGGCGGCACAGGCGCAGTCCGGTGACCATGTTCGACCGTCCGATCCGGGCGCTCCGACCCGCTGCTACAACCGGTCCAGCCGACACCCCGGACCGCCACGACTCCGCACCCGCAGCGGCGAAACGCCCACCCACATGGTCGCTGCGCAACTGGCCGGTCCGGTGGAAAGTCGTCGCGATTGTGGTGGTGCCACTGGTGCTGGCGATGGTTTTCGGTGGATTCCGGATCTACGGCGCGATGACCGACGTGGGCGACCTACGGCTGGCCGCCGACCGCGCCGAACTGATTCCAGCCATCACGAAGTACATGTCCGCACTCGATTCCGCGTTGTTGGCCAGCTCCCAGGGCGGTGACGTCGAGGGCGTCAAGAAGAACTACCAGGCCCGCAGGGACGAGTTGCAGGTGCGGCTGTCGGACACCGACGTCGTCTCCGACGTTCGCGCTGGCGTGGACACCCTGGTGCGCGATGGCCAGGCGCTGCTGAACAAGGTGGTGTCGAACGCGATCGGTTTGCGTGAGCGGGTGACCACCTACGCGCCCATCCTGTTGACTGCCGAGAACGTCGTCGACGGGTCGGTGCGGGTCGACAGCGCGCAGATCCGGGCGACGGCGCAGGGCTTGAGCCGTGCGGTCGGGGCCCGTGGCCAGATGTTGATGCAACAGCTGCTGATCACCGGCGGCGGCGCCCTGCCTGAGCCGGAGCTGCGCTCCTCGATGATGGCTTTGGCCGGTACCGAGCCGTCGACGCTGTTCGGAATGGCCGAGGTGCTCGGCGGCGGCTCGCCGGACGCCAAGAAGCTGCAGCAGCAGATGGTGACCCGGTTGGCGATCATGTCCAATCCGTCCAGCCTGCTGGTCAACAACCCGGAGTTGCTGCGCTCGACGCGGGCCACCGACGCGATCGCGACGCAGGTGATCAAGGAAACCACCGCGTCGGTGACGAAGTCGGTGGAGGACCGGGCCGCCAATCGGCGCGATACCGCGATTCGCGACACGGTACTGGTGCTGGCCGCCGTCGTGGCCGCGCTGCTGATCGTGTTGTTGGTGGCTCGCTCGCTGGTCGGACCGCTGCGGGTGCTGCGCGACAGCGCGTTGAAGGTCGCCCATGAGGACCTCGAGCGGGAGATCGCCCGGGCGCGGGCCGGCGACGAACGCGCCCCCGACCCGCTCCCGGTCCACACCACCGAGGAGATCGGCCAGGTCGCGCACGCGGTCGACGAGTTGCACACCCAGGCGCTGCTGCTGGCCGGTGACGAGGCTCGATTGCGGCTGCTGGTCAACGACATGTTCGAAACCATGTCGAGGCGCAACCGGTCGCTGGTCGACCAACAACTGCAACTGATCGACCGGTTGGAGCGTAACGAGGAGGACCCCGATCGGCTGGACAGCCTGTTCCGGCTCGACCACCTCGCCGCGCGGATGCGTCGCAATGGCGCCAATCTCCTGGTGCTGGCCGGCGCGCCGAGCTCGCGCGGAGACCGGCGCGGACCGGTACCGCTGTCGACGGTGATCAGCGCCGCCACCTCCGAGGTCGAGGAGTATCGGCGGGTCGAGATTGCCACGGTGCCCGACTGCAGGGTCAGCGCTGCCGCCGCCGGCGATGTCGTGCATTTGCTCGCGGAGTTGATCGACAACGCGCTGCGCTACTCCCCACCGATGTCACCGGTGCGGGTGTCGGCCGTGCGGCGCCGGGACGCCGGGGTGCTCCTCGAGATCGTCGACGTCGGCCTGGGCATGACCGAAGGCGACCGGCGCATCGCCAACATGCGGCTGCGCGCCGGAGGCGAGGTCACCCCCGACAACGCCCGCCATATGGGCCTGTTCGTGATCAGCCGGCTGGCCGATCGGCACGGCATTCGGGTGCGGCTGCGCGGTTCGTCGCGCGATCGGCGGCCGGCGGGGACGATGGCCGAGGTCTATCTGCCGGCCACGGTGTTGGCCGGCGCCGAAGGGTACCCGGCATCGGGTCCCACGGCGCCCCCGCGGCGGTTGGCCACTGTCGAGGAAGCGGTCGCCGCGGCGGACCGCCGGGACGCCGCGGAGTTTGTGGCCGATGCGGCGGAGCGTAACGGGTCCCATTCGCCCGAGTCGCCGGTCACGCTGTTGCCGCAGCGCAACCCCGGGGCCAGCGGCATCGCCGGCGGTTCTGCCCGGCCAGCGGAACCTTCTGAGCCGCAACCCGTTTCGGACACATCCACGTTCTTCACATCGTGCGCGCGGGTCGCCTCGGCGCCCGACCAGCCCTCCGAGCCGGGGACAGCCGACGTCGGCGCCGGACCGGGTGAGCCACCACAGGTGGACCTCATCTACCAGCGGATGCTTTCCGAGTGGCTGGTCGACCCGCACGAATTGGCACGCAGCTCCGATCTGGATTGGAACTCGGTGTGGGACCACGGCTGGTCGGCGGCCGCCGAGGTCGACAACGTGCCCGTCGCGACCCACACCGACCAGGGTCTGCCGGTGCGGGAACCCGGTGCCCGACTGGTGCCGGGTGCGGCCACACCCGAGTACAACGGAGTAGCATCCAACGGCGGATTGCAGTCCGGCCGGCATGAGGCCCCGGCCCGGGACCCCGATGCGATCCGTGCCTCCATCAGCAGCCACTTTGGCGGCGTGCGCGCAGGAAGGTCGCATGCCCGCGAGACAGATCAAGGACCTGATCACGAATGACCCGCCCTTTTGGTCCGTCCGGACCTGCGCACGACAGCTCGCTGGACTGGTTGGTGTCGAATTTCGCCCGGGAGGTCCCCGGGGTGTCGCATGCGGTGCTGGTTTCCGTGGACGGCCTGTTGATCGCTGCCAGCGAGCACCTGCCGCCGGACCGCGCGGATCAGTTGGCCGCGGTGGCGTCCGGGTTGGCCAGCCTGGCCAACGGCGCCGCGCAGTTGTTCGACGGCGGCCAGGTGCTGCAGTCGGTGGTGGAGATGCAGGACGGCTATCTGTTGCTGATGCGGGTCGGTGACGGTTCGCATCTGGCGACGCTGGCGGCGACGTCGTGCGATATCGGTCAGATCGGCTACGAGATGGCCGTCCTTGTCGAACGGGTCGGCGGCGTCGTGCAGTCGTCGCGACGTGCGCCCCAGCACTCGTGAAGCACTCGTGAGCCGCGATGAACAGACGCGAGCCGCCGCCACCCGCGGCTGAGGCGAGTCTGGTCCGTCCGTACACTCTGACGGCCGGGCGGACCGAAACCAGCGTCGACCTTCCTCTGGAAGCGCCGGTGCAAACGTTGCAGTCGGCGCTGTTCCACCGGTGGCCGCCCAACGACATACGAGGCAGGATCGTCCAACTGTGTATCAAGAGCCCCTCGGTTGCGGAAATCTCAGCGCGCCTGGACCTGCCGCTGGGCGTCGTGCGTGTCCTGGTCGGCGACCTGGTCACGTCGGGATACCTTCGGGTGCACCCGACACTTGACCGGTCGACCCGCGACGAGCGCCGCGAACTGATAGGAAGGACGCTGCGTGGCCTACGAGCACTCTGAGCGGCGAAATCCCGTTTCGACGAAGATCGTCGTCGCGGGCGGGTTCGGCGCCGGTAAGACGACGTTCGTCGGTGCGGTCTCGGAAATCATGCCGCTGCGCACCGAAGCAATGGTCACCGACGCTTCCACCGGCGTGGACATGCTGGAGGCCACGCCGCACAAGCGGACCACCACGGTGGCGATGGACTTCGGCCGGATCACCCTCGACGAGGGTCTGGTGTTGTACCTGTTCGGCACGCCGGGGCAGCGCCGGTTCTGGTTCATGTGGGACGACCTGGTGCGCGGCGCGATCGGCGCGATCATCCTGGTCGACTGCCGGCGCCTTGCCGACAGCTTCGCAGCGGTCGACTTCTTCGAGCACCGCAGCCTGCCGTTCCTCGTCGCGGTCAACGAATTCGACGGCGCCCCACGGTATCCGGTTGCCGAGGTGCGCAAGGCGCTGACGCTGGCCGAACACATCCCGATCATCAGCCTCGATGCCCGTGATCGCAGGTCGACAACCGACGCGTTGATCGCCGTCAGTGAGTATGCGCTGGCCAGCTTGACCGCCCGGACGGGCAGTTGATTCTCAGCGGCGCAGCCGGATCCGCCACCAGACAAAGGCGGAGTACACCGTCGCCAGCACGCCGAGCATGGCCATGTCGAGCAGCCAGGCACCGGCCGTGTGGTTCCAGTGGCTGTCCTTCGGGCTGAACGGACCGGGTTCCACGGTGTTCAAGTCGACCGTCGACGCCGACGCCGCGAAACCCCACCGCGCCGGGGTCAGCCAGGACAGCTGGTCCAGGACCGCGCGGTTGGTCACCGGGATCATCCCGCTGGAGAACACCAGCTGCGCCATGATCGCCACCACCAGTAGCGGCAGAATCTGGTCGCTGGAGCGGGCCAGCGCCGACAGCGCCATGCCGATGATCGCCGAGACGACGCAGGTCCCAGCGACCGCGACAAACAGTTCCAGGACGGGACTACCCAGCAGCACCGCGCCACGAGTCGGCGCGCCCTTGCCGATCACCGCGATGGTGGTGGCGATCCCGGCCTGGGTGGTGGCGAACATGGTGAACACCGCGATCTTGGCCAGCAGGTAGGCGCGGGTGGACAAGCCGAACGCTTGTTCGCGGTGGAAGATGGTGCGTTCGCCGACCAGGTCGCGAATGGTCAGCGCGGTACCCATGAACACAGCGCCGATATCGAGCAACACCAGGATCTGCGCGGGTTCGGCAGGTGTCTTGCCGCGCGGGTCGGTCATCCCGAACCCGGCGTTGCCCGGGACGGTCAGGGCGAGTAACCCGATAATGAACGGCAACGCCGCCAGAAACACCGTGTACCACCGGTCGGAGACGACCAGCCGAACCTGCCGGCGCGCGATCGTGGAGAACTGACGCCGCACGTCCACGTGCACCGGCTCGCCCAGGTCGCCCGGTTCGGCGGCCTTTTCCAGCGGCGGCTCCGGCTGTTTTTGTGCCAGGAAGCGGCGCTTGGCTTCGTCCGGGTCGGCGCCCACGCTGGTGAAGATGTGGGCCCAGTTGTCGGTTCCCATGACCGAGCCGATCTCGTCGGGCCGTCCGAAGTATGCCGTCTTACCGCCCGGTGCCAGCAGCAGTAACTGGTCGCACAGGTCGAGGTAGGCGACCGAGTGGGTCACCACCAGCACGGTGCGGCCGGCGTCGGCGAGCCGGCGCAGCATCATCATGACTTGGGAATCCAGGGCCGGGTCCAGGCCGGTGGTCGGCTCGTCGAGGATCAGCAGCGACGGGCCGGTGAGCAGCTCGAGTGCTACCGAAGCGCGTTTGCGTTGCCCGCCGGACAGCTTGTCCACCCGGGAGTCGGCCTGCTTCGTCAGGTCGAGTTCCTCGAGTACGTGAGCGACGATCTGCGCGCGGTCGGCCTGGCTGGTGTCGGGCGGCAACCGCAGTTCAGCCGCGTAGCCGAGTGCCTGGTTGACCGTCAACTGCCGGTGCACCACGTCGTCCTGCGGGACCATCCCGATCCGGCTGCGCAGTGACGCGTATTCGGCGTGGATGTCGTGTCCCTCGAATATGACCGAACCCGAGCCCGGCCGGGTGTATCCCGCGATCAACCGGGCCAGCGTGGTCTTGCCGGCGCCCGATCCGCCGATGATCGCGGTCAGCGTGCCCGGCCGAGCGGTCAGTGAGATGTCGTCGAGCAGGTCGTTGCCGTCGATCTGGAAGCGCACCCCGTCAACTTCCAGTCCGCCGGTACGCGCCTCGGCGTCGTCTTGGCGGAGCAGGGTGCCGCCGCTGAACTCCAAATCGATGTTGCCGATCGTGACCACGTCGCCCTCACCGAGCACAGCCGACCCGACCCGGACGCCGTTGACGAACGTGCCGTTGACGCTCTGGTTGTCCCGGATCTCGACGCCCAGTGGCGTCGGGATCAGCACCGCGTGGTAGCGCGAGGCCAGCACATCTGGGACGACGACGTCGTTGTCGTTGGCCCGACCGATCCTCGCCGAACCAGACGACTGCTCTGGTTCCGGGGCCTGGGACCGCAAGGCGCGGATGATCTTGGTCGCCAGGTGTGAATGATCCGCCGCGGGGGTTGGCCGGGTATGCGGCTGGGAGTCGGCGGGCGGCGCGGCCCGCGGCGGTGGCGGTGCGTGCCGGGGTGGCCGGGCGGGCGGCTGCCGCGTCGGCCGTGCCCTTTGAGGCGAGTTGGCCGGATACGCGGGCGGCCGCTGGGCGCCCGGGTGAATCGGCTGAGTGGCCGGGGCGATGGGCACCGACGAGCCCGGATGGGATGGCGCGGGCGGTCGCGGCCTGCTCATCGTTCGCGGCGGCTGCCCTGGCTGGACGCGCTGCCGGCCCGCCAGTGGTTGAGCCGCCCGCGCCGGTCGCGGGGGCCGGCCGGCCATCCCGGCGTCGCGCTCGACCTCACAGACCAGGCACGGCCCGTCGGGAGTGCCGAGGTGGATGCGCTGGCCGTCGCCGATGTCGGCCACTTCGAACCGGCGCCCATTCACAAACGTCCCGTGGCGCGAGCGGTTGTCGATCGCCACCCATCTGCCCTGGTCGCACCGCAGCAGCAGATGCACACGCGACGCCAGTGGGTGTGCGACGCGTATGTCGGCGTGCGGATCGCGTCCGATGACGACATCGTGGCCGGTTGCGAAGGTACGTAGTGACCCGTCGTAGCGAACACGCAGCACAGGCGGCGCCACGGTGCTCATACGAACGATTTGTAGCCCGTTCCGGCCATCCCGAAACCGGACGGCCGCAGAATGTGACGTAAACGGAAGTTGTCAGCGCCTGAGCCGGATGTGCCACCGGATATAGCCGGCATAGACCATCGACAGGACCGCGAGCATGAACATGTCGAATAGGTAGATGTGCTTCGAGTGCTGCCATATCGGATCGTTCGTCGGGATTTGCGGAACCTTCACCAGGCTCGGAAAGTCGATCGATGACGCTCCCGCGGCGTATCCCCAACGTCCGGGCGTCACCCAGGAAAGTTGGTTCAGCCCAAGCCGACCGGTCACCGGAATCATCCCGCCGCAGAGCACCAGCTGCCCCATGATCGACACCACCAGCAGCGGCATGATCTGCTCGTTGGACTGTGCCACCGCCGACATCAGCAGGCCGAGCATCGCCGACGCGACGCAGGTGGCGGCAACCGTGAGGAACAGCGAGAACGTGGAGTTACCGAAGAGCGGCGGGTCAGCAGTCGGTGCGCCCTTGCCGACCCGCACTATCGCCGTCGCGATCGCCGCCTGGGCGGTCGCGAAAGCGCAGAAAACGACGACCTTGGCCAGCAGATAAGCGGTGGTGGACAGGCCGACCGCCTGTTCTCGGCGGAAGATCGGGCGTTCGCCGATCAGGTCGCGGATGGTCAACGCGGTGCCCATGAAGACCGCCCCGATATTGAGCAGCACCATGATGTACTGCGGTTGGGTGGGTGCGGGCCCGTTTGGGGCGGCAGGGCCCAGGCCGGGGTGGGGGCCTTTCACCGTCAGCGACAGCGCACCGATGAGGAACGGCAATATCGCCAGGAACACCGTGTAGCCACGGTCGGAGACGACGAGTCGAACCTGACGACGGGCGATGGTGGACAGCTGGCGCCACCTGTCGGTGTGCACCGGCTCGCCCAGATCCCCCGGCGCCGCCTGGGCCAGCCCGGCTTGTGACTGTTGCCGTTGGCTCTTTCTTGCCATGTAGCGGCGGTTGGCTTCGTCCGGGTCGGCGCCCACCTTGGCGAAGATGTCGGCCCAGTTGGTGGTGCCCAACGTGTCGCCGACTTGGTCGGGCGGGCCGTTGAACGCCGTCTTGCCGCCCGGTGCCACCAGCAGGATCTGATCGCAGACGTCGAGGTAGGACACCGAGTGGGTGACCACCAGTACCACGCGGCCGGCGTCGGCAAGCTGCCGCAGCATCAGCATGACTTGACGGTCCAGCGCCGGGTCCAGACCGGAGGTCGGCTCGTCGAGCAGCAGCAGAGACGGTTGGGTGAGCAGTTCCAGCGCCACCGACGCGCGTTTACGTTGGCCACCGGAGAGCTTGTCCACCCGGGTGTCGCCCTGCTTGGTCAGGTCGAGCTCCTCGAGAACCCCCGCGACGACCTGGGCACGTTCTTCTTTGCTGGTGTCGGGCGGCAGCCGCAGCTCGGCGGCGTAGCCGAGCGCCTGGTTGACGGTGAGCTGGCGGTGCACGACGTCATCCTGCGGAACCATCCCGATCCTGCTGCGCATCGTCGCGTACTCGCGGTGGATGTCATGTCCTTCGAAGGTGATCGAGCCGCCGCTGGGGCGGGTGTATCCGGCGATCAGCCGGGACAGCGTGGTCTTGCCCGCACCGGATCCACCAATGATGGCGGTCAGCGTGCCGGGCCGGGCGATCAGCGAGATGCTGTCGATCAGTTCCTTGCCGTCGATCTTGAAGTGCACCGCGTTGACCTCGAGGCCGCCGGTCCGCGTCGCGGCCTCGGTGCGGCGGACCAGGGTGCCATCGCTGAATACCAGGTCGACGTTGCCGATCGTGACCACATCGCCCTCGGTAAGCACTGCGGACCCGACCCGGGTGCCGTTGACGAAGGTCCCGTTGATGCTGCGGGCGTCCCGGATCTCGGTGCCAAGCGGCGTCGACACCAGGAACGCATGGTGGCGCGATGCCAAAACATCCTGAATGACGATGTCGTTGTCGCCGGCGCGGCCGATCGTCGCGGAACCGGCGGGCTTCTCGGGGGTCGCAGCGCCGGGGCGGAAGACCTGAATCATCTTCGTGGCCAGGTTCGCCACCTCGGGCGGCTTCGCCGATGCGGGCGCCCTCCGGGTCTGCGGCGCGAACTCCGGTGCCGGTTGGACGGGGGGCGGCGGCCGACCCGGCGGCGGTGGGCCGGACGGATAGCCCGGTGGCCGATGACCACCGCCGGCGGGATGCATCGGGGGTGGCGACGCCGGCGTCGCGCCGGGATGCGGTCGTGACGGCGCCTGCGGTGGCCGGGAGCCGCCCATCTGTTGGTGCGCGGGCGCAGGCTGCGACACGCGTGGCCCGCCCGACGGTTGAACAATCCGCATCGACGCGGTCATGGGTGGCCGACCGGCCATACCGGTGTGCCGGCCGACCTCGAAAGTCAGCCGTGGCCCGTCGGGATTACCGATATTGATGCTCTGGCCGTCGCGGATGTCGATTACCGGGACTCGGCGGCCGTTGACGAACGTCCCGTTCAGCGAACCGTTGTCGATCGCCAGCCAGCGGCCCTGGTCGAAGCGCAGCAGAAGATGCGCTCGCGAAATCAGCGGATGCGTGATCCGCATATCGGCGCGAAGGTCACGCCCGATGACCACATCATGGCCCGGTGCGAACGTACGTTGCGATCCGTCGTACCTGACGGTCAGCGCCGGTGGTGCTGCTTGACTCATCGACACAACTGTAGCCGCTTGCTCACGGCCCCGACTTTCTCCATTGTGGCGCAGTGCTGCCCGAGCGACTCCGGCGTCACTGCAGGGCGTCGGGGGCGCCGGTGACGACGCAGCTGGTGCGGCTGTAGATCGTCGGCATGCATCGGTTGCAGTGCGTACACGCCGAATGCACGCTGTGCTCATCGCGGATCCGGTTGATCAAATCCGGCTCCGCCAGCAATGCCCGCGCCATCGCGACGAAGTCGAAGCCCTCCGCCATGGCCAGCTCCATCGATTCGCGACTTGTGATGCCGCCCAGCAGGATCAACGGCATCGTCAGTTCTGCGCGGAACAGCCGGGCGTCGCGCAGCAGGTAGGTCTCGCGGTAGGGGTATTCGCGCAGGAACTTGTGGCCGGTCATCCGGATACCCCAGCGCAGCGGCGGCTTGAAGGCTCCGGCGAACTCTTTGACCGGCGCGTCGCCGCGGAACAGATACATCGGATTGACCAGCGAGCTGCCGGCGGTCAGCTCGAGCGCGTCCAGTCCGCCGTCGTCCTGCAGCCACTTCGCGGTGGTCAGCGCTTCGGAGACCGTGATACCGCCGCGCACACCGTCGGCCATGTTGATTTTGGCGGTCACCGCGATTTGCGTTTGTACCGCGCGGCGCACCGCCATCACCAGTCCGCGGGCCACCTTGGCCCGGTTCTCCAGCGACCCACCGAACTCGTCGTCGCGGCGGTTGATCAGCGGACTCAAGAAGGAACTGGCCAAGTAGTTGTGGCCCAGATGAATCTCCACCGCGTCAAATCCCGCGTCCACGGCCAACGTGGCGGCGTTGGCATGGGCGGTCATGACGTCGTCGATGTCGTCGCGGCTGGCCTTGCGGGCGAACCGCATCCCAAGCGGGTTGAAGAACCGCACCGGCGCCAGTGCCCTGGCCTTGTTGGAACGCGCGTCGGCGACCGGGCCGGCGTGCCCGATCTGCGCGCTGACCGCCGCGCCCTCGGCGTGCACGGTTTCGGTGAGCCGGCGCAGCCCCGCCACTGCTTCCGGTCGCATCCAGATCTGGTTGCCGCTGGTGCGGCCGCCGGGGGAGACCGCGCAGTACGCAACGGTCGTCATGCCGACCCCGCCGGCGGCCGGAAGCCGGTGGTATTCGATCAGGTCGTCGGTCACCAGCGCTTCGGGCGTGCGGGCCTCAAACGTCGCGGCCTTGATGATGCGGTTCCGCAGCGTCAGCGGGCCGAGTTTCGCCGGCGCAAACACGTCCGCCGCAACAGTCATATCGGGAGTTTAGCGATCATGCCAGACTGTCAGGCGTGGGTGCGATCACGCTGGACGGCAAGGCCACACGCGACGAGATTTTCGTCGACCTCAAAGGGCGAGTGGAGGCACTGACCGCATCGGGCCGTACTCCCGGGCTGGGCACCATCCTGGTCGGCAACGACCCCGGATCGCAGGCCTATGTGCGCGGTAAGCACTCCGATTCCGCCAAGGTCGGTATCACGTCGATCCGCCGCGATCTGCCCGCCGATGTCAGCCAGGCCAAGCTGGACGAGACCATCGACGAACTCAACGCCAACCCCGAGTGCACCGGTTACATCGTGCAGCTGCCGCTGCCGAAGCAGCTCAACGAGAACGCCGCGCTGGAGCGGGTCGACCCGACCAAGGATGTCGACGGGCTGCACCCGACCAACCTGGGCCGGCTGGTGCTGGGTACTCCGGCGCCGTTGCCGTGTACCGCGCGCGGCATCGTGCACCTGCTGCGCCGCTACGACGTCGAAATCGCCGGTGCGCACGTGGTTGTCATCGGCCGAGGTGTGACGGTCGGTCGGCCGTTGGGGCTGCTGCTGACCCGCCGCTCGGAGAACGCCACAGTGACGTTGTGCCACACCGGGACTCGCGACCTGGCCGGGCTGACCCGACAAGCGGACATCATTGTGGCGGCCGTCGGTGTGCCGCACCTGCTGACCGCCGACATGGTGCGTCCCGGTGCTGCGGTCGTCGATGTCGGCGTCAGCCGCACCGACGACGGGCTGGTCGGTGACGTGCACCCGGATGTGTGGGAGGTCGCCGGTCATGTGTCGCCGAACCCCGGCGGTGTCGGCCCGCTGACCCGGGCGTTCCTGCTGACGAACGTCGTCGAATTGTCCGAGCAGCGATGAGCCTGCGGGGGCTGGTCCGGGCGCAGTGGCCGATCACGCTGGTGGGGTTGATCTTCGTCGTCGCGTTCACACTGGCCGGCGCCAACTACTGGCGCCGCGGTGCGCTGCTGATCGGCATCGGCGTCGGCGTGGCCGGCGTGCTGCGGCTGGCGTTGTCCGACGACCGTGCCGGTCTTTTGGTGGTGCGCAGCAAGGGTGTCGACTTCGCTACGACGGCGGTGGTGGCCGCGTCGATGGTCTACATCGCCTGGACGATCGACCCGTTGGGAACGCGTTAGATCCGCGACACGCGCGGCGGCGCGGCGATTTCGGCGCCGGCCTGGTTGAGAATGCGGGGTGTGACCAGACCGACCTGTGCCGCATTGACCGCTGCACTGGTGAGCGCCTCGCTGTGTTCCGCTCCGATGACATGGGCGGGCCCCGCCGGGCAGGTCTGGAACGGTCAATACGCCTTTACCCGTTACCTCGAGCAAAAAACCGGCACCAGTCTCGCGGCCAGCCAACCCGAAGACAACTCCACCGACGTGTACACAATGTCCACCACCTGTTCCGCTGGAGGTTGTGTCGCCACGGTCATCGACGGTCCGCTTCCGAAGAACCCGACGCTTCCACCCCGGGCGCACTATACCTGGGACGGTAGGCAGTGGGCGAAGGTCAACGACTGGCAGTGGGACTGCCTGCGACCGGACGGATCGGTCGAATGGGATCAAGCACGATCCTGGGCCAACTACCAACCCCAGCCCGACGGAACGTTGCTCGGCACATGGCACAACGAGATCTACACCGGCACCTGTCGAGGGACGGTCGACGTGAAGGTCGCGGCGAGTCCCGTTTGACCGGCCGACTACAGCGCGGGCATACCCGGCATACCCGGCATACCCGGCATACCCGGCAGCGACGGCAGACTGGGCATTTGGCCGTTCTCGAGCGACCCCATCATCGACGGGCAGTACATCGATACCGCGATGCTGGTGAACATCTCCGCCATGGCCGGCGACATACCGTTGTTCCCGACGATGTTCGACGCAGCGGAGGCGAATGTGCCACCCGGCTGAGCCAGCATAGGGCAGACGGACTGGCCCAGTGCAGCGGTGCTTCCCGGATCGCCGGAGTTGACCCCAGCGCCGTTGAGCGCGGAGAGGAACGAATCGTCGATCGGGTCTGCCTGCGCCGGCGCGGCCAATACTGCGGCCGTACTGATCAGACCGACGGCTGTCGCCAGCGAAATCCAGTTGCGACGCATATACCGCTCCTCATCTGTTGGGATCTGTTGGGCCCTCAGGGAACAGTGATTGATCCACGTCACGTCCACGACACGGCTGGGTAAAGGTTTGCGCACAACTTCGACGAGTCGAGTGACCAGTGGGCAGGCTATGTAGAAAGCGTCGCCCGCACGCAGACCGTAACATACGGCAGCGCAAGGCCTTCTACGTTCACCAGCGCAGGATGGGTGGCCAGCAGATCGCGAACCTGGTCGAGCGTCTTGGCGCGGACATCCGTCGGTGAGGTGATGCAGTAGGTACGTGAGGCGACCAGGTCGATAAGGGCTTGCGGCGTCAGGTAATTGGTCCACTCAACCTGATGGCGCTCTAAGCCGGTGAACGGTTGCCGCAGTGTCACCTTGTCGCGGACCGGATCGCCGTCGCGACCGATGATGCGACCGAGTTCGCGTACCCAGCCGAGCCGCTCGTCGCGGGTATTCCACACCAAACCGAGTCGGCCGCCGGGGCGTAGCACCCGGGCTACTTCGGGAATCGCCCGCTCCGGCTCGAACCAATGCCATGCCTGCGCGACCAGTACCACATCAACACTGTTGTCCTCCAACGGAATGTCTTCCGCCGTGCCAAGCAGCACCGGTGTAGCGGGCAGAGAACTACGCAGCACTTCCAGCATTTCTGCGATCGGGTCGACGGCGACCACGTCCAGCCCGCGTTCCACTAGCCGAGTGGTCAGCTTGCCGGTGCCTGCACCCAAGTCCAGGACGTCGCGAGCCCCGGCCGGCAGCAGCCAGTCGATCGCCTCCGGTGGGTAGGACGGGCGGCCCCGCTCGTAGGCAGCCGCTTGCGAGCCGAACGACAGCGAGCGGTCTTGCCGGGAGCGGGTCACCGCGGACGCACACCCTCGGCCGCGGCCAGTTTGAGTGTCTGGCGCACCAATTCGCCGACGGCCTCGGATTCCAGCAGGAAGCCGTCGTGCCCGTAGATCGAGTCGACGACGTGCAGCCGGCTACATCCGGGCAACAGGTCGGCCAGCTCCTCCTGCAGTCGCAGCGGGTAGAGCCGGTCGGAGGTGATGCCGCCGACCACCGCCGACACCGGGCATCCGCGCAGCGCCGTGGCGACTCCGCCGCGGCCCCGACCGACGTCGTGGCTGTTCACCGCTTCGGTCAGTACCACATAACTGCCGGCGTCGAACCGCGACACCAGCTTGCTGCCTTGATGCTCCAGGTAGCTCTGCACCGCATAGCGGCCACCGTCCAACGGAACTTCGTCGTCTTGCGCGTCGTTGGCGAACCGGGTGTCCAGCTCGACCTCACCCCGGTAGGTCAGGTGCGCGATGCGGCGAGCGATCCGCAGGCCGGCGTCTGGAGTCCGCCCGGTGCCGTGGTAGTCACCGCCCTGCCAGTTCGGGTCGACCTTGATCGCCGCGATCTGGGTGGCCTGGGTACCGATCAGGTCGGCGGTCGAGCGCGCGCTCACCGCCAGCAGCAGCCCGGCGCCGACCCGGTCGGGGTGACTGACCATCCATTCCAGCGCGCGGGCGCCGCCCATCGACCCGCCCACCACGGCGGCGACGTTGGTGATGCCCAGCGCGGCCAGCGCGGCTACATCGGCCTCCACCTGATCCCGCATCGATATCAACGGAAACCGTGAGCCCCAGGGCTTTCCGTCACGGGCCAGCGAGCTGGGGCCGGTCGAGCCGCGGCAGCCGCCCAGCACGTTGGTGGCCACCGCGCACCAGCGGTCGGTGTCGATCGGTGCGCCCGGCCCGGCGATACCATCCCACCAGCCCGGTGTCGGATGCCCGGACCCGGCGGGCCCGGTGATATGCGAATCGCCGGTGAGCGCGTGCAATACCATCACCACGTTGTCGCGGGTGGGCGATAACTCGCCCCAGCGCTGCACGGCAATACAGACGTCTTCGATCACCTCGCCGCTTTCCAACGTCAGCGAGCCGATGTCGATGACGGCGACCTCGCCTTCGGCGGGCAGCGTCTGGGTTCCTACGTCGGAGATCGTCACCTCAAGCCTCCTCACACGGGCCTTTCTCAAAATGCCGCCACCGCATGGGGATCGGCGGCCGATGCGTCGGGGTACCTGCGAGCCGCGGCAAAGCCCAGCTCGAGGTCGGCCAGGATGTCGTCGACGCCCTCGATACCGACGGCCAGCCGCACCAAACCCGGGCTGACGCCGGTGGTGAGTTGCTCCTCGGGGCTCAGCTGGGAATGAGTCGTCGACGCCGGGTGGATCACCAGCGACCGCACGTCACCGATGTTGGCGACGTGGCTGTGCAGCCGCAGCGCGTTGACAAACGCTTTCCCGGCATCGACCCCGCCGGCGAGTTCGAACGCAAGAACAGCCCCAGTTCCTTTGGGCGCCAGTTTCTTTCCCCGCTCATACCACGGCGAGCCGGGTAGTCCGGCGTAGTTCACCGACACCACATCCTGGTGGCTGTCCAGGAATTCGGCGACACGCTGTGCGTTGGCCACATGTCGCTCCATGCGCAGACTCAGGGTTTCCAGACCCTGCGCCACGAGAAACGCGTTGAACGGCGACGCCGCCGACCCGTAGTCGCGCAGCAGTTGCACCCGGGCTTTGACCGCGAACGCCGCCGGCCCCAGCTCGGCATACACCACGCCGTGGTAGCTGGGATCGGGCGTGGTGAATCCGGGAAAGCGGCCGGCCGCCCAGTCGAACGTCCCGCCGTCGACGATCACCCCGGCGACTGCCGCACCGTGCCCGCCCAGGTACTTGGTGGCCGAATGCACGACGATGTCGGCGCCGTGGGCGATCGGTCGGATCAGGTAGGGGGTGGCAATGGTGTTGTCGACGATCAGCGGCAAGCCGTGCTCGTGCGCCACCGCCGACACGGCGGGAGTGTCGAGGATGTCGATCTGCGGGTTCGAGATGGTCTCGCCGAACAAGGCCTTGGTGTTCGGCCGTATCGCGGAAGTCCAGGACTCCAAATTATCGGGGTCCGGCACGAAGCTCACCTCGACCCCGAGCTTGGCCAGCGAATAGTGGAACAGGTTATAGGTGCCGCCGTAGAGCCGGGGGCTGGACACGATGTGGTCGCCCGCACCGGCCAGGTTCAGGATCGCGAACGTCTCGGCGGCCTGGCCGGACGCCAGAAACAGCGCCGCTACCCCGCCCTCGAGTGCGGCGACGCGCTGTTCGACGACGTCGGTGGTCGGATTGCCGATCCGGGTGTAGATGTTGCCCGGCGCCTCGAGCCCGAACAGCGCCGCCGCGTGTGCGGTGTCGTCGAAGGTGTACGACGTGGTCGCATAGATCGGCAGGGCGCGAGCGTTGGTGACCGGATCCGGCCGCTGGCCCACGTGGACCTGTTTGGTTTCAAACGACCAGTGCGCGGTCGGATCGCTGTCGGTGGTGTTGTGGGCGCTCATGTAGTCGCTTTCTGCTGGAAGGTGTGGTTGCTCACCGGCGTGCGGGACGTCATCTGGCGACGACGTCGACGGCAGGCCACCCGTTCAGCAACTACGACACACGATGGGCCAGCCCAAATAGGCGTGCATCAGGTTTCCCTGTCTACTCGGGGGGCCCGTCACGGCGGACCCGCGCTTGCCGCGTAGCCGGTTGTGGCTACTCAACCTGGTCATCACCCGGGGCACCCCACCGCGGTTGGAGGGTTGCCGGCCAGCAAGCCGGGGCTTGACGCTGGCACTCATGACCGCCTTGAAGCTTATCGCACGACGTCGACCCGATGCCACCTGGCTGATTGGTGGCGGCCCGCTGCGCCCGGCTTCGCCGCGCTGGCGATCGCCACGGGGCCGATTGGTGGCGACCCGTTGCGCCGGCGCAAATACCCGCGCCGCGGCAGAGCGCGGTGCCGGGCCGCGGTATCAACACTTGCGTTTTCATCAGACTTCTTGCGTAACGGTCGGTTTGGGATGAACCCGTCACCGAGACCGAATGTGATCGACGATTTCAATGCGGGTTGTTCTCGATTCTCTTGTATTTCAATGCGGTTCAGTTCTGCGGTACGGGCAGGTCGGGGCAGAGGGTGATGTAGCCGATGCTGGGTGGGATCCAGTCGTGCCAGTCGTGGTGGCTGATGTTGGAGGTGAGTTTCGAGCAAAGGGTGGCGACGGTGGCGTCGAGGGGGGTGGGCCACAACCGGATGGTGGTGTCGGTGCTGCCGGAGGCCAGGGTGTGCCCGTCGGGGCTAAACGCCACACTGTGCACGACACTTGTGTGGCCGGTCAGGGGCTGGCCCAGCGGGCCCGGGTGCGCCGGGTCGGTGAGGTCCCACAACCGCACGGTGTGATCCTCGCTGCCGGAGGCCAGGGTGTGCCCGTCGGGACTGAACGCCACGGCTTCCACGGCGCCGGTGTGGCCCCGCAGGGGCTGGCCCAGCGGGCCCGGGTGGGCCGGGTCGGTGAGATCCCACAACCCCACGGTGGTGTCGCGGCCGGCGGAGGCCAGGGTGTGCCCGTCGGGGCTGACCGCCACACCTTCCACGGCTGCCGGCGTGGGGATGATGATGCGGGTGGTGTTCAGCGCGGCGGTGGCGGTGTAGAACGCGCCACGGCTAGCCACGGGGTCGGAGCGGATTCGTTGCGCGGCAAAGGTATCGGCGAGCGCCTGCATGTCACTGTCGGCAGTGACCCCGGAAAATACCGCCGCTGCCGCGGTGTCGAACTGGGCGGCCAGCGCGTCGCGCGCTACCCGAATGGCGTTCTTCCGCTGCACATAGGCGATCGATGCGGCTACCAGAGCGAAGACAGTCAACAGGGCCAGTCCGGCAATTGCCGCGCGCCGCAGGCGCCGGAACCGGCGCTGCTCACGCAGATCATCACTGGTTAAGTGGTCTTTGGGCTTGCCGTGAATCGGGGCGGCCAACGAGGCGACTTTGTCGCGGAACGCCAGTGCCCGAATGTCCCAGGGTGCATCGCCACTAACGTCGATGTAGAGGGGCTCAAATGGCAGCGAACCCGGTTCGGTCAACGCCGGCGGAGCCGCACTAGAGTGCTCGGGGTCGAATCGCGCGTCGTTCGCGTTCCACTGCAGCCGGCCCTCGGCCAGCGCCAACATCAACTTGTCGTGCC
>NZ_JBOHHI010000129.1:0-27955 GCF_050700595.1 Mycobacterium sp.
CTCGCAGCGCGGCCCAGCGCAACCACGACGCGCTCAACGCCGCCGGGCGCGCCCTGCTGGCCTCCGGTGCGCTGGGTCAGCACAACGGGCTACCCGCCACCATCATCGTGTCCACCACCCTGCGCGACCTGGAAGCCGCGGCCGGCAAAGCACTCACCGGCGGCGGCACCCTGCTGCCCATGAGTGACGTGATCCGGCTGGCCCGCCACGCGCATCACTACCTGTGCATTTTCGACAAGGGCAAGGCGATCGGGCTCTACCACACCAAACGACTCGCCTCACCGGGCCAGCGAATCGTGCTCTACGCCAAAGACCGTGGGTGTTCGCGCCCCAGCTGTGACGTGAAGGGCTACTACTGCGAAGTCCACCACCTCACCCCGTATGCGATGTGCCACGAAACCGACGTCAACGATTTGACGTTCGGCTGCAGTGCAGATCACGACCTCGCCGAACAAGGCTGGACCACCCGCAAAAACTCCAACGGCGACACCGAATGGATACCACCCCCGCACCTCGACCACGGCCAACCGAGAACCAACACGTTTCACCACCCAGAGAAGCTCCTCCGTGACGACGATGAGGAGGGCCCGTAGCGCTACCCGGCCGAGCCGATGAATCGCAGCACCAACTCGGCTACCCGCTCCGGTTGGTCGAGTTGCAAGAAATGTCCGGCGTGCTCGACGATGGCAACGTTGCTTCCGGCGGGGAGCACCTTTTCCGTCCAGTGTGCGAAAGCCGGTGTGGCGCAGCCGTCATCGCGGCCATGCAGATAGAGGCTCGGCAACGCCGGCGCCGACGTCCAGTGCCGGTGCAGCTCGGCGTATTGCGCCGGTGGGCGAGTGTTGCGGATCGTAGCCCGGTACGGCCCCAGCGCGGCGCGCCAGCTCTCGGGTGTGCCGATCGCTGCATCGACGTGGCGCAGATCCTCTTCGGCGTAATAACCCGGCGACCAGCGACGCCACAGCAGCGGCAACACCCAGGACGCGGAACGCTCTGGCAGCCACGGCAACTGGAAGTACATCATGTACCAGCTGCGCAGTATCTGATGCGGGAGTTGGCCAAGTAGCCGTGCCCGGTCGGGGACCCGCCCCAGCGGACGGAACGCCGCCGGGGGCGGCACCGACATGATCACCGCCTTCGCGAACGGAGTGTCCGGCATCGCGGCTAAGCCGGTCGCCGCGATCGCGCCCCAATCGTGGCCGATCACCACGTCGCGGTCGGTGCCGCCGGCGGCCGATCGCGCCCGGAGCGCGTCATCCATCAGCGCCCCGATGTGATAACTGCCGTCGGATGGAATCGAGGACGGTGCGTAGCCACGCATGAACGGCGCCACCACCCGCCAGCCCGCCTCGGCCAGCCGAGGGGCGAACTTGCGCCAACCGTGGGCGGTGTCGGGGAAACCGTGCAGGCACAGTGCAATCGGGCCGTCGGACGGTCCCCACGTCATGGCCTTGAGCTCCACGTTGGGCGCATGTATGTCGAGCCAGCGCGGTCCAGTCATCACCCGATCCTAGGCGCCTATCGGGTCCCATCCGGAGACCAGCCAACGCCCGCCCATCTTGTCCAGTGTGACGCGGAAGCTCGACGCGGTGTCGGCCGGCGGGAACCCGCCGACCGTGACGGCCTGATCGGCGAACAGCACCACCACCGCGTGGTTCTGGGCCACCGACTCCGACGCTGCAGCGGCAACATGGGCGACGGCGGATACCTGACGTTCTTTTGCGTTGGGAATCAGCACCTCGCGGGTCACCTGGGTATAGGTGTCACGGAACTGGCCGGTCAAGCGGGCCCGCGCGGCTTCGACATCCTTCTCGACGGTGTCGGACCGGAAAGACAGCAGCGCGACAGCGGAATCCCTTGCGGCCTGGACTGATTCACTGCGGGCGATGTCGGCGTCCCGGCTCGATGCGTCCTGCCACTTCAGGTAGCCCGCCAACATCGCGAGAACCAGCGCCAGACCGGGCAGCAGGCCGTAAATCAGCATGCGCGACCAGTTGACGCCACTCGCGGCCGCCTGGGGTTGTGTCATGACACGAACGCCACGTTGGAGATCTTGCCCGCCTCGCCGACCTTCTGCACGGTGATCCGCATCCGCCACACCTGCGGCTCCTGCTGGGCCTGTCCGGGGTTCGACGTCTTCACTGTCACCGCCACCAGCACTTGGCCCACGTCGCCGGTCTGCGATTCCAGCCCAGCATCACTCACGGTGCCCACCAGCTTGGACTGCTCGCGCTTGACCAGGTCGACGAACGGCCCCCACCGCGCAGAGAAATGATCGTGAAAGCTGCCAGTCGCAGAGTCGAGGATTCGTTGCGCGTCGGCGTCGGCATGCTCATAGTCGACCGTTGTGAGGTTCACCGCGCCTTGCCGCGCTGCTTGCACGAACAGGGTGCGCCGCACACCGGCCTGGTGGTCCTGATAGGTGGGGAAACCCAGCCAAGCGGCCAGAGCCGCCATGACCACGACCCCGATCAGCCCGGCCGCGAACGCCATCAGGTGAACCGACACCGGGCCCTTGGGAGTATCGGTGGCATCGTCTGCCATGTTCCCCAACCTACGTGCCCATTCCCAGAACTACATTCCAAGAGCGTCGACGAGCGCGTTAACTCAAGCCATGGCGACGCAACCGCAGGCGCCGGCACGCCGCTGGGCGAAAACCGACGAGACCCGGCGGCGCATCCTGGACGCGGCCACCGAGGTGTTCGGGGCAAGTGGCTTCACCGCCGCGACGATGGCCGACGTGGTGGCCGGCTCCGGCGCCAGCATCGGCAGCATTTATCACCATTTCGGCGGTAAGAAGGAGCTGTTCGAGGCGATCTTTGAGCGGATGGCGCAGGCCGTCGACCGTCGTATCGAGGCGGTGCTCCAGCAGGCCGGCGATCAGGTCGAACCCCGACGCGCATTCGAGTTACACGTGCAGGCGTATCTCGAGGCGATGTGGGAAAGCCGGCATGCGGCCAGGGTGCTGGTGTCTGGCGACGCCCCGGCGGGATTCGAGATCGCCCGGCGCAATCGCATGACGGCGGCGTTCCGCAGCTGGATGTCGGTGCTGGAGCTGGACCGCTCGCTGCGTGGACAACTTTTGCGCCGCATCCTGGTGGCGGTCATGGCAGAGTCGTCGCTTTTCGTCGCGGCCTGTGAAGACCCCGACGATGTGGGGCCGATCATTGACGCGACGATCGAGTGGATCGACCGGCTGACCGGCTAAGCATCGCGGTATTGACAATTCTAGAATCCGATTCTAATCTTTGGTCGCATGGCCGTCGTGAAGCTGTGGGCCAACTCCGCTGACTCGCACTTCATCGAGCCGGCCGAGCTGTGGCGGTCGCGATTGCCGAAGCGGCTGGCCGCGCTGGTGCCGCGAACCCGGAAAGACCCCGACGGGCGCTGGGAAACCATCTACGTCGACGGCCAGACGTTCCGGCGCCGGCTGCCGACCATCGCCCAGGAAGAGTTCATCCAGGCGACTGTGGCCGCCGCCGGTTCGCGGGACGTCGGTAAACGGCTGGCCGATCTCAACGACGAGGGCATCTGGTCGGAGGTGGTGTTCCCGTCGCTGGGCATGTGGGCGAGCTCGTTTCGGACACCGGAACTACTGCGCGAGGCGATGCGGGCGTCCAACGACTGGGCCAAAGAAACGATCCTGGACTACTCGCCACGGCTGATTCCGACGGCGCAAGTCTCGACGCTGAATATCGACGACGCCGTCGGCGAACTCGAACGCTGCGGGACGCTGGGGTTCAAGGCGGTGTTCCTGCCCGTCGCACCACATCCGGCGCAAAAGGACTACAACCGCGACGAGTGGGAGCCATTCTGGGCCGCCGCCGAGGAGATCGGCATGGTGATTGCGTTCCATATCGGCACCGAGCCAATCGATTTCGCCGCCGGCGGATCGATCGGTGTGACCCACCACGGACCGGGCGGTGCGGTGCTCAACTACACCGAGACATCGTTCGGGGGCCAGCGGGCGGTGACCAAACTCGTCGCATCGGGAGCGCTGGATCGGCATGCGAAACTCAAGGTCCTGGTGTCCGAGGGCGGGGCGACCTGGGTGCCGTTCATCGCCGACCGGATGGAAGAAGGCTATCGCCAGCACGCGATGGTGGTGCAGCCCAAGTTGACGCGCAGCCCGCGCGAGATCATCTACTCGCAGGTCTACGCGTCGTTTCAGCACGACGCCTCGGCGATCACCGCGATGACGGCTTTTGCCTTCAACAACGTGCTGTGGGGCAGTGACTATCCGCACATCGAGGGCACCTTCGGCCACACCCAGCAGACGTTGCACCAACTGTTCGACGGCGTCGATCGGAAAACGCGCGAGCGCATCACGGTCGGGGCCTTCAACGAACTCTTTCCGGACGCGCCGCTGCCGCCGGCGACACCGTAGGTAACGTCAGCGGCGTGAACAGCACATCGCAGACTGTCGAGTATGCCGGTGTCGACGGCATCACCCTGGTCGCCGACGAGTGGAATCGCGGCGCCGCGACGAACGGCCGGCCCACCATGCTGATGTTGCATGGCGGCGGGCAGAACCGGTTTTCCTGGAAGAACACCGGCCAGGTGCTGGCCGACGAGGGATTCCACGTGGTCGCGCTCGACAGCCGGGGCCACGGCGACAGCGATCGGGCGCCCGATGCCGACTACGACGTCGAAACGTTGACCGCCGACATCATGCATGTCCTCGACGCGATCGGACGGCCGGTGGCACTGATCGGGGCGAGCATGGGCGGATTGACCGGCATCCTGGTCGCGGATCGGGCCGGCCCGGACCGGGTCACCCGATTGGTACTGGTGGACGTGGTGCCGCGGTTCGAGAAGAAGGGCAGCGCCCGCATCCGCGAATTCATGTCCGGCCATATCCACGGGTTCGACTCGCTCGAGGAGGCGGCCGACGCCGTCGCCGCCTATCTGCCGTACCGGACCAGGCCGCGCAGCCCGGAGGGGTTGAAAAAGAATCTCCGCCTGCGCGACGGTCGCTGGTTCTGGCACTGGGACCCGGCGTTTATGACCAAGCCCGGCGACGACCCCCAATTGCGCACAGAGAAATTCGAGCAGGCCGCCGCCGGTCTGACGATCCCGGTTTTACTGATCCGCGGCAAGCTCTCCGACGTGGTGACCCCGGAAGGCGTGCGGCATTTCCTGGCCACGGTGCCTAATGCGGAGTTCGTCGAACTGTCCGAGGCCGGCCACACCGCGGCCGGCGACGACAACGACGCCTTCAGCGAACTCGTGGTGTCGTTCGTCAAGCGCTAAGTACTCGGCTTTTCGTCGTGTCCGCCGAATTGTTTGCGCATCGCCGAGAGTGCTTTGTCGGCGAATTCGTCGAGGTGTCGCGAGGCGAACCGCGAGTACAGCGCTGAGGTCAGCACCGGTGCGGGCACGCCCTCGTCGATCGCGGCGATCGAGGTCCAGCGGCCCTCTCCGGAGTCGGAGACCCGACCGGCGAAATCGGACAGATCCGGTGATTGCTGCAGCGCGATCGCGGTCAGGTCCAACAACCACGACCCGACGACGCTGCCCCGCCGCCACACCTCGGCGACCTCGGGGATGTCGATGTTGTATTGGTAGAACTCTGGTTCTGCCAGCGGCGCGGTCTCCGCATCGCCCTTGCCCTTCTGGATGCGGGTGCCGGCGTCGGCGTTGCGCAAGATGTTCAGCCCCTCGGCCAACGCGGCCATCATCCCGTACTCGATGCCGTTGTGCACCATCTTGACGAAGTGCCCCGCCCCCGAGTCTCCGCAATGCAGGTAGCCCTTCTCGGCTTGAGCCACCGCACCGTCTCGGCCCGGGGTGCGTGGCGCCGTGTCCACCCCCGGCGCCACGCTGGCAAAGATCGGCTCGGCATGGGCGACCGCGTCGGCGTCGCCGCCGATCATCAAACAGTAGCCGCGTTCCCGGCCCCACACACCACCGCTAGTGCCGCAGTCCAGAAGGTGAATCTCTTTGTCCGACAATGCCTTTGCATGCCTGATGTCGTCGCGGTAGTAGGAGTTGCCGCCATCGATCACGATGTCGCCCGCCTCCAGCGTGTTGGCCAGTTCCTCGATCACGCCGGTGGTGATGTCGCCGGCCGGCACCATCACCCAGACCACCCGCGGCGTGCTGAGCTTTTTGGCCAGCTCCGACAGCGATGACGCCCCGGTGGTGTTGTCCTCGCCGGCCATCGCCTTGACCGCATCGGGATTGTGGTCATAGACCACGCATTCATGCCCGTCTTTGACCAGGCGGCGGACGATATTGGCGCCCATCCGGCCCAGGCCGATCATTCCCAGCTGCATTTTCGTGTGTTCTCCTTACTTCGACGCGTGGTTGTTGCCCGGCATCCACGGCTCTTGCCAACTCCCATGGCCACGCAGCAGCGACTGCGCCGCCTCGGGTCCCCACGACCCGGGTTCATATTCATCGACCGCACCGGGGTCATCCAGCAGCGGCTGCACGATCCGCCAGGTTTCCTCGATGGCGTCTTCCCGGGCGAAGAGTTGGCGATCGCCGGTCAACCCGGCATGCAACAGACGCTCATACGGCTGTATCGGCTCACCCAAGTCCTGGGCGAACAACGAGTCCAGGTGCACCTTGCGCCACGAGGCGGCTTCGTGGGCGATCAACTGCAGGCGCATCCCGGATTCGGGGTCGATGCGCAGCACTATCTGGTTGCGCTCGGCCCGTTCCCGCTTGGGCATGAACGCCAATACCGGAACGCGTCGGGTAAACAGCCGAACTTCGGTCACCTTCTGCGGCAACGCCTTGCCGGCCCGCAGGAAGATGGGCACCCCGGACCAGCGCCAGTTGTCGATCTCCATCCGCAGCGCGACGAACGTCTCGGTCTGCGAGTCGTTGGCCACTCCGTCGATGTCGGTGTAACCGCGGTATTGACCCCGCACGTACTGTGCCGGGTCCAGCGCGGGCATCGCGCGAAACACCTCGGCCTTCTTGTCGTTGAGGTCATCGGCGCTCGGGCCGGCCGGGGGCTCCATCGCGACCAGCGCCAGCACCTGCAGCAGATGGTTTTGCACGACGTCGCGCAACGTGCCGACGGCGTCGTAGAACTTGCCGCGGTCCTCGACACCGAAATTCTCGGCCATGGTGATGTGGATCTCGGCGATGCTGCGGCGGTCCCACACCTCGGCCATCGTGGTGTTGGCGAACCGCAGATATTCCAGTTCGGCGACCGGCTGTTTGCCCAGGAAATGGTCCACCCGCAAGATCTGCTCCTCGTCGAGCACCGCACCCAGCCGGCTGTTGAGTTCGCGCGCCGACGCCAAGTCGTGGCCGAACGGCTTCTCCACCGCCACGCGGGACCGCTCTAACAGCCCGGCCTTGCCCAGGTTCTCCACGATCGGCGCGAACAGCGACGGCGGCATCTCCAGGTAGTACAGGCAGTCGCGATCCGTCCCGATCTGCTTGGCCAGCTCCTGGTACAACGCGGCATCGGTGACGTCGCCGTGCAGGTACGACAACCGGTCGGCCAACCGGTCGAACACCTTGTCGTCGAAAGCTTCGCCCGTCTGCTTGATCGCGTCGCGGGCCCGCTTGACCAACTCCTCGACCGTGATGTCGTCGCTGGCCACGCCCAAAATCGGGCACTGCAGCAACTCACGGCGCTCCAGCCGGTACAAGGCTCGAAACGTCATCTTGCGAGCCAGGTCTCCGGTAATGCCGAAGATCACCAGCAGATCTAAGGCGCCAGCGCTGCTTTCGGCCAATCCGGGACCTCCACGAACAATCAACTAGTCAACTCGGGCATCAAACAACTCGCCCCCCGCGGCGGCCAGCTTCAACCCTAGACACCGGGGGTGGGCCGGACAACTTGGGGCAGCCAGCTTGCCTGCCAGGTAACCGTTTTTCTGCTCGGCTAAACGCGGTTACGCTGCAGGAACCGTGTTGGCCGTTGCTCTTTCGCGGCGGGGCTGGGTGCCGGTGCCGTCGGGCGTCTTGTTCATCGGGAAAGATGCCTGACATGGCTGACCCCGTGATGATCGTGGTCTACGTGCTGGCCGGCGTCGGCGCGATCGAAGCCGCCGCGCTGGCCACCGTGTGGGTGCTGTTGAGCCGAAGCCGCCGCGAGGCCGACGAACTGCGGCGCCGGCTCGACAGCCGGAGCTGGCTGCTCTCCGGTGGCCGGGAGGCGGTCAAGACGGTGTGGCAAACCGCGAACCTGGTGCGCAAAGAGGGGTTCAGCGCGGCGGTGCGCAGCTCGATCGAGGATCTCGCCGACTGGGCCGAGGTGGAGCGACCCGATCTGGCCCGGATCACCCCGGACGGCCGGGTGGTGATTTTGTTCTCCGACATCGAGGAGTCCACCGCCCTCAACGAGCGGATCGGCGACCGTGCCTGGGTCAGGCTGATCGAGGCGCACGACAAACTCGTCCGCCGACTGGTCAAGAATTACTCCGGGCATGTGGTGAAAAGTCAGGGTGACGGATTCATGATCGCCTTCGCACACGCCGAGGATGCGGTGCGGTGTGGGGTCGACATCCAACGAGCGTTAGTACGCGATGCGAAGCACAAGTGGCACAACAATATTCGGGTTCGGATCGGCATTCATCTGGGACGGTCGGTGCGTCGCGGCGACGACCTGTTCGGCCGCAACGTCGCCATGGCGGCGCGAGTAGCCGGTCAAGCCGGGGGCGGGGAAGTCCTGGTGAGCGAAGCGGTGCGCGATGCGGTCAGCGACTGCGACGACATCGGGTTCGACGAGGGGCGCGAGGTCGAATTGAAGGGGTTCACCGGCAGTCACCGGCTCTACGCGGTTACCTAGGCTTGTCGGCGCTGATCGGACTCGGCCAGGCGTTGATGCAGCCGGGCGCGGACCTCGTCGGGCGTGTAGGCGTTTCGCCGTCGCTGATCGCGGGCGACCAGCACTCCCCCGGCGGCGACGCCGACCAGTCCGGCCACCCCGAGCCACTTCCACACGTTGCGCATGTCGACAGTCTGCCTATGGTGCTGTGGTGGACACCAGTAACGTGACCCTGGACCGCGCCCTGAACGAGACCCGGACCGGCGACATCTGGCTGTTTCGCGGCCGCTCGGGGCCGGACCGCGCCATCCAGACCCTGTCGAACAGTCCGGTCAACCACGTCGGGATGACCGTGGCGATCGACGATTTGCCGCCGTTGATCTGGCACGCGGAACTCGGCGACAAGCTGGCCGACGTCTGGACCGGCACCAACCACCGCGGCGTGCAGCTCAACGACGCCCGGCAGGCCGTCGAACGGTGGATGCTGCACTACGGGCAACGATGCTGGCTGCGTCAGCTCACCCCCTACGCCGATCGCGAGCAGGAGGACCGGCTGCTGCGAGTCATCGCCCGGCTGGACGGAACCCCGTTCCCTACCGTCGCGCGCCTCACCGGCCGCTGGCTGCGCGGACGAATCCCAACGACATACGACTGGACGCGGGGAATCCCGTTGCTGGACAAGAAGGTCCGCGAATCGGCGCAGCGGCGCAAGGAGCAGCGACGTGAGGTCGCGCTGGAGACTGCCTACTGTGCCGAGACCGCAGCGATCACCTACGAGGAGATGGGATTGCTGGTCACCGAGAAAAATGCCAGTTGGTTTGATCCCGGCTCGTTTTGGAGCGGTGATGAGCTGCCGCTGGCGCCCGGCTATCAACTGGGCGACGAAATCGCCGTCGTCGCTACCTAGTCTCCAGGCTGGCTTTTACCGGGGTTGCGTTGCGGGTCAGATCGAGCACCGGGCAATGCGCCTCGACGGCCTCGTGCAGTTCCCGGTAGCGCTCCGGGGTTTCCGGTCCCGTCACTGTCACCACCACCCGCACCTCGCCGAAACCCGGACGCACCGACTCGTCGAACCCGAAGAAACCCCGGACGTCCAGGTCGCCTTCGGCGCGGGCAGAAATGTCGTCGACCGTGATGCCGAGCTTCTCGGCCCAGAACCGCCACGTCACGATCTGGCATGACAGCAGCGACGCGAGGTAGAACTCGACCGGATTCGGCGCCTTGGCTTCGCCTCCCAGGGCCGGCGGCTCGTCGACCTCGACGCTGTACTGGCCGAGTGTGACGGTGCTGGCCACCGCGTCGTGGGATTGCGCCGATGCCCGGAACACCGCCTGGGCGTTGGCCCGGTCGGCGGTGACCGCGTCGGCGGTGGCGGCGATCAGGCCACCGAGGTGAGTAGTCGAGGTCGTCACGGCTCAAACTCCTTTCGACAGGTGGAGCCTAGTCACATGAAAACCGTCTCGGCCAGCATGCGCCGGCACCATGCTTGGTAGGCGATGATTCCGGCCGCGGACCAATCTGGCCAAGCGATATCACCTTGGCTGCACGTTGAACCAGAACTCCACCGAGTTACGTCACCGATAGACATCACGACCATGTGCAATGTGAATGACCCGGACGACGACTCGTTCGTCGAAGATCTGGTAGATCACCCGGAATTCTCCCCGTCGGGCGGAGTGCCGTCCCTTCAATTGACCGCGAAGTGGTTTGCCGACGCGGTACGGATCATCGGCAAGCGGACCTCGGATGAATTCCCAGCACGCAACGGCTACCGGCTCGGGCAGGAGGGCAGTCAGCGCCTTCTTCGCAGCTTTGGTCAACTCAATCTGATAGGTCACCGAGGAAGCCGCCCGGCGGCGCGCATCTCCTCCGTCACCTCGTCGAGTGTGTAGGTCTCGCCGTTTTGTGCCTCTGCTTCAGCGTCACGGACCTCGCGCATCAGCTCCTGGTCGCTGAGGATCGCCAGGGTTTCCATGATCGAGTCGTAGTCCTCTGCACTGAGAAGCACCGCAGCCCGGCGGCCTTGCCGGGTGACCTCGATTCGTTGGTGAGTGCGGACCGCCTCATCGACCAGCTTCGAAAGATTTGCCCGGACCTCGGCCAGCGGCAGCGTTGTCATTGTACAGAATTCTAGCGCGGCACATGGTTGCCGTCGGACCGCTCGCCGATCGTCAAAGTCCGAACTTGGTGCGCGCCTCTTCGGTGACCGGAGTGAACAGGTTGACGAGGTTTCCGTCCGGATCGCGGAATAACAGCGCGCGGTTACCCCACGGCATGGTTGTCGGCTCTGTCACCACCTCGGCCACGCGCCCGCGCAGCCGCTCGTACTCGGCGTCCACGTCCTCGACAAGGAATTCCACAATCGCGCTGCGGTTGGCTGCCGGCTCAGCGGATCCGTCTCCGAACAGCGGTACCGTCTTGTCGCTGCCGATGGCCAGCGTGCCGACCGGCGTCGGAATCTCAGCGAACAGCTCGTTGCCCCATACCGCGGAGACTTCGGTGACCATCTCATAGAAATCGACAAGCCGATCGACGTCGGCCGTGATGATGCGGGTCGAAACAAACTTCATGAAACTCTCCCCAGAGGCGTGGTGGTGACGTCGTCGTGCAGTGTCTTGCACAAGGAACACTAGGAACCACCACCGACAACGACGGCGGTCAGTGTCCGGCTTTGCCGCCAGATGTCGTTTGAAACCGGAACTCGACCACGTCGCCGTCGGCCATCACGTAGTCCTTGCCCTCCATGCGCACTTGGCCGGCAGCCTTGGCCGCGGCCATCGACCCGGCGCCGATCAGGTCGTCGTAGGAGACGATTTCGGCCTTGATGAAACCCTTTTCGAAGTCGGAGTGGATCACCCCGGCCGCCTTCGGTGCGGTGTCGTCCCGGTGGATGGTCCACGCCCGGGCCTCCTTGGGACCGGCGGTCAGGAAGGTCTGCAACGTGAGGGTGTGAAACCCGGCGCGGGCCAGCGCGTCGAGTCCGCGCTCGGTCTGCCCGATCGACTCGAGCAGCTCGGCGGCCGACTCGTCGTCGAGTTCGGCCAACTCGGCCTCGATCTTGGCGTCCAGGAAAACCGCGTCGGCGGGCGCGACGAGCTCCCGCAGCTCGGCGACCCGCGCGGTGTCGGTCAGCACCGCTTCGTCGGCGTTGAAGACGTACAGGAACGGCTTGGTGGTCAGCAGGCTCAGCTCCCGCAACAGCGAGCTGTCGGCGCCCCCGGCGAAAAGAGTCTTCCCGCCGTCGAGCACCTGTTGGGCGGCCACCGCAGCCTGGTAGGCAGGTTTGCGCTCCTTGTTGTTGCGAGCTTCTTTCTCCAGCCTCGGCACGGCGCGTTCGAGCGTTTGCAGGTCGGCCAGCATCAGCTCGGTCTCGATGACCTCGATATCGGATTTGGGGTCCACCTGCCCGGCGACATGCGCCACGTCGTCGTCGGAAAACACCCGCACGACTTGGCAAATCGCATCGCACTCGCGGATATTGGCGAGGAATTTGTTGCCCAGCCCGGCACCCTCGGAGGCGCCAGAGACGAGCCCGGCGATGTCGACAAAGGTCACCGGCGCCGGGACGATCCGCTCGGATCCGAACATCTCCGCCAGCTTGGCCAATCGCGGATCGGGCAGCGCAACGACACCCTCGTTGGGTTCGATCGTGGCGAACGGATAGTTGGCGGCCACCACGTCGCTCTTGGTCAGCGCGTTGAACAGCGTCGACTTGCCGACGTTGGGCAAACCTACGATCCCCAGGCTCAAGCTCACAGGGAGCCAAGTCTAAGGGCGTACGGCCGGGCAGGTCTTTACGGGCCTTTGGACGCTGAGCCGGTACGGTCGACATGTGTCAGCACAGCGGGCGCGGTCAGCGGTGACCGCAAGCCACCGCTCGATTCACCCCGACATCCCCGGCGTGCCGTGGTGGGCCGCCGTCGTCATCGCAGTGATCGCCACCGCGGTCGGCTACGCATTCGACGCCGGCTCGGCCACCAAGGAACTCACCGACGTCTTCGCCGCGCTCTACGCCGTGGGGTGCTTGGCGGCGGTATTGGCGGTGCGGCAGTCCGGCCTGTTCACCGCGGTGATCCAGCCACCGCTGATCCTGTTCTGCATGGTGCCGGGCGCGTACTGGCTGTTTCACGGGGCCAGGTACACCGGCATCAAGGACCTGTTGATCAACTGCGGCTATCCGCTGATCGAGCGTTTTCCGCTGATGCTGTTCACCTCGGCCTGCGTGCTGCTGATCGGCATGATCCGCTGGTATCTGGGGATGGCCGTGCACGCGGCGGGCGCCGCGACGGCCGAATCCGATGTCACCACCGGCGGACGCATGAAGGCGGTCGTCGCCAAGCTGGCGTCGATCGTCGGCCGCGAACCCGCTGAACCTGCGCACAACGGCAAGGCCGCCAAAGCGGCGGCGCGAGCCCGGCGTACCGACACAACCGGTCGCCGGCCCGCCCGGCGTCCGGCCGCCACGCGAGCGCGGCACGTCCGGCCGTCGCTGGACAACGCGCCCGAACCGACGCCGGAACGGACCCGACGTCAACGGCCCAGCCCGGCCCGCGACCCCAACCCCGCCGAGCCGCCCCGCCGCAACCGGTTACCGCGTGACCCGGACCTGCGCGGCCGGCCGCCGCGAGAGGTGCGCCGCGACCCAGATGCACGTCGCAGCCAGGCTCCGACCCGCAGCAGCCGCTTCGACCCGTACGAACCGATGGAGTCCTGCGAGCCCCCCGAGCCGCGCCGACGGGCAGCGCCGAGCGGCACCACGGCCACACATCACCCGATCTCGCAGGTCCGCTATCGCGGGACGGCGTCCACCGACGACGCCCAGGCGCGGACCCGGCCGCGGGAACCCTGGGAGTACGAGAGGTAGCGCTCGGTCAGGAGCGGGCCGGGCGGATCTCCCGCGGCAACGCGAAAACCAGCGTCTCGTTGGCCGTGGTCACCGGTTGCACGACGTCATAGCCGTGTTCGGCCAACCGCTCCAGCACGCCGCGGACCAGCACTTCGGGCACCGATGCTCCGGAGGTGACCCCGATCGTGGTGACGTCGTCCAACCAGGCCGGGTCGATGTCGTCGGCCCAGTCCACCAGGTGCGCGGCGGCCGAACCGGCGCCCAGTGCCACCTCGACCAACCGCATCGAGTTCGACGAGTTGGCCGAACCGACGACGATCACCAGCTCGCACTCGGGCGCCATCGCCTTGACCGCGACCTGGCGGTTCTGGGTTGCGTAGCAGATGTCGTCGCTGGGCGGATCCTGCAGCTTCGGGAAACGCTTACGCAGTCGCTGGACGGTCTCCATGGTCTCGTCGACGCTCAGGGTGGTCTGCGACAACCAGATGACCTTGTTCTCGTCGCGAACCGTGACCTGGTCGACGGCATCGGGCCCGTCGACCAACTGCACGTGGTCGGGAGCCTCCCCGGCGGTGCCGACAACTTCCTCATGGCCCTGATGGCCGATGAGCAGGATGTCGTAGTCGTCGCGGGCGAAGCGCTTGGCTTCGTTGTGCACCTTGGCGACCAGTGGGCAGGTGGCGTCGATGACCTGCAAGTCCCGTTCGGCGGCCGACGCGTGAACGCCGGGCGCCACCCCGTGCGCGGAGAACACCACGATGGCACCCTCGGGAACCTCGTCGGTCTCCTCGACGAAAACCGCACCCGCCTTGGTCAGCGTCTCGACCACATGCCGGTTGTGCACGATCTCGTGACGCACATAGACCGGCGGGCCGTGCTTCTCCAGCGTGCGTTCGACGGTCTCGACGGCGCGGTCCACGCCCGCGCAGTATCCGCGGGGCTCGGCCAGCAGCACCCGCTTACCGGTCGCATGCTCGACCACTGAGCTGGACGCGCCGGGAATCCCTATGTTCACGGTCGGTGGCATGGTCACCAGGATACTTTCCGCGGACGCAACTCCGCTATTTCAGGGCCAGCTTGGATCCGACCGCTGCCGTGAGGCAGGCTTGGACGCATGGCTACTGCACCGTATGGGTTTCGGCTGCTGGTGGGCGCGGCGACCTTCGCCGTCGAGGAAACGATGAAGCTGCCGAAAACCATCCTGATGTACCCGATGACACTGGCCAGCCAGGCCGCGCACATCGTGATGCGCTTCCAGCAGAACATGGCCGAGCTGGTAATCAAGGGCGACGCCACCCTGGAGACGTTGTTCCCGCCCAAGGATGAGCAGCCGGACTGGGCGACGTTCGACGAGGACCTGGACGATGAGCAGGCGCCCGGTCCTGAGCCGATCGACATCGAACGCTTTGCCTCGGGCCGGTTCGCGTTGTACTCGCCGCCGGATGACTCATCGGGGACCGGGGCGGCCGATCCGCCGACCACGCCGCTACCCCCCAGGCGCGTCAAGAAGCCGACCGCCGAGTCCAGGGCGCCTGCGCCGCCGGTGGCCGACGAACTCGACTACGAGACACTGACGCTCGCGCAACTGCGGGCCCGGCTGAACACGCTGGATGTCGACGAGCTCGAGGCATTGCTGGCCTACGAGGAAGCCACCAGGGCGCGTGCGCCGTTTCAGACGCTGCTGGCCAACAGGATCACCCGCGCGACCGCGAAGTGACTCAACCGGCGCAGCCGAATTCGGCCGAGAACCCGTTCCCGGTGCGCGCGGTGGCCGTCCGGGTGGCGGGCTGGATCGACAAGCTGGGAATCGTATGGGTGGAAGGCCAGCTGACCCAGATCAACGTGCGGCCGGGTGCCAAAACGGTGTTCATGGTGCTGCGCGATCCGGCCGCCGACATGTCGCTGCCGGTGACGTGCTCGCGTGATCTGGTGCTTGCCGCGCCGGTCAAACTGTCCGAGGGCACCCAGGTGGTGGTGTGTGGCAAGCCCACGTTCTACACCGGCCGGGGTTCATTCTCGTTGCGGCTCAGCGAAATTCGCGCGGTCGGCATCGGCGAGCTACTGGCCCGCATCGAGCGGCTGCGCCGGCTGCTGGATGCCGAGGGGCTGTTCGACCCGCGGCTCAAGCGGCCGATCCCGTTCCTGCCGTGTGCGGTCGGCCTGATCACCGGCCGGGCCAGCGCCGCCGAACACGACGTGACGACGGTGGCGGCAGCGCGCTGGCCCGCGGTGCGCTTCGCTGTCCGCAACACCGCAGTGCAGGGGCCGAACGCGGTCGCACAGATCGTCGAGGCGCTGGGCGAACTGGATGCCGACTCGGACGTGGACGTGATCGTGGTGGCGCGCGGCGGCGGCAGTGTCGAGGATCTGCTGCCGTTCTCCGACGAGACGCTGTGCCGCGCGATCGCGGCCTGCCGCACACCGGTGGTCAGCGCCGTCGGCCACGAACCCGACAACCCGCTGTCCGATCTGGTCGCCGACCTGCGGGCGGCCACGCCCACCGATGCGGCGAAGAAGATCGTGCCGGACACCGCGGCAGAGCGGTTGCTCGTCGACGACTTGCGCCGGCGCAGCGCGCAGGCGCTGCGTAATTGGGTGTCCCGGGAGGAACGGGCGCTGGCCCAGTTGCGCAGCCGGCCGGTGCTGGCCGACCCGCTGGCCGCGGTGGCGGTGCGCGCCGACGAGATTCACCGCGCCCACGCCGCGGTCCGCCGCGACATTGGTCGGCTGGTGGCCGCGGAGACCGACCGCGTCGGTCATCTGGCCGCCCGACTGGCCACCCTGGGGCCGGCGGCGACGCTGGCCCGCGGCTACGCGGTGGTGCAGACGGTTCCGGTGTCGGGTCACGCTCTTGTACTGCGGTCGGTCGGCGACGCCCCAACCGGGACCAGGCTGCGGGTGCGGGTCGGCGACGGCGCGGTGGCGGCGGTGAGCGAAGGACCTACCGATGGTGGATAAAGAACGCGGCAAAGCTAAGCCCATTAGTCAACTCGGGTATGAAGAATGCCGTGACGAACTGATCGAAGTCGTGCGGCTCCTGGAAGCGGGTGGACTCGACCTCGATGCGTCGCTGGAGCTATGGGAAAGGGGTGAACAGCTGGCTAAGCGCTGCGGCGAGTACTTAGCTGGTGCCCGGAAACGTATCGAGGATGCACTGGCCTCGGGCGAGGCCGACGATGGCTGAAAAGAATAGACCCGCCACTCCGGATTGAAACACGTTTCAGTTATGCTCGCCGGATGGGTGATGCATCGCTGACCACCGAACTCGGCCGCGTCCTGGTCACCGGCGGTTCCGGATTCGTCGGCGCCAACCTGGTGACCACGCTGCTCGACCGCGGCTACCAGGTGCGCTCCTTCGACCGTGCGCCGTCACCGCTGGCCGCCCGGTCGGGGTTGGACGTGCTGCAGGGTGACATCTGCGACGCCGGTGCGGTGGCTGCCGCGGTGGACGGGATCGACACGGTGTTCCACACCGCGGCGATCATCGACTTGATGGGCGGCGCATCGGTCACCGACGAGTACCGGCAGCGCAGCTTTGCCGTCAATGTCGGCGGCACCGAGAACCTGGTGCACGCCGGGCAGGCAGCCGCGGTGAAGCGGTTTGTGTACACGGCGTCGAACAGCGTGGTGATGGGCGGGCAGCGCATTGCCGGCGGCGACGAGACGCTGCCCTACACCGGGCGGTTCAACGACCTCTATACCGAAACCAAAGTCGCCGCCGAGAAGTTCGTGTTGTCTCAGAACGGTGTTGGCGACCTGCTGACCTGTTCGATTCGCCCGTCTGGTATCTGGGGCCGCGGCGATCAGACGATGTTCCGCAGGCTGTTCGAAAGCGTGGTCGCCGGCCACGTCAAGGTGCTCATCGGCAGCAAGAATGCCAAATTGGATAACTCCTACGTGCACAACCTGATTCACGGCTTCATCCTGGCCGCCGAGCACTTGGTACCCGGTGGCAGCGCGCCCGGGCAGGCGTACTTCATCAACGACGGCGAGCCGATCAACATGTTCGAGTTCGCCCGGCCGATCGTTCGGGAGTGTGGCGTGCACTGGCCGCGGGCACGAGTATCCGGGCGGCTGGTGCGCGACGTGATGTCCGTCTGGCAGTGGCTGCACTTCCGGCTCGGCCTGCCCAAGCCGCCGCTGGAACCCCTTGCGGTGGAACGGCTTTACCTCGACAACTACTTCTCGATCGCCAAGGCGGGTCGCGACCTCGGATACCGCCCGCTATTCACCACCGAACAGGCCATGGCCGACTGCCTGCCCTATTACTGCGAGTTGTTCGAGCAGGTCAAGGCCGGCGCTCATCCGCACCTGGCGGCAGTTGTCGCCGCGCCACCGCCGGAGTAGGGGTCACATGGCTCGGGTCAGCTCTAGAGGTGGACCGAGCGGTGCGTCACCTGCTCGATGCGCGTCGAAGCCTCCTGCAACAACTCGGTGCCGAGGGTGATGAGTCCTCGCGCGGCGGCGATCTCCTCGCCGATCATCGGCTGGCTGGTGTCCTTGGGATGGCGATAAGCGTCGCCCAGGGTGGTCATAGTCTCGCCGTCGGCGCGCCGTGCGCGAACGGTCGCATGGGTGTGGGTGTCGTCCTCGTCGAAATCGATGTCGATGTGCCAGGTGTTGTCCAACTTGCGGTCATACATTGCCATCACCTTCCGGTGAATAGCCTGCCACTCGTGCTGCGCCGAGAAAACAGCAGGCACCCTGGATATTTCACCCGGCTAAGCCACTGGGCTGATCGATCGGCGCCCTGAAACGCTCGAGGCCCGTTCAACCAGCATGTAGTTGGCGCTCGACTACCCGCCGTATCCACGCCGACACTGACCGGTCATCGGCTTCGGCTGCACGCTGGATCTCCTCCAGAAGTTCCGGCGGAAACCTAACCGGCACAGGGTTGGCCAGACGCTTCCGGCGTCTACGAGGCTGGCCTTGCGGCTGCTGATTCTCGGGCTGGCCATAAAACTCGTACTCTTCGTCTGGGGTCATGGGCATATTCGTCATCGGTCTCTCCGGTACTGGTCTGCGAGATTTTTGGAAGCGGGGTAACAGCCGATCGGACGGCATCGCCGAGGGTCACCCGATCGGGCGGGCGCGATAGGAACCACGAGGACGGTTCCCGCAACTTCCGCGCACATCAGCCAATGCGCCGGCGGTTTGGCCGGATAGAACAACGGGTCTGCCTCCCACACGTCAGCAATATCGGGCACACCCAGGCGTGGGTGTTTGAAAAGGTGCGCGGCTTGAGTATCGATTTCGAACGGCTCATATTCATCAAGTAGGTCGAGTTCCAGGCGTTCGCCCACGTGCGACTAGTGTAGTTGACCCGACTACAACTATCTACAGAATCGTGCGAGGGTCGCACACGCGATTATTTTTCGAGTCGGAGCGTAATGCGCGTTCGTGGCAAGGAGGAACATGGCCGCGCCGGCGACGATGCAGAGCGAAGCGATGAGGAGGAGCGGCGCTGATGACTGAGACTGTGTTGGTCACCGGGGCGTTCGGGCTGGTCGGGTCCGCCACCGTGCGACGGTTGCTCGACGACGGCCGCCACGTCGTCGCTACCGACCTCGACGTGCCGGCCAACCGCAAGGCGGCGGCCGCGCTGCCGCCATCGGTCGAGGTGCGCTGGGCCGATCTGACCGACAGCACCGCGGTCGATGCGCTGCTGGCGGCGGTCTCCCCCGCGGCGATCATCCACCTGGCCGCGATCATCCCGCCCCTGTGCTACGCGCGGCCCGCGCTGGCCCGCAAGGTCAACGTCGATGCCACCGCCCTATTGCTCAAGTCCGCTAAAGCATTACCGTCGCCGCCACGATTCGTCCAAGCGTCGAGCGTTGCCGCCTACGGCGCGCGCAACCCGCACCGCATCACCGATCTGCTCACCACCGACACTCCGCTGCGGCCGTCGGACAACTACGGCGCGCACAAGGTGGAGGCCGAGCAGTTGGTCCGGGACTGTGGCCTGGACTTCGTGATCCTGCGGCTGGGCGGCGTACTCACCGCCGAGCCCCGGTTCGACGTCGACCTGGACACCATCTACTTCGAGGCGTCGCTGCCCATCGACGGCCGCATCCAGACCGTCGACGTGCGCGATGTCGCCCGCGCGTTCGCCGCGGCCACCACCGCGCCGGCGGTCGGCGAGACGCTGCTGATCGGCGGCGACGACTCGCACCGGCTGCTCCAGGGTGACCTCGCGCCGGCCACTGCTGCGGCGATGGGCCTGGTCGGCGGAATACCCGTGGGCCGCACGGGCGATCCCGACAGCAACGACGACTGGTTCGCCACCGACTGGATGGATACCACGCGATCGCAGGAACTGCTGGATTTCCAACGGGTTTCATGGCCGCACCTGCTTATCGACGCCGCTGACCGGATGGGCTGGCGGCGCTACCCGGCGCGGTTCGCGGCGCCGCTGGCACATGCGTTGCTCAAGCGCCGCTCGCCGTACTACCGCTCCCCGGGCCGCTACGCCGACCCGTGGGGCGTGATCCGCGCCAAATGGAACGACCCACGACCCGAGGGGACCAGAGCATGACCAATCGCACCGCGGTCGTGGTCGGCGGTGCGTCGGGCATCGGCCGGGCGGTGGTGCACGCGCTGGCCGCCGACGACCACCGCGTCACGGTCGCCGACCGCAACACCGATGGCGCACAGGCCGTCGCCGCCGAGCTCGGTGCCCCGCACACCGCCGCGACCGTCGAAGTCACCGACGAAGACTCCGTGCAAAGGCTGTTCGCACAATCGGGCCCGCTCGACGCCGTGGTCAACACCGCCGGGATCGGCGGGGTCGGACTGATCACCGACCTGCCGGCGGCAGAGTTCCGATCGGTCGTCGACATCTGCCTCATCGGCGCATTCCTGGTGATCAAGCACGCCGCGCCGCACCTGCGCGACGGCGGTGCGCTGGTGTCGCTGAGCTCGCTCAACGCCCGCCAGCCCGCCGCCGCGATGAGCGCCTACTGCGCCGCCAAGGCCGGGCTGTCGATGCTGACCCAGGTCGCCGCGCTGGAGCTGGCGCTGCGCGGCGTCCGGGTCAACGCCGTCGCGCCCGGGTTGGTGCACACCCCGCTGACCGAGCCGGCCACCCAGATCCCCGGCGTGCTCGACGAGTATCTGGAGAACACCCCGCTGGGCCGGGCCGGCACGCCCGAGGACGTCGCCGAGGCGGTGGTGTTCATGTGCAAGGCGCCGTGGCTGACCGGCGAGGTGCTCGACCTCAACGGCGGCGCGCATATGAAGCGCTATCCCGACCTCTACGGGCATGTGATGAAGCTGGCTGCGCAGCAATGACTTTCACCGGCAAGCAGGCGATCGTCACCGGCGGCGGTTCGGGCATCGGGGCGGCGCTGTGCCGGGCGCTGGTCGCGACGGGCGCCGACGTGGTGTGCACCGACGTCGACGGCGCAGCCGCCGCGAAAACCGCTGCGGGACTTGCGGGTCCCGGTAGCGTGCGCTCGGTGATCTTGGATGTCACCGATGCGTCGGCCGTGCAGGCCGTCGTCGACGACGTCGTCGCCCGCGCGGGCCGGCTGGACCTGATGTTCAACAACGCGGGCATCGCGTGGGGTGGGGACACCGAACTGCTCACGTTGGCGCAGTGGAACGCGATCATCGACGTCAACATCCGCGGCGTCGTGCACGGGGTGGCCGCCGCGTATCCGGTGATGCTGCGGCAGGGCCACGGCCACATCGTCAACACCGCGTCGATGGCCGGGCTCATCGCGGCCGGCCAGATCACCAGCTACGTGATGACCAAGCATGCGGTCGTCGGCTTGTCGCTGGCGCTGCGCTCCGAGGCGGTATCGCGCGGAGTGGGCGTGTTGGCCATCTGCCCGGCCGCGGTGGAAACGCCGATCCTGGACAAGGGCGCGATCGGGGGTTTCGTCGGCCGCGACTACTACCTGCGCGGCCAGGGCATGAAGACCGCCTACGACCCGGACCGGATGGCCCGCGACACGTTGCGGGCCATCCAGCGCAACAAGGCGCTGCTGGTCGTTCCCCGCCGTGCGCACGCCTCATGGGTGTTCGCCCGGCTGGCGCCCGGCCTGTTGCAGCGGCTTTCGATCGGGTTCATCGAGCGCCAGCGTCAGCGTCAGGCCGCCAGATCGCATCCGTGACAACGACCGTGCCGCTACCGTGGGACCCGTGGTTGCCGATTCCGACCGCATCTGGGAATTCGTCACTGCGCCGCCGCGCAGCGCTCCCGGCATTGCGTCGATGGTCGGATACCGCGCCTTGCAGACTCCCGGCGAGTTGCATCGCGGGATGCCGTCGTCCACGCTGACCTTCATCGTCAGCCTCGACGACGGGGTGCAGACCGCCGAAACCCCCGAGGCCCTTCGCACCGCTCGACCCAACCCACTGCTCTTGGGCGGATTGCAGGTCCAGGCCGCTCATGTGCGGCAGCGACGCGGCCAGGCCGGGGTGCAGTTGGCGGTGCATCCGCTGGCCGCCCGCGCGCTCTTCGGAATGCCCAGCGCCGAGTTGAATCCGGCCGACTTCGACGCCGCCACCGTGCTGGGCCGGCGTGCCGCGGAGTTGCGTGAACGCATGGTCGATGCGGGGCGTTGGCCGGATGCGTTTGCGTTGATCGGTAAGTACCTGGTGGATGGGTGGCAGCGCCGCGAACATGCGACGGTGCGTCCCGAAGTCGCCCACGCCTGGCACCTACTGGAGCGCAGTCGCGGCCGGGCTCCGGTGAGCGCGGTCGCGGACCGGGTCGGGGTGAGCGCACGGCATTTGACGACGCTGTTCCGCCGGGAAGTTGGCCGGTCGCCCAAGACGGTCGCGATGCTGATGCGCTTCGAGCACGCGACCGCGCAGATCGCGGAGTCGGTGCGACGACGGGTGCCGGTCGATCTGGCGGCCATCGCGGTCGGCACCGGATATAGCGATCAGGCCCACCTGACCCGGGAGTTTGTCCGGTTCGCGGGTGCGCCGCCGCGCCGCTGGCTGGCCGAAGAGTTCCGAAACATTCAAGACGGCGGCCACTCGTCGGGATCACCCTGCGGACATGACTGTTTCCAATCCGACCGTGTGGTCGACGTTGCAAGCCCATAACGCGCCCAAGCTGATCGACTACTACGTGGATACCTTCGGCTTCGTGCTTGCTGTGCGCTACGGCGACGGAGAGACCGTCGACCACGCGCAACTGAACTGGCCCGAGGGAAGCGGCGGGATCATGCTCGGCAGCCACAAACCCGGTGCCGAATGGTCCCGCGAACCCGGCACCGCCGGCGCCTACGTCGTCACCGCGGATCCGGATACGCTCTACGAGCGCGTCCTTCAACACAAGGCCGACATCGTGCGGCCGCTCGCCGAAACCGATTACGGTGCCCGCGAATTTGTCGTGCGCGATCCGGAGGGCAACCTATGGTCCTTCGGCGACTACGGCGGCCACCCGCTGCCGGCTTGACATGCGCGCCATTCGAATCACGGCCAACCTTCCGGTGGCCGACATCGCGGCAGCGAAGAGCTTCTACACCGACTACCTCGGGCTGCGTGCCGAGGAGTTCAACCTCGGCTGGGTGGCCCGCTACACCTGTCCCGACACCAGGGCGAACATCCAGCTCGTAACACGCGACGCAACCGCCCCCGAAGACTCGGCCATCTCCATCCACACCGATGACGTCGAAGGCGCCTACGCGGAAGCCCAGCAACTCGGCTACCAGATCGTGCATCCGCTGACGACAGAGCGATGGGGTGTGCGTCGGTTCTTCGTCCGGGCACCAGACGGCAACATAATCAACATCGTCAGCCACCGGGACTGACACCGCCGGGATCGGGAAGGTGACGATGAACAACGAATTCACACTCACCCAGAAACGTGCCCTGGCCGTCTTCACGATCATCGTCTTGCTGTTCGCGGCATACTTCCTGCGCAGCTATTTCGTCCTGATCGTGGTGGCCGCCGTCGGAGCGTATTTGTTCACGCCGCTTTTCAACTGGTTCGATCGCCGGCTGCCTAGCGGGCTGGCGGCCAGCTGCACGCTGTTGTCGGCACTGGTGGCCGTCATCGTGCCGATCGGGCTGTTGGTGCTGCTGGCGATCGTGCAGATTTCCCGGATGGTCGCCCACGTCGCCGACTGGGTGCAGCGGACCAACCTCAGCGATCTCGGCGACAAAGCCGTGCACACCGCCAACGGCCTGCTCGCGCGGGTGCCGTTCGTGCACATGACCGTCACCGGCGAGTCGTTGCGGAAAGCGATGGTGACGGTCGCGCAGAAGGCCGGCCAATGGTTTTTGCACGTCCTGCAGGACACCGCCGGAAGCGTCGTCGGCGCGGTCGCGTCGGCGATCATCTTCTTGTACGTGTTCGTCGCGCTGCTGACCCATCGCGAACAAGTGGTAACCCTGATCCGCCGGCTCAATCCGCTCGGCGAGGAAGTCACCGACTTGTACCTGCGGAAGATGGGCTCCATGGTGCGGGGCACCGTCAGCGGTCAGTTCGTCATCGCACTGTGCCAGGGGGTTGCCGGGGCGGGGTCGATCTATATCGCCGGATTTCACCACGGCTTCTTCATCTTCGCGATCCTGTTGACCGCGTTGTCGATCATTCCGCTGGGCGGCGGAATCGTGACGATTCCGTTCGGCATCGCAATGGTCTTCTACGGCAATATCGGCGGCGGTCTGTTCGTCGTGCTGTGGCATCTGATCGTGGTCACCAACCTGGACAACTTTCTGCGCCCGGTCCTGGTGCCGCGCGACGCCCGGCTCAATTCGGCGCTGATGTTGCTGTCGGTGTTCGCGGGTATCGCGATGTTCGGCCCGTGGGGCATTGTCATCGGCCCGGTGCTGATGATCGTCGTCGTCACCACGATCGACGTCTACCTTGCGGTGTTCAAGGGCGTCGAGCTCGACGACGGCGGCGCCGAAACCGCTATAACAGCCGCTGAGTGAGGAATTCGACCACCCTCTTGCGGGCCTCGTAGGCCGGATGGCCGTCGACCTCGCGGACCTCTTCGGTGAGCACCGAATGCGCCATCCGGGAAAAGCCGTACTCGTTGCCTGCGCCGGAAGGGATTTCGATCACCTCGAAGGCGTCACCGAGCCGGTCCTTGAGCGTCTGGAAGCGTTCGCCCGGCGACGTTTTGTCCTCGCTGAACCGCAAACCCATCGCGCACAGACCTTCATTGGCTGCGCGATCGGCGACGACGCCCAGCTCGACCTCCGACACCCCTGGATCGCGGCGCTGCGAAGGCGTCAACGGCAACGGCAGTGACGGCTGGCTGAGCACCGGTGCCAGCACACTGTCGTCGACCGCGGCCGCCAGCGCGAAGCCGCCGGTGAAGCACTGGCCGATCACGCCGACGCCCTTGCCGGGTGTCGACGCGTTGAGGTCACGGGCAAGCGCACGCAGGAAGGAGGCCACCGGCCGCTGCCGGTTAGTCGCGAACGCCGCGAATTCCCTTGCTACACAGGCTCGGGCAATGGTGGGTAGCACGTAGCCGGCCGATACCGGCCGGCCCGGCTCGCCGAACAATGACGGCATCGCGACCGTGAAGCCGTTGTCCACCAAGTGATTGCCCAAGGCCAGCACCCCGGGGTGGATGCCGGGTATCTCAGGGATCAGTACGACGCCGGGACCCTCGCCCTTGCGATAGACGTCGTGGGTGTACCCGCCGCCGGTGAACGGTGTCGCCGACCAGCCGGTCAGATCTGCTTCGGGTGCGGTCACTGGCGGTATCCCTTCTATCCCAACGGCGGCTGTGACTGGGTGGCCGCCGCCAGCGTACGGAACTGATCGGTGCTTCCGGCACCGGTGATCGCGATCTGCGCGGCACCCGCCGCACTGTCCAGCCGGGTGGTCCACACCGGCTCGACGTCTCCTTTTTGATTGCTGCCCTCATATACGATCCACCGGGTGCCGTCGACGTCGACCGTGCCGGTTGGATACATCGACGGATGGATCGAGCCGACCAGCAAGTTCTCGTCGGCGTTGCTTTGGGTCAAACTCACATACATGCCGGTCGGGCTGATGTATCCGACCGTGGAAACCAGCGCCCGCACCCGCTGACCGGTCGACGAAGAGGTGCGGCCGTTCTCGATGTCGCTGCGGCCGCCGGAGTTGGGCTGCCAGCCCTCGGGCAGCCGGGGCAGCCGGACCGGGAACCCCAGCGTCTGAGCATCGGCGTGCAGGGCGCCCGCTGCGTCGTAGGACGGTACCGGCCCCCGATTGGACGCGCCGGGCGCAAACGTACACATTCCCACCAGTCCGGCCAACACGATGCAGGCCGCCACCAGCGGTATCAGCGACCAGAACATGTCCCGGCCGTCCTGCAGCAACCGGGGTTTAGCCGGCTTGGCCGCCGGCTGCGGCTGGGTCGTCACAGCCCGAGTATCCCAGCTCCAGTCCGCCGACCTGCTTCTGGGACAATCGGCAACCATGACCGATCGCGCCTCACGTCGGGAAGCCCCGGACCGCAACCTGGCCATGGAATTGGTGCGGGTCACCGAAGCCGGCGCGATGGCAGCCGGCCGCTGGGTGGGGCGCGGCGACAAGGAGGGCGGGGACGGGGCCGCCGTCGACGCGATGCGCGAGCTGGTGAACTCGGTGTCGATGCGCGGTGTGGTCGTCATCGGCGAGGGCGAGAAGGACCACGCGCCGATGCTCTACAACGGCGAGGAGGTCGGCAACGGCGACGGCCCGGAGTGCGACTTCGCCGTCGACCCGATCGACGGCACCACGCTGATGAGCAAGGGCATGACCAACGCCATCTCGGTGCTGGCGGTGGCCGAGCGCGGCGCGATGTTCGACCCGTCGGCGGTTTTCTATATGAACAAGATCGCGGTCGGGCCCGACGCCGCACACGTGGTGGATATCACCGCGCCGATCGCCGACAACGTCCGCGAGGTCGCCAAGGTCAAGGCCCTGTCGGTACGCGACATGACGGTGTGCATCCTGGATCGGCCGCGGCATGCGCAGTTGATCCATGACGTGCGCGCCGCCGGGGCGCGGATTCGGCTGATCACCGACGGCGACGTGGCCGGCGCGATCTCGGCGTGCCGGCCCGACTCGGGCACCGACATGCTGGCCGGTATCGGCGGCACGCCGGAGGGCATCATCACTGCGGCAGCGTTCCGCTGCATGGGTGGTGAGATTCAGGCCCAGCTGGCGCCCAAGGACGACGAGGAGCGGCAGAAGGCCCTCGACGCCGGCTACGACCTCGATCAGGTGCTGACCACCGAGGACCTGGTGTCCGGTGACAACGTGTTCTTCTCCGCCACCGGTGTCACCGACGGCGATCTGCTCAAAGGTGTGCGCTACTACCCCGGTGGCTGCACCACCCAGTCGATCGTGATGCGCTCCAAATCCGGCACGGTGCGGATGATCGAGGCCTACCACCGGTTGTCGAAACTCAACGAATACTCGGCGATCGACTTCACCGGTGATAGCAGCGCACAATATCCCCTGCCTTAGCCACCACCAAGCCCCAAAAAAGAGGAACTTTGCCCATGGCAGATACCGAATACCGAATCGAACACGACACCATGGGCGAGGTCCGGGTGCCGGCAAAGGCATTGTGGCGCGCGCAGACTCAGCGTGCGGTGGAGAACTTCCCGATCTCGGGGCGCGGACTGGAGCGCACCCAGATCCGGGCGCTGGGCCTGCTGAAGGGCGCCTGCGCACAAGTCAACAAGGACCTCGGGCTGCTGGTGCCGGAGAAGGCGGATGCGATCATCGCCGCCGCCAACGAAATCGCCGAGGGCCGCCACGACGACCAGTTCCCCATCGACGTGTTCCAGACCGGGTCGGGCACCAGTTCCAACATGAACACCAACGAGGTCATCGCATCCATTGCGGCGGCCAACGGTGTTACCGTGCATCCCAACGACGACGTCAACATGTCGCAGTCGTCCAACGACACCTTTCCCACCGCCACGCACATCGCAGCTACCGAAGCCGCGGTGCGCCACCTGATTCCGGCGCTCGAGGTGCTGCACAACGCATTGGTGGCCAAGGCCCGCGAGTGGCGCACGGTGGTGAAGTCGGGCCGCACCCATTTGATGGACGCCGTTCCGGTGACGCTCGGCCAGGAGTTTTCCGGGTATGCCCGTCAGATCGAGGCCGGGATAGAACGGGTGCAGGCGACGCTGCCGCGGCTGGGTGAGTTGGCGATCGGCGGAACCGCGGTAGGCACCGGGCTCAACGCTCCCGACGGTTTCGGCGCCAAGGTGGTCGAGGTGCTGGCCGACCGGACCGGGCTAACCGAATTACGTGCGGCAACGAATTCTTTCGAGGCTCAGGCTGCCCGTGACGGACTGGTCGAGGCGTCCGGCGCGCTGCGCACGATCGCGGTGTCGCTGACCAAGATCGCCAACGATGTCCGCTGGATGGGATCGGGCCCGATGACCGGGCTGGCCGAGATCGC
>NZ_JBOHHI010000130.1:0-4059 GCF_050700595.1 Mycobacterium sp.
AAGGAGTTCTTCGTCTACACCGTGGCGCGGCTGGGCATCTTCGTGGCCTCCTACGTGATCGTCGCGGGGATCTACGTGCTGGTGACCGGCCATCTCGCGGTGCCGCTGCTGTGGCCGTTCCTGGCCGCGATCGTGATCTCCGCGATCGCCTCGGTCTACTTCCTCAAGGGGCCCCGCGCCAGGTTCGCGGCGAAGGTCGAGGAGCGGGCGACGCGCGCCACGGCGGCCTTCGAGAAGGTGCGGGCGAAGGAAGACCAGGACTGAGAAGTGTCTGACACGGATCCGCGCGAGGAGGGCTGTTGCCGGGTCGCCGACCGGCAGGACGCCGGCGCCCGCGCCTGGCTGAACGAGGCCGTCCGCCGGGTCGAGGCCGACAGCAACCGCTCCGCGGACACCCACCTGCACGTCTTCCCGCTCCCCGCAGAGTGGGACGTCGACCTCTACCTCAAGGACGAGTCGGTGCACCCCACCGGATCGCTCAAGCACCGGCTGGCGCGGTCGCTGTTCCTCTACGCGCTGTGCAACGGCTGGATCGGCGAGCACAGCACCGTGGTCGAGGCGTCGTCGGGGTCGACGGCTGTGTCGGAAGCCTATTTCGCCGCTCTGCTGGGCCTGCCGTTCATTGCGGTAATGCCGGTGTCGACCAGCGTGTCCAAGGTGGCACTGATCGAATCTCAAGGTGGCCATTGCCATTTCGTACAGCATTCGGGTGACGTCTACGCCGAGGCGGAAGGGGTGGCCCGCGAGACCGGTGGGCACTACCTGGATCAGTTCACCAACGCCGAGCGGGCCACCGACTGGCGGGGCAACAACAACATCGCCGAGTCGATCTATGTGCAGATGCGCGACGAGAAGCATCCGGTCCCGGACTGGATCGTGGTCGGGGCGGGCACCGGGGGAACCAGCGCGACGATCGGCCGCTACATCCGTTATCGGCGCCACAACACCCGGTTGTGTGTGGTCGATCCGGAGAACTCCGCGTTCTTTCCGGCCTACGCCGAATGCCGCTACGAGATCGTGATCGACGCATCATCGCGCATCGAAGGCATCGGCCGGCCGCGGGTCGAGCCCTCGTTTCTGCCCGACGTGGTCGATGAGATGGTGTCGGTGCCCGACGCCGCATCGATTGCCGCCGCCCGGCACGCCAGCACGGTGCTGGGCCGCCGGGTGGGCGCGTCGACCGGCACGAACCTATGGGGAGCTTTCGGCTTGATCGCCGAGATGGTCGCCGACGGCCGCAACGGCTCGGTGGTCACGCTGCTGGCCGACAGCGGCGACCGCTACGCCGACACCTACTTCTGCGACGAATGGGTCAAGGCCCAAGGGCTGGATCCGGCCCCCGCGGCTGCGGCGCTGACCGAGTTCGAACGCTCCTGCAGCTGGGCTTGACCCGATGCTTGCGGGGCATCGTTAGCGGGGGCAGTCACCAACAGCCACAACACTGCAAGGGTCAACAGTCCGCCGAACACCACGGCGCCCAATAACGTCATGATCCTCTCGCTTTCATTGCACCGACCGTGCGCTTAGTTAGTACGGTTAACGTTACTGCCGTTGATGGGTATTCCGCCGCAAGGTGTGGCGCGAGTCGCTCGCCGGGGACGGTGTGATCCGCGCGGCACTCGCTGCGTTCCCGTCACTCTTTGTGCGGGTACCCGATGGTCCTGGCGGCTAATCCACTTTGGCGGGTCGCCGGGTCGGTGCGATACGCTGTCGTGGCTTCATGCGGGGTGTGGCGCAGCTTGGTAGCGCGCTTCGTTCGGGACGAAGAGGCCGTGGGTTCAAATCCCGCCACCCCGACTCAAAGACTTAGGCCCTGACCAGTAGATATACGGTCGGAGCCTTTGTTACATCACGGGGTCGTCCCAGTGTCCGTCCGCAGTGCGTCCGCAGTAGATCCGCGCAGCGTCCGCACTGCGGCATCGAGAGCATCCGCAACCGCTTCGAGATCGTCGGGGAACAGGTCGGCGTAGGTGTCCAACGTGAGGGCCGCGCTCTTGTGCCCGAGCATGGTCTGCACAGCCTTCACGTTCGCGCCCGCACTGATCGCCAGGGACACCGCGGTGTGGCGAAGGTCGTGAAGCGTCGGCCGGGGCCAGTCCGTCGTCGGTGCACCGTCGTCGTCGAGTGCACGCAACTTGTCCACCGCCGGGTTAAACACTCGGGTACGGAACGTCGCGATCCGCAGCACACCACCGCTCGGCGCCGAGAAGACGAGATCCTCCCGACGCTTCCCACGCATCCGCGCGGCGAGATCCTCGGCGAGGAACCGGGGGAACGGCACTGACCGGCGCTCGTGATTCTTCGGTGTCGACCATGTGAGCTTCCCCGCAACCTCCGTCACGGAGCGTCGGACAGTCACCCGCCGGCGCAGCATGTCGAAGTCCTCGACCGTGAGCGCGGCCATCTCCCCGTACCGTAGCCCGGTGTAGGCGAGGAATCTCACCACCAGGCCGTCACGGACCATCGTTGACGCCAGCTCGTCCACCTGTGCATGCGTCAGGTAGGCCCGTTGGTTGTGCTTTCGTGGTGGTGCTTTCACCCCTTCACACGGATTCCGCGCGATCCGCCGATCCTCAACGGCGAGCGCTAAGACCATGCGGAGCACCCCGAGCGCATTCTCGATCGTCGCAGCCTCCGAGGCGGCCGCCACGAGGTCACCGACCCACGCCCGCACCGCCGACGTCTGCACGTCTCCGACGGCCGTGTCCTCCCAGACGTCGCGCACGTGTACCGCCCACGCGCTCGCGCGCGTGGCCTTCGTCGTCGCCTTCAAGTGGCCGTGCGTCGTCAGCCACTGCTCATGCATCTGACCGACGGTGACCGTCCCGGCGCCGGGCGCGACATACAACCCGGTGACGATTGTCGACGTCACATCGTCGAGCCACTTCTGCGCGTCGGCCTTCCGGGCGAAGCCACGCGCGACCTCGCGGCCGTCGCCGTCGACATAGCGTGCACGCCAACGCTTCCCCTGACCGTGGTTCGCGCTGGGCACGGTTTGCGTGTTCCCATCTGCGTCACGGACCGTCTTTGTCCATCGGTCCTCGACGCCCGCTCTACGATTGCGCTTGCCGCTCATATCTTCTTCTTCCCCTGTGTGGTGGGAGGCAGGAAACCGCGCTCACGCGCGCGCCGCACGTACTCGTGCGCCATCCGCTGCTTGACCCCGAACGTCCGTGCGACTGCCTCAGCCGGCGCCTTGTCGAAATTGGCGCGGTAGACCTGGGCGACCTGGCGCAGCAGCTCGGCGTTGACATGTCGCCGGCCCGTCCGCAGATCATGCAGGAAACCGCGGATTACCCGCTCTTGCTCCGTGCCGATCTCGGTGGGTATGGCCATTCCGGGCGTGTCGCGCCACACGTCACGTAGCTCGACAGCCCACGTTCCGTACACCTCGTTGACGAGGGCCGCGACCTCGGCTGCGCGAAGGTGCTTCTGGCGTATCTCACTCTGGCTTTCTCTTGCGCACCAACCTAATTCGACTACCCGTGGCACGTCGTCGCGCAACTCAACCCGGCAGTAGAAGTCGGGCTCGTCGCGGCCGTCAAGTTCAAACTCAACCCATGCCGGCAGAAACCTCCCAGATGGACTCCACTCGCCCTCAGCCAAAGGCGCCCCGCCCATGCCGAACGCCACGTAGTCCCCCGAGACCCGGAAACGTAAACCGTCGTCCTCGATTGTCTCGGGCTCATCGCTGACGCGATGACGATGGCCTGCCATCAGGTGAAACCTCCAGCACTGTACGACGGTGCAATGTTGTAACTCTGCACTTAACTCTGCACTCTGTCAATAGCCGCCACGCACTCGGCGGGCAACCACGGACACAAGGAGTTGTGCATGGACAGCGACACCGACCGGCTACTCGTGCCGTACGACGAGGCGATGCGCAAGCTCGGCGACATCGGTCGCACGACCCTCTATGAGCTTTTCGCTCGCCGCGAATTGATTCGGGTCAACATCGGACGGCGGGGATTCGTCACTGCGAAATCGCTTGCGGCATACGTGAATCGGCTCAGCGAGGCCGCATCGGCATGAGATACGAACGACGAAGCAACCGGCCTC
>NZ_JBOHHI010000131.1:0-5295 GCF_050700595.1 Mycobacterium sp.
CTTCAGGCCGGCGCGGGTGCGACGGATCGCCTTGGAAACCGCAGCGACCGCGTCATTTTGCCCGATGATCCGCTTGTGGATCTCGTCCTCCATGCGCAGCAGCCGAGTGGTCTCCTCCTCGGTGAGCTTGAACACCGGGATGCCGGTCCAGTTGCCCAGCACCTCGGCGATCTCGTTGTCGTCGACCTCAGCGACAACATCGAGATCTCCTGAACGCCATTGCTTTTCGCGTTCGGTGCGCTGGGCCACCAGCTGCTTCTCCCGATCGCGCAGGCTGGCCGCCTTCTCGAAGTCCTGGGCGTCGATCGCCGATTCCTTCTCCCGGCGGGCGTCGGCGATCTTCTCGTCGAACTCGCGCAGGTCTGGCGGCGCGGTCATCCGGCGGATTCGCATCCGGGCACCGGCCTCGTCGATGAGGTCAATTGCCTTGTCCGGCAAGAACCTATCGTTGATGTAGCGGTCGGCCAGGGTAGCGGCAGCCGTCACCGCACCGTCGGTGATCGACACCCGGTGGTGGGCCTCGTAGCGGTCGCGCAGACCCTTGAGGATCTCGATGGTGTGCTCGACCGTCGGCTCGCCGACCTGCACCGGCTGGAAGCGACGTTCCAGCGCGGCATCCTTCTCGATGTACTTGCGGTACTCGTCGAGCGTGGTGGCGCCGATCGTTTGAAGTTCACCACGAGCGAGCTTCGGTTTGAGGATCGACGCGGCATCGATTGCACCTTCGGCGGCACCGGCCCCGACCAGGGTGTGCAACTCGTCGATGAACAGGATGATGTCACCGCGGGTGTTGATCTCCTTGAGCACCTTCTTCAGGCGTTCCTCGAAGTCACCGCGGTAGCGCGAGCCGGCCACCAGCGAACCCAGGTCCAGCGTGTAGAGCTGCTTGTCCTTCAGCGTCTCAGGCACCTCGCCGTGCACGATGGCCTGCGCCAGACCCTCGACGACCGCGGTCTTGCCGACGCCCGGCTCACCGATCAGCACCGGGTTGTTCTTGGTGCGCCGGGAGAGCACCTGCATGACCCGCTCGATTTCCTTCTCACGGCCGATTACCGGATCGAGCTTGCCCTCCATGGCGGCCGCAGTCAGGTTGCGGCCGAACTGGTCGAGCACCAGCGAGGTCGACGGGCTGCCCGACTCGCCACCGCGACCCCCGGTGCCGGCCTCGGCGGTCTCCTTGCCCTGGTACCCGGACAGCAGCTGGATCACTTGCTGACGCACCCGGGTGAGCTCGGCGCCGAGCTTGACCAGCACCTGGGCCGCGACGCCCTCACCCTCCCGGATCAGGCCGAGCAGAATGTGCTCGGTGCCGATGTAGTTGTGGCCGAGCTGCAGCGCCTCCCGCAAGCTCAGCTCGAGCACCTTCTTCGCCCGTGGAGTGAACGGGATATGCCCCGACGGCGCCTGCTGTCCCTGGCCGATGATCTCCTCGACTTGGCTGCGGACGCCCTCCAGCGAGATGCCCAGCGACTCCAGCGACTTAGCGGCGACACCCTCGCCCTCGTGGATCAGGCCCAACAGGATGTGCTCGGTTCCGATGTAATTGTGGTTGAGCATCCGGGCCTCTTCTTGTGCCAGGACGACGACCCGACGTGCTCGGTCGGTAAATCTCTCGAACATGGGTGGTTACCTGCTCTCCCTCACCATCGGTACTTTGGACGGCCGGAGGACGGCCCTGCGTACCTGCCCTCCACTGTAGTGGGCGGCTGGCCGGGGTTCCTACCTTGCGGTGGATACCTGCACAGCCGCAACAGAGCAACGCGGGAATTCCCCGAATCGTTTCCCGCGAGACAGGGCGATCAGTTCGCCACCAGCGAAAAAGTAACTCCGATATCAGGTGGCCGCGTGGAATGCGTCGATGACGTCGGCCGGGATGCGGCCGCGAGTCGACACATTGTGTCCGTTGCGACGCGCCCATTCCCGGATCGCCGCGCTCTGCTCGCGATCGATGGCGCCGCGGCCGCGGGCCGAGCTGGAACGTCCGCGCCGCCGGCCGCCGACTCGGCGGCCGGCCGTTACCCATTGCTTCAGATCGTTACGCAGCTTCGTGGCATTCTTGGTCGAAAGGTCAATCTCATAGGTCACCCCGTCGAGCCCGAATTCGACCGTTTCGTCGGCGGCACCCTCACCGTCGAAATCATCGACCAAGGTGACGGTCACTTTCTTCGCCATTAGCGCACCCTCAACTTCTTCCCGTGCACTTACGGTGCACAGTACATTAACTCGCCGTGGCACCAATCTGCCATAAACAAGGACGGTATTCAACAGCAATCGCCGGAGAGTAGTTCAGTTGCCGTGCGGGCGAACAATCGGGAACAAAACTGTCTCTCTAATTGACAGACCGGTCAGAGCCATCAACAACCGATCGATACCCATTCCGGTTCCGGTACAAGGCGGCATACCGTACTCGAGCGCCGCCAGGAAATCCTCGTCGAGTGCCATCGCCTCTTCATCGCCGGCGGCCGCCGCACGGGCCTGCGCCGCGAATCTTTCCCGCTGCACCACCGGGTCGATTAATTCGGAGTATCCGGTGGCGAGTTCCACCCCGCGCAGGTAGAGATCCCACTTTTCGGTGACACCGGGGATGTTGCGGTGTTGACGGGTCAAAGGGGTTGTCTCCACCGGAAAGTCCCGGACGAACGTGGGCGCGGTCAGGCCGGCGCCGACGGTGTGCTCCCACAACTCCTCGACCAGCTTGCCGTGCCCGTAGCCACCGTCGGTCGGTATCTCGACGCCGAGCCGAGCGGCGATAGCACGCAAGCTTTCGACCGACGTGTCCGGTGTAATCTCCTCGCCAAGCTCATCGGATAGCGACGGATACATTTGAATCGAGTCCCATTCCCCCTCGATGTCATACACGCTGCCGTCGGGCAACGGGAGTTGTCGCGTACCGATCGCGATATCCGCTACCTGTTGAATAAGCTCGCGGATGACAACCGCCGAATCGTCATAGGTTCCATAGGCCTGATAGGTCTCCAACATGGAAAATTCCGGCGAATGCGTAGAATCGACGCCTTCGTTTCGGAACACACGATTGAGCTCGAAGACCTTGTCAAACCCGCCGACGACGCAGCGCTTCAGGAACAGTTCCGGCGCAATGCGCAGGTAGAGATCAATGTCAAGAGCATTGGAGTGGGTAGTGAACGGCCGGGCCGCCGCGCCACCCGCCAATGTCTGCAAGATCGGAGTCTCGACTTCAACGAACCCGCGTTGCTCGAGCGCGGCCCGTATCGCGCGGACGACGGCGATGCGCCGGCGGGCGATCGTGCGGGCCTGTGGCCGGACCACCAGGTCGACATAGCGTTGCCGCACCCGCGATTCCTCGTTCATTTCCTTGTGAGCGACGGGCAGCGGCCGTAGCGCCTTTGACGCCATCTGCCAGGAGTCGCCGAGCACGGACAACTCGCCGCGACGTGAGCTGACCACCTCGCCGTGCACACCGACGATGTCGCCGATATCGACGTCGGCCTTCCACGCGTCAAGTTCCTGCTGCCCCACGCCGGCCAGGCCGATCATGACCTGCAGTTGGGTGCCGTCGCCCTCCTGCAGTGTCGCAAAACATAATTTGCCCGAATTGCGAAGGAATATGACCCGCCCGGCAACGCCGACGCGCTCGCCGGTTGCCGAGTCCGTCGGCAAGTCGGGGTAGGCGGCCCGGATCTGGGCCAGCGTGTGGGTGCGGTTGACGGCGACCGGGTAGGGGTCGCGGCCCTCGGTCAGCAGCCGAGCGCGCTTGTCCCGGCGGATCCGGAACTGCTCGGGGATGTCCTGCGGACGTTTCTCGTCGGCGGCACTCACGACCTGCCAGCTTAAAGCGCGTCAGTGCGCGCTCTTGAGTCGGCCGCGCTGGTGGTCCCGGTTACGTTCGAAAACCAGCCGCAGCCCGTGCAGGGTCAGGTGCTGGTCGTAGTGGTCGACGCAGTCCAGTTCGGCCAACAGCAGCGGTGCGGTGTGACCGGTGGCCACCACCGTGACGTCGTCGCCGGCGAAGCCGGCCACGTCGTCGCGGATTCGCTGCACCAAGCCGTCGACCAGTCCGGCAAACCCGAACACGGCGCCGGCCTGCATGCACTCGACGGTGTTTTTGCCCACCACGGAGCGGGGGCGGGCCAGTTCGACGCGCCGCAACGCCGCCGATCGCGCGGCTGCGGCGTCCGAGGACACCTGCACGCCGGGTGCGATGGCGCCGCCCAGGAATTCACCCTTGGCCGACACCACGTCGACGCAGATCGACGAACCGAAGTCGATCACGATCGCCGCGGTCCCGAACCTGTGAAACGCAGCCAGGCAGTTCACGATTCGGTCCGCACCCACCTCTTTCGGGTTGTCGACCAGCAGGGGGATTCCGGTGCGTACCCCGGGCTCGATCAACACATGCGGCACCGACGACCAGTACTGCTCGAGCATGACCCGCACCTCATGCAGCACCGACGGAACAGTGGACAGCGCCACCGCACCGGTGAGCCGCTCGGAATCCTCACCGATCAGGCCGTCGATGGTCAGCGCGAGTTCATCGGCGGTGACTTCGGCTTCGGTGCGTATCCGCCACTCCTGCACCACCTTCGCGTGCTCTTTGGATCCTGAGAGCAACCCGACGACAGTGTGGGTGTTGCGGACGTCGATAGCGAGCAGCACGGCTATCGCGGGGAAACCAGGTCGGAGGCGTCGTCGGGCACAAAGGCCGGATCGTGGCCGAGGTCAACGAGGCGGTTGTCGGCGTCGACGAACACGATCCGGGGTTGGTAGCCGTGCGCCTCGGCGTTATCCATCGTCGCATAAGCGATCAGGATCACCAGGTCGCCGGGATGCACGAGATGCGCTGCGGCGCCGTTAATTCCAATTACACCGCTGCCACGCTCGCCGGTGATCGCATAGGTGACCAGCCGGGCGCCGTTGTCGATGTCGACGATGGTCACCTGCTCACCTTCGAGCAAGTCGGCGGCATCCATCAGGCCGGCATCGATGGTCACCGAGCCGACATAGTGCAGATCTGCCTCCGTGACGGTTGCCCGGTGGATCTTCGACTTGAGCATTGTCCGTAACATCAGTTCCTCCAGCATGTTCCGAGTTCGATGGCGATGTTGTCGAGGAGTCTGGTCCTCCCGAGTCGAGCAGCAACCAGCAGTCGGCCGGGGCCATTGGCCGGCGCCGGCCCAAGTGCCGGGTCGCGCACCTGCAGATAGTCGATATCGATCGCGGGCACCTCCGACAGCACGGCGCGGGCGGCGTTTAGCGCGGCGTCCGTGCCGGCGGGCGCGGCGTGCATACCAGCCAGCAGCGCCGCCGACAGTGCGC
>NZ_JBOHHI010000132.1:0-4930 GCF_050700595.1 Mycobacterium sp.
CCAAAATCCGGCTCATCAACGCCCGCGGCTACGGACACCACTCAGCCCAAACACTGACCTCGATGATCTACCTATGCCTCGGCGGCCTACACCCCAAACTCCCCACACAAACCTGAGGAGCCGCACGTGCGTTCGACTTAGCGGCGATCGCAAGCGCGGCGGAGCCGGGCGCAGCGGGTCGCCGCAGAATCTACAGCAGCCGGACCGGCCCGGGTCCCTGTTCGGCGAGCACGTCACCCGGATTGGACAGCGCGCAACTGCGCAGGCTCAGGCAACCGCACCCGATGCAGTCGGCCAGGTTGTCGCGCAGCCGTTGCAGGTGCAGGATCCGGTCGTCGAGGTCGGCGCGCCAGCCGGCCGAGAGCCGGGCCCAGTCCTTGCTGGTGGGAATCCGATCGCTGGGCAGGGTGGCCAACGCCTCCCGCACCCGGGCCAGCGGGATGCCCAGTCGCTGCGACATCCTGATGAACGCCACCCGGCGCAGGACGTCGCGGCTGTAGCGGCGTTGGTTGCCCGACGTGCGCCGGCTGGTGATCAGCCCCTGCCGCTCGTAGAAGTGCAACGCCGAAATCGCCACCCCGGCCCGCGCTGCCAGTTCGCTAGGAAGGAGCTCCTGAGAGTCCATAGACCTAAACCATACTTGAGGTGGCGGTTGGCGCTACCGTGCTAACTGTGAGCAGCAACGGACTGAGCGTCAACTCCGAAGTGGGGACTTTGCGAGTGGTCATTGTGCACCGCCCGGGTGCCGAACTGCGGCGGCTCACACCGCGCAACAACGACAAGTTGCTGTTCGACGGGTTGCCGTGGGTCGCACGGGCGCAAGACGAGCACGATGCGTTCGCGGAGGTGCTGCGTTCGGCCGGTGCCGAGGTGCTGCTGCTGGCCGACTTACTGACCAAAGCTCTGGAAAGCAGTGCGGCCCGGATGCAGGGCATCGCCGCCGCGGTGGATGCCCGTCGGCTCGGATTGCCGCTGGCCCAAGAGCTCTCGGACTACCTGTGCGGTCTGGACCCGGCCACCCTGGCAGATGTCCTGATGGCCGGTATGACGTTTGCGGAGCTCCCGTCGAACGACTGGGCCGACGTGTCGTTGGTGCGCCTCATGCACCACGGCGCCGACTTCGTCATCGAGCCGTTACCGAACCTGGTCTTTACCCGCGACTCGTCGATCTGGATAGGGCCGCGGGTGGTCATCCCGTCACTGGCGCTGCCGGCACGGACCCGTGAGGCGTCATTGACCGATCTGGTCTATGCCCACCATCCACGGTTCGCCGGCGTGCGGCGCGCCTACGAATCGCACACCGCGCCCGTCGAAGGCGGCGACGTGCTACTGCTGTCGCCGGGCGTCGTCGCGGTCGGAGTGGGGGAGCGGACCTCGCCCGCCGGGGCAGAGGCCTTGGCGCGCAGCTTGTTCGACGATGATCTCGCCGACACCGTGCTCGCCGTGCCGATCGAGCAGAAGCGCGCGCAGATGCACCTGGACACGGTCTGCACAATGGTCGACGCCGACGCGGTGGTGATGTTCGCCAATGTCGTCGACACGTTGTCGGCCTTCACGATTGCGCGCACCCCTGACGGTGTGAAGATCTCTGACGAGGCGGCGTTCGTGGTGGCCGCGGCCGCCGCGATGGGCATCGACGAGTTGCGGGTGATCGACACCGGCTTGGACCCCGTTATCGCCGAGCGTGAACAATGGGACGACGGCAACAACACATTGGCGCTGGCGCCCGGCGTCGTCGTGGCCTACGAGCGCAACGTGCGGACGAACACCCGCCTGCGGGACGCCGGCATCGAGGTGCTCACCATCGCCGCCTCCGAGTTGGGCACCGGCCGCGGCGGGCCGCGTTGCATGTCGTGTCCCGCCGCCCGCGACCCGCTGTAGTTCGTTGGGCGCGAAACAGAAGCTATGGCTGTGATTCAGGCGGCCGCACGACCGTCGCTTCTGTCTCGTGAGCGCAGTACCCAGCCCCGTCGGGCGAGTGCGGTGCGCGCCCGCTCGATGATGTAGTTAGGCCGATCCTCTTTGATCACCTTGATCACACGCCAACCAAGGCGATCGAGCATTTCGGCTCGTCGGATGTCTTTGACGTATCGTTCCCGGTCCGTGCGATGCTGATCGCCGTCGTACTCTACGGCCACCATCGGCTCCTCCCAGCCCATGTCGAGGTAGGCGACGAGGTGGCCATCAGTAACCCGAATCTGGGTCGCGGGCCGGGGAAACCCGGCGCCGATAAGAAGTAGCCGCAACCAGGATTCCTTGGGCGATTCAGCACCGGAGTCCATCAATGACAGGGCCATTCGTGCACGCTTGTTTCCACGTGCACCCGAATAGCGACCCACCAGATACAGAACGTCCTGCTCGGTGATGCGTGTCGCGCGGGCAAGCGCGTCGAGGTGGGCGATCGCCATGGTCCGTGGGAGATGGCGAGCCAGATCGAATGCGGTTCTCACAGACGTGGCAACTGTGAGATCTCTGACGGAGGCTACCTCGTCGGGCTGGAATCGCTCGTCGCGAACGATGGTGCCGGGAGGGTAGTGATTGTTCGTCCATAGCAGCTCGACCGGCGCAGAGTCGTCGACCCACTCCGCACCGTGTAGGGCCGCTGCCGCGCGTCCGGTGACCACTGCCCGTCGGCCCGACCACAACCATGCACCGACGGTCATGACCTCGAATGACGCACACACATCGATTTCGGAATGTAGATATCGCGAAAGATCGGCTGGTAGTTCCAGCGGAGCTGGCTGCGGCTGAGCGAGCCCTGAGCAATGGCCTCGCTGCCGACGATGGGTCCATTCATGGTCGTGATCATCGACGCCTGCACCGACAACTGGTCACCAATCAGCAGTCAGGGTTGTGGAAAGAGCCAAAACCACAGCCCTGGCTTCTATCTCGCGAGTGGGAGGGGCGCCGGCCGGAAAAATCACCGCCAGCTGGGCAGCCACATCTCCATATTCCAGGTGGCCGCCGAAATCGGCTGGCCGGTGAGCACCGGGAACAGCCAGGCGAAATTCGTCAGCACGAGTGCCACGTAACAGGACACGACGATCAGCCCGAGCGTGCGGCGTTCTGCATTCTGATGCGGCTGGTAAAGGATATCCCCGAGGATCAACGCGATCGCCATCACCAGAAACGGCGCCATCGTGGCCGCATAGAAGAAGTACATCTGGCGGTCGATGTCGGCGAACCACGGCAGCCAGCCGGCGCAGTAGCCCACCAGCACGGCCGCGTACCGCCAATCCCGCCGGACGAACATCCGCCACGCCGCATAACCGAGAACCGGCACCGAAAGCCACCACATCGCCGGCGTACCGACCAACAGCACCGCTTTGACGCACGACTGTGCGCCACAGCCCGGAACATTCTGCTGGTCTATCGCGTACAACACTGGTCGCAGCGACATCGGCCAGGTCCACGGCTTGGATTCCCAGGGATGGTGGTTGCCCGCGGAATTCGTTAGCTCGGAATGGAATTGGTAGACCTTGTACGTGTAATGCCACAGTGACCGGATGGCGTCGGGCACGGGGAAGGATGTTGCCGGGCCGATCGACTGGCCGACCTCATGGCGATCGATCGCGGTCTCGGAGGCGAACCACGGCGCATAGGACGCCAGATACACCGCGAACGGGATCAGCAGCAGCGCATAGACAGTGGGTCCCAGGTCGCGGCGCAGCGCGCCCAGCCACGGCCGCCGCACCCGATAGGCGCGGCGCGCCGCGATGTCGAACGCCAACGACATCAGCCCGAAGAACAGCACGAAGTACAGGCCCGACCACTTTGTCGCACAGGCTAATCCGAGCAGCACCGCGGCGCCGAACCGCCACCAGCGCACCCCCAGCCGCGGACCCCATGCGGTTTCGGCGCTGCGGCCCTCGACTAGCGCGATGTGCATCCGCTTCCGAACGTCGTCGCGGTCGACGATCAGCGCACCGAACGACGCGACCACGAAGAATGCCAGAAACCCGTCGAGCAGCGCAGTCCTTGATGTCACGAAGCTGACGCCGTCGGCGAGGAGCAACAGCCCGGCGATACCGCCGACCAGCGTCGAGCGGCTGATCCGCCGCACGATCCGCACCACGAGGACCACCATGATCACGCCGAGCAATGCGCCGGTGAACCGCCAGCCCAGCCCGTTGTAGCCGAAGATCGCTTCGCCGATCGCGATCAGTTGCTTGCCGACGGGAGGATGCACGACCAGACCGAACCCGGGGTTGTCCGCCACACCGTGATTACGCAGCATCTGCCACGCCTGGGGCGCGTAGTGCTTCTCGTCGAAGATCGGCGTGCCGGCATCGGTCGGCGAGCCGAGGTTGACGAACCGGGTCACCGCCGCCAACGCGGTCACCACCGCGGTCACCGCCCAGCCCTGCACACGATCGACCGGCCCGAAATCCGCGATGGGCAGCAGCGGCCCCGGGCTGATGACGGGGACCGTCCGCTCCGCGACGTCGGCAGGAGGGGCGGTCATTGCACCGATCGTAGGCTGTGCGCTATGGCGGGCGGTCGACTGTTGCTGGGCGCCACATCGTTAGGCCAGCCGTCGGACGTGTCGGCGCGGCTGGTGACGGCGCTCGGCTCCGCCGACGTCGTCGCCGCCGAGGACACCCGCCGGGTCCGCACGCTGGCCAGGGCGGTCGACGTCCGGATCACCGGCAAGATAGTCAGCCTGTTCGACCAGAACGAGGACACCCGGGTGCCGGTGCTGCTCCGGGCGATCAGTGCCGGTGCGACGGTGCTGATGGTCACCGATGCCGGAATGCCGGCGATCAGCGACCCGGGCTACCGGTTGGTGGTGGCATGCGTCGACGCCGGCCTGCCGGTGACCTGCCTGCCCGGCCCGTCGGCGGTAACCACCGCGCTGGCAGTGTCCGGGCTGCCGTCGGACAAGTTTTGTTTCGAGGGGTTCGCCCCGCGCAAACGGTCGGCGCGCCGG
>NZ_JBOHHI010000133.1:0-6917 GCF_050700595.1 Mycobacterium sp.
GGTAGTCGGCGTAGCGGCGCGGCATACCGGCGTCACCCAGCCAGTGCTGGATCAAGAATGTGGTGTGAAAACCGATGAAGGTCAACCAGAAGTGCAGCTTGCCCAACCGCTCGTCGAGCAGCCGGCCGGTCATCTTCGGGAACCAGAAGTAGATACCGCCGAAGGTGGCGAACACGATGGTGAAGAACATCACGTAGTGGAAGTGTGCGACCACGAAATAGCTGTCGGTGACGTGGAAGTCCAGCGGCGGGCTGGCCAGCAGCACACCGGTCAGCCCACCCGCGAGGAAGGTCACCGCAAAGCCGACCGCGAACAGCATCGGCGTCTCAAAGGTCAACTGACCCCTCCACATGGTGCCGACCCAGTTGAAGAACTTGATCCCGGTCGGCACGGCAATCAGATAGGTCATGAACGAAAAGAACGGCAGCAGAACGGCTCCGGTGGCGAACATGTGGTGCGCCCACACCGCGGTCGACAACGCGGCGATCGACATCGTCGCGTAAACCAGCGTGGTGTAGCCGAAGATCGGTTTACGGGAGAATACCGGGAAGATCTCGGTGACGATGCCGAAGAACGGCAGCGCGACAATGTAGACCTCGGGGTGGCCGAAGAACCAGAACAGGTGCTGCCACAGGATCGCCCCGCCGTTGGCCGCGTCATAGACGTGGGCGCCCAGGTGCCGATCGGCGGCCAGCCCGAGCAGCGCCGCGGTCAGCAGCGGGAAGACCATCAGCACCATGATCGAGGTGATCAGGACGTTCCAGGTGAAAATCGGCATCCGGAACATCGTCATACCGGGTGCGCGCATGCAGACCACCGTGGTGATCATGTTGACCCCGCCGAGGATGGTGCCCAGACCGGCGACCACCAGCCCCATGATCCACAGGTCACCGCCGGCACCGGGTGAATGCACAGCGTCACTCAGTGGCGTGTAGGCGGTCCAGCCGAAGTCGGCGGCGCCGCCCGGGGTGATGAACCCGGCCATCGCGATCAGCGCGCCGAACAAGAACAGCCAATACGAAAACGCGTTGAGCCGCGGGAAAGCGACATCGGGTGCGCCGATCTGCAGCGGCAGCACCAGGTTGGCGAAGCCGAACACGATCGGGGTGGCATAGAACAGCAGCATGATCGTGCCGTGCATGGTGAACAGCTGGTTGAACTGCTCGTTCGACAAGAACTGCAGACCCGGCGCGGCCAGCTCGGTGCGCATCAGCAGTGCCAGCAATCCGCCGATGAAGAAGAAGGCGAAGCAGGTGGCGACATACATGATCCCGATCAGCTTGTGATCGGTGGTGGTCACCAGCTTGTAAAGCAGGTTGCCCTTCGGGCGGATTCGGGCCGGGAAGGGACGACCGGCCTCGAGTTCTCCCAGTGGGGGCGCTTCGGTTGTCAAGAGCTCCTCCAAACCTCGGGCAACCGGGAACTTGGGTGAATCCTAGCGCCCAAGTCGGCCCATGTAGGCCGGGGTCCTACAAACTGTCGTAATTGGTACACCGGCCGGGTGTTAGCGTCGAGCCCGTGCTTTTCCGTGGTATGCGCGCCCCGCGGGCCGCTGCCGAAGCGGTGACGGCAATTTCGGTCGCGATGTGCCTCGGTTGCGCACCCGGGGGTACGCCATCGCCGTCGACGTCGGTCATCACCAGCACTACCCAGATCGCCGGGGCAGGGGTTTTGGGCAACCAGCGCAAACCCGACGAATCCTGCGCGCCACAGCCCGCCGCCGCGGATCCGGGCTCACCGATGCGGCCGGCCCACAACGCGGCCGGGGTGGACCCGCAGGTGACCGACGTGCACGCCGACCCGCAGCGGATCGTGGTTCTCTCCGGCGATGCCCTCGACACGCTGTGCGCGCTGGGACTGCAGTCGCGCATCGTGGCCGCGGCCCTGCCCGACGGTGCCTCAAGCCAGCCCTCTTACCTGGGTGCGGTCGTGCACGGGCTGCCCGGCGTGGGCACCCGCAGCACTCCCGACCTGGCCGGCATTGCAGCCGCGAAACCAGATCTGATCCTGGGCTCGGTGGCGCTGACGCCCAAGCTGTACCCGCAGCTGGCGACGATCGCCCCGAGTGTGTTCACTGCGGCGCCGGGAGTGGCCTGGGAGGACAACCTGCGCGGCGTCAGCGCCGCCACCGGGCGCACCCGCGCCGGCGGTGCGCTGATCAACGACTTCGCCGCCAAGGCCAGCGAGACCGGCGCGGCGCACGACGCGGCCCACTACCAGGCGTCGATCGTGCAGTTCACCGAGAAGACGTTGCGGGTGTACGGCGAGGAAAACTTCCCCGCCGGCGTGCTGAGGAGCGTCGGCGTCGACCGACCCGCCTCGCAACGCTTCACCGACAAGCCGTACCTCGAGATCGGCTGTACCGACGCCGATCTCACCCGCGACCCCGATTTCTCCGCTGCCGACGCCGACATCGTGTACGTGTCGTTCGCCTCGGCGGGCGCCAAGGACCGCGCCCCCATCATCTTGGACAGCGATTCGTGGCGGAAGTTGTCCGCCTACCGCGACAACCGGGTGTTCATCGTCAACAACGAGGTGTGGCAGACCGGGCAGGGTGTGGTCGCGGCCCGAGGCATCGTCGACGACCTGCGCTGGGTCAACGCCCCGATCAACTGAGCGCGCTGTGGCCTTCCGAGTTTCGCCGAAACTTAACCGATTGCGAGTCGCGTCGGCGTGTCGTCGCAACTGGTTCAGTGTCGCGACGGCCGGGCGGGCGCCCCGCCTTGTGACTTTGGCCTCACGGGAACCTCACCAGCAGGAATATATAGCTTACCTATGCTAAAGTTCTTGATATCCCCCTAAACTCTGATACCGAAACACGCGCACGTTAAGAGGGTTAGCAATGAGCACTGTTTCCGCATACGCCGCCACGTCGGCGACCGAACCACTGACCAAGACCACCATCACCCGTCGCGACCCAGGCCCGCACGACGTGGCCATCGAGATCAAGTTCGCCGGGATCTGCCATTCGGACATCCACACCGTCAAAGCCGAATGGGGGCAGCCGAATTACCCGGTGGTCCCCGGCCACGAGATTGCGGGCGTCGTTACCGCGGTCGGTGCCGAGGTCACCGGGCACAAGGTGGGCGACCGCGTCGGGGTGGGCTGTTTCGTGGACTCCTGCCGCGAATGCAGCAGTTGCCTGGCCGGGCTTCAGCAGTACTGCACGGGCGGGGGCATGATCACCACCTACAACAACGTCGGCCGCGACGGCCAGCCGACCTACGGTGGCTACAGCCAGGCGATCGTCGTCGACGAGAACTATGTGCTGCGCATCCCGGACGCGTTGCCGCTGGACGCCGCGGCGCCGCTGCTGTGCGCTGGTGTCACGCTGTATTCGCCGCTGCGGCATTGGAATGCGGGGCCCGGCAAGCGGGTTGCGGTGATCGGCCTGGGCGGGCTCGGGCACATGGGCGTCAAGCTGGCTACCGCGATGGGCGCCGACGTGACGGTGCTGTCCCAGTCGCTGAAGAAGATGGAAGACGGCCTGCGGCTGGGTGCCAGCCACTACCACGCGACCTCGGACCCGGCCACCTTCAAGAAGCTGCGCAACAGCTTCGATCTGATCCTGAACACCGTCTCGGCCAACCTGGATCTCGGTGAGTACCTAAAGCTGCTTGACGTCGACGGCACGCTCGTCGAACTCGGCATCCCCGAGCAGCCGATGCCGGTGCCGGCATTCGCGCTGGCGCTGATGCGCCGCAGTCTGACCGGGTCGAACATCGGCGGCATCCCCGAAACCCAGGAGATGCTGGACTTCTGCGCCGAGCACAATGTGACACCCGAAATCGAGGTCATCGAGGCCGACTACGTCAACGAGGCCTACGAGCGGGTGCTGGCCAGCGACGTGCGCTACCGATTCGTCATCGACACGGCGACCCTCTAAGAACCTTCGAGGTCGTCGGCCTCCTCGGCGTCGATGCCGGCCAGCGGCCAGCCCGCCGCGGCCAGTGTGCCGGCGACTCGCCTGATGTTTGCCGGCCCGGCATCGTACTGGGTCATGTCTGAAATGAACTGGGCGATCTCGTCGTCACCAATCTCCCCGTCTTCCAAGGCTTTTGAGTCGGTAGCGGTGAGGTTATGCACGACCTCGACGACCTGGTCCTCGGTCAGTGGAGTGTTGCGCAGCAGCGCCAGCAACGGCACCCGGTCGGGCCCGGGAACGCCATCAGGGTAGCCGGCCTGCAACCAGCGCAACACGGAGCTGAGAAACGATGTGGTGGCCACGACGTCAAGTGTCGCGCCGCCGGGTCGCCGGCGCTACTGACACGCTGGACGGTTCATAAGCTTTCGCGGCGCTCCGCCCAATTGACCCGCTCTCCCCCTCGCCGCTTCGCGGCTGGGGGTTCCCCCACCTCATGGCGCTACGCGCTCTGCATCGTCGTGGGGCTCGCAAGTTTCCACGGTGACGTATGGGCTGGCTCAATCCGGCCTGCGGCTGGCTAACCCGGTGCGTATTGCAGCGCCGGCTCCGAGGAGTCCACGTGATCGTTGCTGATGATGGTGAGCCGGTTGGGCCGAACCTCATAGTGGGTGCCGTCGGCGGGGTTGGTGACATCAAATCCGTCCGAGGAGCGGATTGCGTTGGGCAGCTTAATGCTGGCACCGTCGCTAAGCCTCTCGCCGTGATAGTAGAAGTTCCCAGGCGCCGTTTGGCAAACCACCGCAAGTGACTGGGCGGTTCGGATCAGGGCCGCTAGGGAATTTCCGGTGTCGCAGCGGGCCGAATGGCCCACGAAGCCCTGCGAGTCGACTGCTGGCCCGGCCGGATTTGAGGATGAGGTTGTCGCTGGCGATTCGGTGGGCATAGCTTGCGCGACACGGTTCAACATCGTGTTGGCCAAAGTTTCTCCGTAGTCGCCAGCTATCGATGTATCGGTAAAGACGGGGTTTCCTTTATACGATTGCGATATGTCCTGGCATGCCCGGGTTTTGACAACGACGTTGGCGCGCACACCTAGCGCCTATTGACACACCTGGTCGCTGCCGGCTTCGTTGTCGTATCCGGCCATCTTGACGGTGATGAGGTTGTCGCCGACTTGCACGTCGGCCAGGGTCCAAGTATAGCCGCCCTCTCCGTGCCGTTGGCCCATCTGCAGTGCTCGTATCGGTGGCGGGTAAGGGTTTGCGCGATTCGAGCAGGCCTGCCATTGGTTGGTTTGCGAGGCCAGCACGGCCGCGGCCTTTTCGGCGCTGGGAAACACCACGGCGGTCTGTTCGATCTGATCGCCGGTCATGTAGGAGCTGACGTCCAAAGTCTGGTCGCGGATCGCCTCGAATCCGGTGCCCTCGTATACCGATGGTTCGGCTCCGAAGATGACGCCGACGCAGCTGGGCGGATCGACCTGATTGGCGTGGTCGGACATGCCATAGGACGAGTTGGTCACGACCATGTCCGCGTCGTTCTGGCCATGGAATACACCGCCGGTGGTGGTTCTGATCTGGGCCGGGGTTAGCAGCAAGGTGTCGATCGCAGAAGCGGGATAGACCTGCGGCGCGGCTAGCTGCGACGGCGGGGAGGGCGGCGCGGCCAGCTGCGACGTCGCGGAGGGAGGCGATGTCGGTGGCGATGAGCTGCGTCCAAGATGTCCAATGATCGCCGCAATCGCGACGGCAACGAGGATTAGCGCGGAAAGGGCGATTGCCGAACGGAGGGCCAGCATTTGCGTATGGGCCAGCCTGGCTGACCGGTGGGGAGTGCTCGTCGGTGGGCTGACCGGTGGCTTACCTGCAGTGGGGCCTTGCCCGTGGTCGGGATGGCCAGCGGCCTGGGTGCTGGCCAGGATGGTTACGGCCTGATCTTGGTCCGATGCGGTCAGCGCATGGTAGGCGGCTCGGGCGAGTTCTCCGGCGCTGGCGTAGCGATCGTCAGGGTTTTTGGCCATGCCACGGGCGATGACGTCGTCGAACCCGGCTGGGATCTGGGGGCGGTGCTGGCTGGGGCGCGGGATTGGCGCGGTCAGATGCGCGGTGATCAGTGCGGGCAGATCACCGGTGGTATAGGGCGGTGATCCAGTCAGGCACTCATAAAGAACACAGCCCAGTGCGTAGATGTCGGCGCGGTGACTCACCTCGGCGTTACTGAGCCGCTCAGGGCCCATATAGGCAAATGTTCCGACCGTGGTGCCGGAACTGGTCAGCTTTGCATCGGTGGCCGCGTTAGCCAGCCCGAAATCAACCAGGCAAGCGAAATCGTCGGCGGTCAGCAGGATGTTGGCCGGTTTGACATCACGGTGGACCATCTGGTCGGCGTGGGCGGCATCCAGCGCCGCGGCGATCTGGCGCACAATCGCCACGGCCCGTGCGGGACTCAGCGGCTCTCGCCGGGCCAGCACGGTCTGTAAATCGGTGCCCTTGATCAGGCGCATGTCGATGTAGAGTTGCCCATCGATCTCTCCGCATTGGTGGATGGGCACAACGTGTGGCTCATGCAACCGTCCGGCCGCGTGCGCTTCCCGGAACAGCCGGTGTCTAAAAACCGTGTTCTGCGAGTACGCGGGTGCCAGCAGCTTGACCGCCACGATGCGGTCCATCACAGTGTCTTCGGCCTCGTATACCTCACCGAACCCGCCCCGGCCTAGGAGCCGCCTCAGCCGATAGTGCCCAAATTGTGAACCCGCCCGCGAACCCGCGCTGGAGGCGCTAACGGTCGGCTCGTCCAACACACATCACCCCTCAGCCGGCGACGGTGAAATACCGTCCGGACATCAAGTATGCGGTGACCAAGCCAAACGGACGACCAATTTCGATACCCCCACGCCGCCGCACAATCCTGTCCGATCGATCCAGGCCTAGTGGTCCGTCTCAGTTTTGGTTGACTACTTGTCCGAGTTTGGTGCGTGCGCGTTGAACTTTGGCGAGGATGGATTCGGCGGTGGCGGTCCATACGTAGGGTGTGGGATCGGCGTTGTGGGCGT
>NZ_JBOHHI010000134.1:0-30197 GCF_050700595.1 Mycobacterium sp.
CGCTGGGGCTCATCGCGGTGTGTTCTTACGTTGCTTTAGTGGTGACCAACTTCGCCTGGCTGTTCCCGGTACTCACCGGTCTGCCCATTTCGCAGCAGACCTGGAACATGGAGATCTGGCTCCCCAGCTGGGGGTAGTCGCTATTGCCGCGAAAGTGCAACTAGCAACGGGGCTACTCGGAAAACGCGTCGGCAGTTGCACTTTCGCGGTTGAGACGGATAGCGTCGCGGGCCCGGGCCACGATAACTTGCGGCCGGTAGCGCAGCAGCTCGGAGCTCACGCGAACCAGCCGCCAACCCCGGCGCTCCAATTTGACGGTGCGGTCGATGTCATTTGCGCGGATGCTCGGGTCGGTCCAGTGTTGAGGGCCGTCGTATTCGACGCCGACCAGCCATTCCTCCCAGCCGATGTCGATACGGTAGTTGCCCACCACAATCTGCGTCTGGGGTCTGGGCAAGCCGCCCGCGATGAGCACGAGTCTGGTCCGCGTCTCCTGCGGCGATTCGGCGCCGGCATCGACCAGCGGGAGAACGCGTCGCAGCTGCTTCATGCCACGAGCACCGCGGTGGGCACCAATCAGCCGCTGAACATCATCGACGGTTACGCCGGTGGCCCGCGCCAAGGCGTCGATGCGAATGACAGCTGTTTCGAAGCCGCGCCGCCGGCCGAGGTCGAACGCGGTACGCGCGGGTGAGGTCACTCGCACCCCAGCGACTGTTGTGGTCTCACCGGCCAGCAGGGTTTCGTTGCGGGTGATGATCAACGGTGGCGGACGTTTGCGGTCGGTGATGAGTTCGGCCGGCGTCTGCGGATCGACCCACTTGGCGCCGAGCAGCGCCGCCGCCGAACTCCCGGCGACGACCGCTTCCTTGCCCGACCATAGCCACGCGGCGAGCGCCCGATCTCGTGCTGTCAGCTCTCTGCCGCGCCGGTGATAGACGTTGCGGTAGATCCGTGTGCAGCACCGCCGGAGCTCACGTTCGGACAACGTGCCCGCGCGGAGCGCGTCGGTCCCGATGAACGGTGTTTCCAAGACCCATCCTGTCCGCGAAAGTGCAACTGCCGACGGAATGCACTTTCGTGGGTCAGATTTTAGAGATGACCACGCGGACACCATCACCGATTTCCACAGCATCAGCCGGCTCGCCGAATTCGAAGCTGGTCGCCAGGATCTCGCGCGCGATGAGGTCACGATGTCTCCTGGCCCAGTCCGCGTGCTGGGCGGGAACCGACATCACCACGCTGATCCGGTCGGAGACGTCCAGCCCGGTCGACTTGCGTAGCTCCTGCAGTTCGCGGATGCGGTCTTTGGCCCAGCCCTCCGCCTCGAGCTCGGGGGTGACCGCGGCGTCCAGCACCACCAGGCCGGCGCCGCCGGGCAACGCGGCCGTGTACTCCGGGTCGGCGGCCACCAGCCGCGAGCTGTACTCGTCGGCCTGCAGCACCGTCGGACCGGCGGTCAGCGTGCCGTCCGGGTTGACGACGCCTTGAGCGGCCTTGACCGCGGTGATCGCCGCCTGGACGTCCTTGCCCAGTCGCGGCCCGGCCACTTTGGCGTTGACGGTGAGCTCGAAACGCCCGTAGGTGTCGATGGCGTCGGTGAGTTCGACCTTCTTGACGTTGAGCTCGTCGGCGATCAGGTCGGTGAACGGCTCCAGCTTCCGCGGATTTTCCACCGCCACGGTGAGTTTCGGCAACGGCAGCCGCACCCGTAGTTTCTTGGCCTTGCGCAGCGACGACGCCGCCGAACACACTTCGCGGACCTGGTCCATCGCCGCCACCAAGTCGGCGTCCGCGGGCACATCGCCGGACGCCGGCCAGTCGGTCAGGTGCACCGAACGCCCGCCGGTGACACCGCGCCAGATGATCTCGGTGGTCAGCGGCAGCAACGGCGCAGCCAGCCGGGCAGTTACCTCCAGCACGGTGTGCAGAGTGTCGATCGCGTCGGCGTCTTCCTCCCAGAACCGCTGCCGCGACCGCCGCACATACCAGTTGGTCAGCGCCTCGGTGAATTGGCGCACCTGCTCACACGCCCCGGAGATGTCGCATACCTCCATCTCGGCAGTAAGATCGTCACGCAGCGCCGCCAGCTTGGCCAGGATGTAGCGGTCGAGCACACGCAGCGAATCAGTGCGCCAGCGACCGACTTTCCGCGCATACAGGGCCAGGAAGCTGTAGGCGTTCCAGAACGGCAGCATCACCTGGCGCACACCCTCGCGGATCCCCGGCTCGGTGACGATCAAGTTCCCGCCGCGCAAGATCGGCGAGGCCATCAGAAACCAGCGCATGGCGTCCGAGCCGTCCCGGTCGAACACCTCGGTCACGTCGGGATAGTTGCCCCGAGACTTGCTCATCTTCTGGCCGTCGTAGCCGAGCACGATCCCATGCGCCACACAGGTTTTGAATGCGGGCCGGTCGAAGAGCGCGGTGGCCAGCACGTGCAGGGTGTAGAACCAGCCCCGGGTCTGCCCGATGTATTCGACGATGAAGTCACCCGGGTAGTGCGTCTCGAACCAGTCGCGGTTCTCGAAAGGATAGTGCACTTGTGCGTAGGGCATGGACCCGGAGTCGAACCACACGTCGAACACGTCCGGGATGCGCCGCATCGTCGAGCCCCCGGTGGGGTCATCGGGATTCGGTCGGGCGAGCTCGTCGATGTAGGGTCGGTGCAGGTTGTCCGGGCGCACGCCGAAGTCACGCTCCAGCTCATCGAGACTGCCGTAGACATCGATCCGCGGATAGGCCGGATCATCGGAGACCCACACCGGAATCGGAGTGCCCCAGTAACGGTTTCGGGAGATCGACCAGTCACGTGCGCCCTGCAGCCATTTGCCGAACTGGCCGTCCTTGACGTGCTCGGGATACCAGGTGATCTCCTGATTGAGCTCGACCATCCGGTCGCGGAACTCGGTGACCTTGACGAACCACGACGACACCGCTCGGTAAATCAGCGGGTTTCGGCAGCGCCAGCAGTGCGGGTAAGGGTGCTCGTAGGTTTCGTGACGCACCAGCACCGCGCCGTTGGCAGCCGCCGGGCCGCGACCGCTTTTCAGGTCGCGAATGATGTGCGCGTTGGCATCGAAGACATGCTGGCCCCGGTAATCGGGAACGGTGGCGTCGAAGCGGCCCCCGGAGTCGACCGGAGTGACCGGCACGATGCCCGCCTTATCCCCGGTCTCCATGTCGTCCTCGCCGTAGGCCGGTGCCATGTGCACGATCCCGGTGCCATCCTCGGTCGTCACGAAGTCGCCCGGCAACACCCGAAACGCGTTGGGCGAGTCCATGAAATACGGAAACGGCGGCAGATACCGAATGCCGAGAAGATCGGCGCCGCGATAGCTGTCCAGCACCTCGGGCTCGTCGCCGAGCTCGCGCGGGTAGGCGGCCAGCCGGGCCTGCGCCAGAACGTAGCGATGATCCCCCACCCGCACCTGCACATAGGTCACCTCGGGATTGACGGCGACCGCCTGGTTGGACGGCAGCGTCCACGGTGTGGTGGTCCACACCAGCAGGTACGCACCGGCCAATTCGCCGTCGGCGATGCGGAATCCAACCGTGATCGCAGGGTCCTGGCGGCTTTGGTAGATGTCGTCGTCCATCCGCAGCTCGTGATTGGACAGCGGTGTCTCGTCGCGCCAACAATACGGCAGCACCCGATAGCCCTCGTAGGCTAAGCCCTTGTCCCACAACTGTTTGAACGCCCAGATGACCGACTCCATGTAGGACAGATCCAGCGTCTTGTAGTCGTGCTCGAAATCGACCCAGCGGGCCTGGCGGGTGACATAGGCCTGCCACTCGTCGGTATAGCGCAACACCGATTCGCGGCAGGCCTCGTTGAACGCGGCGACGCCCATCGCTTCGATCTGCGACTTGTCGGTGATGCCGAGCTGGCGTTCGACCTCGAGTTCGGCGGGCAGCCCGTGAGTATCCCAGCCGAACCGGCGCTCCACCCGGTAGCCACGCATGGTGCGATACCGCGGCACGATGTCCTTGACGTAGCCGGTGAGTAGATGCCCGTAGTGCGGCAGCCCGTTGGCGAACGGCGGCCCATCGTAGAACACGTATTCGGCAGCGTCGGCGCGGCGGGCAATGCTGGCACGAAAGGTATCGTCGCCGTCCCAGTAGTCGAGGACCCCGAGCTCCAATGCCGAAAAGTGGGGGGCACCGCCGGCCAGCTTCGGATAGGTGTGGTCGGTCACGTCCTGCGTCGTCTCCTGTGCCACTCTCAGGCCCGGGGACGACGGACGCGCCGGGTGCGCGAGCGCCGCGGTACCACCCCGCTTGCCGCGCTTGACGCGCGACCGCTCTGTGCAGGCTGTGACGGGCCTACCCGTTCGGTTCTACTTAGCCTTACCCTTTTGGGCGCTCAGCTGTTCTTCCGAAGGCTCACCGGTGATGGCCGGATCGACGCCGCTGCGCCGATTCTAGCCGAGCGCGGCCTTGGCGTTGGCGAGGTTATCGGCGCCGAGCACCAGCCGGGTACTGGTCGCCAGGTAGGCGGTTTCCAAGTTGACTTTGGCGGCGCCGAGCTTGTGCACCGCCTCGCCGAGCGCACCGGGACGGTCTTCCACGGCGAGCACAATCACCTCCTGCTCCTCAGCGACCTTGATGCCGGCGCCCTGCAGCGCTTCGAAGGCGGCCGTTGCGTCCTGCACCAGGATGTGCACCTGGGCCTGACCTCCCCCGCTGGTCAGGGCGCATAGTCCGGCGATGTTGACGCCCGCCTTGCCCAGCACGTCACCGACTCGGGCAAGCTCGCCGGGCTCGTCGTCGAGATACAGCGTCAGATCGGTCGCCATGGCGCGCTCCCCTCGGACCGGGCTCGGGCGGGTGTCACGCCAACGCTACTGCGTCTGGCGACTTTTGCGGCTCCAATGTGCGGGCGCGGGGGGCAATCCCTAGACTCCCGGCTGTGGCATTCGATGCATCGTTTGCGCGCGACGTCGTGCTGCCGCTGGCGACGGCGGCCTACACCGTCATGGACGGTAGCCCCGCCGTGCTGCCACCGGGATTCGTGCAGACGAGCCTGATCGAGGTTGACGGCGTGGCGCTCACCGCGATGACCAACCCCCATCCGGCCGTGGCCGCGATGACCAAAGACACCAATATCTTCGGGCTGATGGGCCGCAATGCGACCACTGGTACTGCGTTCGTGTCCTTCCGCGGTAGCTCGGATGTCGCAGATTGGCTTGCGGACTTCGACGCAATTCCTACCACCTATCTGCCTGTCGCGGGCTTCGGCCGGGTGCACGCCGGTTTCCAAGACGTCTACGATCTGGTCCGGGACAGCATCGCCGCCAACCTCGCCACCGCGACCACCAAGTGCACTCAGATCCTGGTCACCGGGCACAGTCTCGGGGCAGCGCTGGCCGTGCTCGCGGCGCCCGATATCTTCCGGAAAATGCCGCCGAACACCATCGAGCCGCGGGTCATCACGTTCGCCGGGCCGCGGGTGGGGTTGAGCGATTTCGCCGCCGCCTTCAACGCGGCCATCGAACGCTGTTTCCGGATAGTCAATTTCCTCGACATCGTGCCCCTGGTGCCGCCGGCGCCGTACGTGCACGTGGGCACCGAGATCCTCGTCGACAGCGGCGGGCCGATCGACATCGGCTGGCGCCACAGCCTGCCCGCGTATCGGCAGGGACTTTCGGCACTCATAGCGGCTCCCGGGGCCTGAAGCGATTTCGACGCCTCAGACGCCCGGGAGCAATGGTGGTCTAGGCGCCGACTTCCAGTAGGCCCACCCGCCACAGTGCGGCGTAGACCTGCCGCAGCGGAACACACAGCAGCCGAGCAGCCCCGGCGACCAATGGGTCGCCACCGAATTGACGATCAGGCCGCCTGGAGACTTTCCTGGTGGGCGCCGCCGTCGGCTGGGGGGTAGTAACCACCCTCAGCTTCGGCGTCGGCGTTGCCGTCACCACTTCGTCGTACAGTACAGCGGTCATGGTCGCCTCCTCGGGACAAGTCGAACGGGTACAACAGGATTCGGTGTCCCGTCCCGCCGTTCTTCCGATGAGGCAACGTTCGCTTTAGCTGAAAACGATGCGCCGGAGGTCGGATCGGGACGAAACAGAGCCCGGATATCGATCCGGACTATCACTGGAACTCATCGTCCCCTCACCTCCTCACGGCTACGCGACGCGCAGTTATCTGCGCTGTAACTCGAAAGCAGGAGTACAACCCGACGAATGTCGAAGGCCGCACCCCACTCGTCAGGGCTTCGGCACTACCCGGCGTATCCGGAAACTCCGGAAGCCACTTGGGCTCAACCCTTAAGCCGGGAGGAGCTGTCCTGACCCTGGGCGTCTCTCGACGTTCGGGGTCAGTGGCCTATATCCGTGTAGACGCCTCACCTAACGAGGTGCTTACCCAATCGATGATGCACCAAGAACTTGATCGGGTCAATTCAGGTGGTCTGTGAATTTTCTGGGTGTTTGCTAGGAGCCCTGGCCAGCGGTTATGAGTTCGTAGTCGGCAAGGTCCGGGCGTGTCATGACCTCGCGGAAGCGGGTAAAGCTCCACGGCCACGCGACCGGAACCCCGCGGTCGTCGAGGTACCAGCTGCGGCAGCCGGTCACCCACACCGTCTTTTTCGCGGCTTCCAGGCGGTCGGTCTCGAACCGGGCGGTCGCCTCGCGGCCGGCGCTGATCTGGCGGCACTTGCCGTCGGCCAGCAGGCCGACGAGTTGCATCAGATAGTCGAACTGGGCCTCCGCGACGTCGATCAGCGAGAAGTTGCCGACCGGCCCGTTGGGCCCGTTGAGCATGAACAGGTTGGGAAAGCCGGGCACCGACACCGACAGGTAGGCGAACGGATGCTGCCCCCACAGGTCGTCGAGACGCACACCGCCGCGGCCCACCACCTCGATCGGGCGCAGAAACCGGTCAACCCGAAAACCGGTCGCCAACACCAGCACGTCGAGGCGGTGCAGTTGGCCGTCGACGGTGCGCACACCGTCATGTTCAACCCGCGCGATGCGCGCGGTAACCAGGTGGGCATTGGGCCGCTGGATGGCGTCGTAGAAGTTCGGCGAGATGATCAACCGCTTGCAGCCGGCCCGATAGTCGGGCCGCAACTTCTCCCGCAGCCCAGCATCTTTCACGTTCTCCTCGAGGTTGGCGTGGGCAACCTTCTGCAGCACCTTCAGCGCCGGGGAATCGGCGTCGACGACGGCGTTGGCGAAGCTCTGGATGAAGTTGGTGTTCAGTTCCGCGCGCAGCTCGATCAGTGCACCCGGATTGGCCCGGTAACGCTCGCGGTCGGCGGCGTCGGTGGGTGGATTGTCCACCGGCAGAATCCATTGCGGGGTGCGCTGGAACAGGAGTAGTTCGTCGACGACATCGCTGAGGGCACCGGTGATCTGCACCGCCGACGACCCGGTGCCGATCACCCCGAGCCGGGCACCGCTCAGCGGCACGCTGTGGTCCCAGCGGGCGCTGTGGAAAACGCGGCCGGCGAAATCGTCGAGCCCCTCGATGTCGGGGTAGCGCGGGTGGTGCAGCACACCGGTGGCGGCGATAACGACGTCGGCCTGGTCATGTTCACCGGTGGATGTCTCGATGCGCCAATGGTTTCCGTCGAACTCGAGGCGGCGCACCTCGTTGCCGTAACGGATCAGGCTGTCGACGCCATAACGGTTCGCGACGCTTTTGAAGTAAGCGAGGATTTCCGGGCCGGGCGCGAACGCATGGCTCCACTCCGGATTGGGCGCGAAGGTGTAGGTGTACAGGTGCGCCGGGACGTCGCAGGCGATACCCGGGTAGGTGTTCTCGCGCCAGGTGCCGCCAAGTCGGTCGGCCTTCTCGTAGACGGTGACGTCGCTGAAACCGGCCTCGCGCAGTTTGATCGCGGAGAGCACCCCGGCCATTCCGGCGCCGACGACGACGAAACGCACGGTTAGCTTTCCCGGGGTCGCAGTCCGTTGAGGACGAGCGATACTACGAAATCGGCGACTTCGGCCGCGGTGACGCCATCGTCGGTGGACAGCCGCCGGTGCGCCAACTGGCCGATCAGCGCCGCCAGGGTGTAGGCCACCATCCGGGGCGGGGCGACGACCACCTGATTGCGCTGCTGGGCAACGACGATGAAGGTTTCGATGTCGTCGATGAACCGCTCGTAGATGCCACCGAGGTGCTTTTCGAAGCGGTCTCCCAAGGCGTAGGCGTCGCGGAACAGCAGCTTGACGGTGGCCTTGTCGGCCTCGAAGAACTCCAAGGTCGCCTGCACGGCGGTGCGAAACGGTATCTCGCCGTCGGTTTTCCCGATCGCGGCGACGGCGGCGGTGACGTGGGTGCGCAGCGCCTGCTCCTCGACGGCCATCAACGCGTGGAACAGATCGTCCTTGGAGTCGAAGTACCAGTAGATCGACCCGTAGGCCAGGCCGGCCTGTTTTGCGATATCGGCGATCGTGGTGGCGTGAAAACCCTTGCGGGCAAACACCTTCTTCGCGGCGGCCATGATCTGGTCGCGCCGCTGGGACTTGTCTTCGTCGCTGACCGCGCGGCGCCGGCGGGTGGTCGTGGGGCTCACCGGTCGATCAGCTCATCGAGGCGTCCGACGGCGTCGATGAACTCCGACACCATGTCGAGCACCACCGACCGCGCCGGCCGCACCTTGTCCAACGAGCCGACCACCTGCCCGACGAAGTAGGTCGCCAGCTCGCGGGCCCTGGCATCCGGCTGGCCGGCGGCGGCGTTGATGCGCAGCTGGGGATCGGCGACCAGCGCGCTTTGCAGCGGCATGCCCAGCGGCGCGGGACTCTCGGGGCGCTCCCACTCGTCGGTCCAGGCGGTGCGCAGCATGCGTGCGGGCTTGCCGGTCAGCGACCGGGAACGCACCGTGTCCGACGACGATGCGGCCAAAAATTTGTCCTTGACCACCGGCGACGTCTCGGCTTCTTCGGTGGTCAGCCACACCGACCCGCACCACACGCCCTCGGCGCCCAGCGCCAACGCCGCTGCGATCTGGCGGCCGCGGGCAATCCCGCCCGCGGCCAGCACCGGAAGCGGAGCTACCGCATCAACTATTTCGGGCACCAAAACCATCGTCGCCACCTCGCCGGTGTGGCCGCCTGCCTCGGTGCCCTGGGCGACGATCAGGTCGACACCGGCGGCGGCGTGCCGCCGCGCGTGCTCGGTGGTGCCGGCGAGGGCGGCCACCAGTACGTCGTGGTCGTGGGCGCGGGTGACCAGCTCGGGCGGCGGCGGGCCGAGCGCGCTGGCGATCAGCCGGATATCGTGGTCGAACGCGACGTCGAGCAGCGGCTCGTAGCCCTTCGGCGACACGTTGAGCCCGGCGGTCGCCGGCAGCAGCGACTCGCCGGTGGACACGATGCCGTAGCGGCCCAGCAGGTCGTCGAGAAACGCGCGGTGCTCCTCGGGCAGCAGCGCGCGCACCTGACCGGCGTCGATGCCGCCGGATTCCGCGCCGACATATTTGGGCGGCAGCAGCAGGTCGACGCCGTAGGGCTTGCCGCCGGTCTGCTCCTCGATCCAGGTCAGCTCGGTGTCCAGCCGCTTGGGGCTGTGCGCGACGGCGCCCAGGATGCCGAATCCACCGGCGTTGGACACCGCAGTCACCACATCGCGGCAGTGGCTGAAGGCGCAGATCGGGAACTCGACACCGAGTAACTCGGCGACTCTGGTTCGCACGGCCACGACGCTACGAGTTATTGATTGATGTGTCAATCATAGTAGGGTGCCGGCTATGGCTTTGACCGACGAGCAGCAGCATAACCGCCGCCAGGCGGTGCGTGAGCTAATGCCGACCACCCCGTTCCTGGCCGGGTTGGGCATCGTCTTCGAGCGCTACGAACCCGACGACGTCACCATCCGGCTGCCGTTTCGTGACGACCTGACCAACGACGGCATCTACTTTCACGGTGGCGTGATCGCGTCGGTGATGGATACCGCGGGTGCCGCCGCCGCCTGGTCGAACCACGACTTCGACAAGGGCATGCGCGCCTCCACGGTCGCGATGAGCGTCCAGTACACCGGCGCCGCCAAGCGCTGCGATCTGCTGTGTCATGCCCGCACCACCCGGCGGCGCAAGGAGCTGACGTTCACCGAGATCACCGCCGCCGACGCCGACGGCAATGTCGTCGCGCACGCCGTACAGACGTACCGGATCGTGTGACACCGGCGCGGTGCGCTCCGGTGTATTTGATCAAATAATGGTAGCATTACACCATGGCGCTGAACATCAAAGATCCCGAAACCCAGATGCTCGCCGATCAACTCGCCGAGCGATTGCACACGTCGAAAACCGGTGCCGTCCGTCACGCGCTTCGCGCGCAACTCGCAATGCTTGACACCGAAGAAGACCACGGGCGCCGGAATCGCGTCGACGACCTGCTGCACATGCTTCGGAGCGAGATTTGGCCCGTCACCCGCTCCGGCGCCGCGATCACCAAGCAGGAACGGGAGGAGATTCTCGGCTACTCGGGGAACGGCGTCTAGCCGGTGATCGTTGACACGTCGGCCATGATCGCCCTCATTCAGGGTGAGCAGCATTCGGCCAAGATCGCTTCGACGCTGGCCACTACTGCAGCCCGGATCGCGGCACCGAGTGCGACGGAATGCATGATTGTCTTGTCACACCGGTACGGTCCGGTTGGCCGCACCGTCTACGAACGCGTAAGGCAGGAATTCGACTTAGCCATAGTCGCTTTCACCGAGGCTCACACTGTTGTCGCTCACCGTGCGTATGTCGACTTCGGTAAGGGAAGACACCCCGCTGCGCTCAATTTCGGGGATTGCATGACGTATGCGGTTGCACGGCTGGCCGGGGAGTCCCTGCTGTGCGTCGGTGACGATTTTCCGCAAACGGATCTGGTATTCGACGGCCTGATCGGCTGTTGGCCGGACGACGTTGTGGGATAGTCGGCGTCGCCGCAGCTATCCCCCAGATGCAGGCGCTCGTCCGTCGGGCGGCCAGCTCGATAGGTCGCCTTCCAACGGCACACGCAGACTGTCCAGGATCGACGCGATCATCCGCCACGCGCCGATCGCGGTGACGAGTTCGATGAGCACTTCCCGGTCGGTGCCGAGTTCGCGTTCACAAGTCGCCCAGCTTTCTGCGCTGACCGCGCCGTCGTGCACGACGTCGTCGGTGGCCGCCAGCACCGCCCGTTCCGCCGGCCCGAACCCGGCGTGGACCTGCCAGTCCCGCACGCCGAGCAGATCTTCGGCGGAAACCCCGAGGCCCTGCGCCACCCGCCAGTGCTGGGTCCACTCATAGTCCGAGGCGGTCAGCCAGCCGATCCGCATGATCACGAGTTCGCGCAGCCGCGAATCGAGCTTGCCGTGCCACAGCATGGTGGCCAACAGGTCGTTCAGCGCGCGGGCCAGGCTGGGATGGTTCAGCAGCACCTGGAAGATGGCCAGTTCGGCCATGTAGTTGGGCACACCGGCCTCGTCGGCGGCCGCTTTGGCCTCAGCGACCGGGAGCAGGGGTATGCGGGCTGGGGAGGACGTCATGGTTTCAGCACTCCGTGGACTGGTGGGACATCGTCACGCTCGCCGGCCATGGTGGCGAGCAGGTCTTCGGCATCGTCGAGGTTCACGCAGCGGCGCGGCAAGCTTGCGAACGGATACCGGCCGGCGGCCAGCAGGTCCAGTGCGGCCCGATATGCGCTGACATCGACGCCGAGCGCACCCAGCACCCGCAGCTCCTTGAACACCATGATGTCCGGGGAGAACCCCGGAGCGCCGCTGCCGAAGCCCCGGGTCCCCGCGATGACGACCGTCCCGGCGGGACGGGCGAGCGCGATCGCCTGCGCGAAAGCCGTTGGCGCCCTGGCGGTGACGTCGACGACGACGTCGGCCAGTGCGCCGGTTGCCTTCTTCAGCGCCGCAACCGGATCGTCGATGCCGACGTCGATTGCCAGATCGGCGCCGAATTTGGACGCCAGGGCCAACCGGTTGGCATCGCGCGGACCCAGACCGGTCACCATCACGAACCCGGCACCGGCCTCTTTGGCGGCCGCCGCCGCGCACAACCCACGGATGCCTGGTCCCAGCACAACGACAACGTCGCCCGTCTTGGTACCCGGAACCGTTGTACCCCAGCGGATTCCGGCTCCCAGCGGGTTGAACAACGTGGCCACGACAGGATCGAGGTCGATCGGCACGGGCAACACCATCGAGTCGGGCGCCAGGTATTGGTATTCCGCGTAGCCGCCCCACAGGCCGGGCTCGCGGTCGACGGGGATGAACCCGTACATGTCGGCCAGCCCGTGGCGCTCGCAGCGCCGATACTCCCCCGACCGGCACGCCGGGCAGGCCCGGCATGACTGGAACACCTCGACGGCTACCCGATCGCCGGCGGCCACACCCCATCGCTGCGCCGCCACCGGTCCGATGGCCTCGACGGTCCCGACCGTTTCGTGTCCGGGAACGAAGGCGAACCCGCCGGACAACTCGCCGGTGTACTGCTCATGGTCGGTGCCACACAGCCCGCAGGCGGCCACCCGCACCAGCGCGTCATCCTCGCCGAGGGTCGGCAACCTGAACTCCCGGACGGTCAGGCGGCGCGGCGCCTCCAACACCAACGCCCGCGCCCAAGCCGTCGACATACCGGCACACTAGAGAGTTGCTGACTGATGCGTCAATCAGGCAGCGGGGACTGCTTAGCCGGCGACAGCTCCCGGCTCGGGGAACGGCGCCCCGAAGTCGGCCACTCTGCGGAAGCCATGCTTGCGGGCCTGTGTGACGCCTCGCCGGATCATGGCCGCGGTGGTGACGAAAGCGGTGTGATCCACCACCACAAATGGCGAGAGCAGCCGGTTGTGTACGAAACCGAACGCCAATCCGCTCGCCGGGTCGGCCCATCCCAGCGAGCCGCCCAACCCGGCGTGGCCGAAACCGGGCATCACGTTGAACGGCACGGTGTGGTACCCCAAGTGGAACGACAACGGCACCAAGATGCTGTGATCCAGTCGCAGGCTGTGCCGGCCAGTCAGTCCCTCCACCAGCTTGCGCGACAAGAACCGCATGCCGTCGATCTCGCCGCCGTTGGCGATCGCGCCATACATCCGGGCCAGCGCGCGGGCGGTCACCACTCCGTTCGCCGCGGGAATCTCGGCATCCAGTAACGGAATATCGCCCTGAACAACAGCTTTCATGCCGGGAAAATACATTGCGCCGAACCCGGCGGCTGCCCGCAGCGACGCGATCTTGGGCGCCACATAGTTGAAGACCGGATTGGGGATGGTGCTCTGCGGCATGACGATCTGCGCGGCCCGGGTGGCGGACTCCACCGGTGGCCGGCCCAGGTGCAAACCGTCGGTGTCCAGCGGCTCGGCCAACTCCTCGCGGATCAGCTCACGCATGCCCTTGCCGGTGACCGCCCGGGCCAGCCCCGACATCAGCCAGCCGTAGGTCAGGGCGTGATACGCCGGTTTGCCCAGCAGATGCCCGGCGGGCGCAGCAGCTAGCCGCTTTTCCATCAGTCTGTGATTCAGCAAGTCTTCCTTGGTGGCCCCGTGCAGCCGCGACAAGCCCGCCCGGTGCCGCATCACCTTCCGGACGGTGATGTCGGCCTTGCCGTTCGCACCGAATTCCGGCCAGTACTCGGCAACCGGCGTGTCGTAGTCGATCAGCCCTCGGTCGACCAGCCGGTGGATGACCGTGGAGGCCATGCCTTTCGTCGCCGAAAACACCATGGCGCCGGTATCCGCCGACCAGCATTGCTGACCGCGCCGGTCAGACCAGCCCGTCCACACATCGACGACGGGCTGCCCGTCGAGATACACCGCCAGCGCCCCGCCGCCAAAGCGGCGGCCCGGGAATAAGCTGGCAAAACTGCGGACGGCGCAGGCAAAGTTTCGATCCGCCGCACCGTGGACACCGTGCGGCAACTCTGCTCTGCGCTCGAGGCGCGTTACCGGCCTCATGTCTTCGAATCTACCTGCGCGATCCGCAAACAATACTGAAGTTACCTTTCCGTTAGCCTGATGCAACCTTGAGTATTTGCTGAGCAGCCAGGGCCGGGGTCAGCTCCCCCGTCAGCACCTGACGCTCCACCTCTGCACGGACCTTGCGCACCGCGGGGTTGGACAGCACCCGCGCCAGCACCGTGTCGCGGACCATCTGCCACGTCCAATCGACCTGTTGTGCGCGCCGACGCGCCTCGAACTCTCCGGCTTCGGTCAGCACCTGACGATGCCGCTCGACCGTCTCCCATAACTCCTCAACGCCGGTTGCTTCCAGTGCGCTCATCGTGAGAACCGGGGGACGCCAGAGCGTTTCGCGCGGGTGGATCAGCCGGATCGCTCCGGCAAGCTCGCGTGCTGCTGACCGCGCCTCGGCCAGATGGTCGCCGTCGGCCTTGTTCACCACGACGACGTCGGCTAACTCCAACACACCTTTCTTGATGCCCTGCAACTGATCCCCGGTACGCGCCAGCGTCAAGAACACGAACGTGTCGACCATATTGGCCACCGCAACCTCGGATTGTCCGACGCCGACGGTCTCGACCAGGATCACGTCGAACCCGGCCGCCTCGAGCAGCACCATGGTTTCCCGGGTGGCCTTGGTTACCCCGCCCAGCGTGCCCGACGTCGGCGATGGACGCACGTAGGCCTCCGGATGCACGGCCAGGCGCTGCATTCGGGTTTTGTCACCGAGGATGGATCCGCCCGTCCGTGTCGACGACGGGTCGACGGCCAGCACAGCCAGCCGATGTCCGTGCCCGATGAGGTACATGCCCAGCGCCTCGATCGCGGTCGACTTGCCCACCCCGGGAACCCCGGTAATGCCGACGCGATGGGCGTTTCCGGCGTCCGGCATCAGCTCGAGCAGCAACTGCTGCGCCTGCTCGTGGTGGTCGGCCCGGGTGGACTCCACCAACGTGATGGCCTGCGCCAGCTCGGCGCGGCCGCCGTTGCGGACAGCCGCCGCCAGCTCCTCGACGGTGTCGCCGTTATCGGGTGCCATCTAGCTCAGCTTGTACCCCAACCGCTCGGCGAGCTTGTGCAGCAGGCCGATTGCGGCGTCGGCGATGACGGTTCCGGGCGGGAAGATGGCGGCGGCGCCGGCGGCGTAGAGCTCGTCGAAGTCACCCGGCGGGATGACCCCGCCGACCACGATCATGATGTCCGGCCGGCCCACCTCGGCCAGCGCGTCACGCAATGCCGGCACCAATGTGAGGTGTCCGGCGGCCAGCGATGACACCCCGATCACATGCACATCGTTGTCGGCGGCCTGACGGGCCACCTCCTCGGGCGTGGAGAACAGCGATCCGACGTCGACGTCGAATCCGATGTCGGCGAACGCCGTTGCGATCACTTTCTGACCGCGGTCGTGGCCGTCCTGGCCCATCTTGGCCACCAGGATCCGCGGTCGCCGGCCATCGGCGTCGGCAAACTTCTCGACGAGTTCGGTTGCACTGGAAAGAGGAGCGATGCTGCCACCTCCTCCCACTCCTGCTTCATCACGGTAAACCCCGGCGATGGTCCGGATCTCGGCCTGATGACGCCCGTACACCTTTTCCAGCGCATCGGAGATCTCTCCGACGGTGGCCTTGGCCCGGGCCGCGTTGATGGACAATGCCAACAGGTTATTACCGAGGCCGTCTTCGCCGGCCGGGCCGTGCGCGGCGGCGGCACGGGTCAACTCGGCCAGCACTGCATCGACGGCCCGTGGATCCCGGTTCGCCCGCAGTTCTTGCAGCTTGGCCAGTTGCTCGGCACGCACCCGGCTGTTCTCGACCTTGAGCACCTCGATGTCGTGGTCCTCGTCGACCTGATACTTGTTGACCCCGATTACCGGCTGGCGGCCAGAGTCGATGCGGGCCTGGGTGCGGGCCGCGGCCTCTTCGATGCGCAGCTTGGGGATGCCGTCGCTGATCGCCTGCGCCATCCCGCCGTGCTCTTCCACTTCGCGAATGTGCGTGCGGGCGCGCTGCGCGAGCTGATGAGTCAGCCACTCCAGGTAATAGGAGCCGGCCCATGGGTCGATCGGCCTCGTGGTGCCCGACTCCTGCTCCAGTAGCAGCTGGGTGTTACGGGCGATGCGGGCCGAGAAGTCGGTGGGCAGCGCCAACGCCTCGTCGAGCGCGTTGGTGTGCAGCGACTGGGTGTGCCCCTGGGTTGCGGCCATCGCCTCGATACAGGTGCGGGCCACGTTGTTGAAAGCATCCTGCGCAGTCAGCGACCAGCCCGAGGTCTGCGAATGGGTGCGCAGCGAGAGCGATTTGGGTTTCTTCGCGTTGAACCCGCTGACCAGCTCACTCCACAGCAGGCGGCCGGCGCGCAGTTTGGCGACCTCCATGAAGAAGTTCATCCCGATACCCCAGAAGAACGACAACCGCGGCGCGAACTGATCGATGTCCAGGCCGGCGTCCAAGCCGGCCTTGATGTAGTCCACGCCGTCGGCCAGCGTGTAGGCCAGCTCCAGATCCGCGGTGGCGCCGGCTTCCTGGATGTGGTAGCCGGAGATGGAGATCGAGTTGAATTTGGGCATCTTCGCACTGGTGTAGGCGAAAATGTCGGAGATGATCCGCATCGACGGCTTCGGCGGATAGATGTAGGTGTTGCGGACCATGAATTCTTTGAGGATGTCGTTCTGGATGGTGCCGGCCAGCTTCTCCGGCGGCACCCCCTGCTCCTCGGCGGCCACCACGTACAGCGCCAGGATCGGCAGCACCGCGCCGTTCATGGTCATCGACACGCTGACCGCCGACAGGTCGATCCCATCGAACAGCTGGCGCATGTCCAGAATGGAATCGATTGCCACACCGGCCATTCCAACGTCGCCCTGCACACGCGGGTGGTCGGAGTCATAGCCGCGATGGGTAGCCAGGTCGAAGGCCACCGACAGGCCCTTCTGGCCGGCGGCCAGGTTACGACGGTAGAACGCATTGGACTCGGTGGCCGTGGAGAATCCGGCGTATTGGCGGATGGTCCACGGCTGGTTGACATACATCGTCGGGTACGGGCCGCGAATGTAGGGCGGTTCACCGGGGAAGCTGTTCAGTGGGTAGCCGCCGGCTTCCGCGTCAGCGCGGTCGGTGCCGATGTAGAGCGGTTTGACGACGATGTTTTCCGGTGTGTGCCAGTCCAGTTGATCCGGGGTGTAACCATGCGCCGAGGCGGCAGCGGCGACGTACTGCGTGACGACGGCTTCGGTGGCGGGCTCGATGGCGCGGTCACCATGCAGTGGCACGTCGGCGAAGCTACCGACAACAGAGTTGGTTTCCGGAGCCGGCTTGCCGGCGACATCATGGGCAGTCACCGTCCTAGGCCCCCAACCTTGTCAGCAAGTTCGACAGGGCTTCGACCGCATTGATTTTCGCGGTCAGATACTCGTCGGGCCGAGGTGTGGAGTCGCTTGCCGCCTTTTCCGGCCCGGCCAGGTAGATCCGTTCGATGCCGGCGTTGCGCGCCGCGTCGACGACGCCTGCGACTTCCGCGGCATAGCGCTTGTCGGTGCCGCAGATGACCACCGTTGCAGGCGATCCGGTGTCCGACACGGCCCGTGGAACACTTTCGGCGTCGACCGGCCCGGGATTGATGGTCTCGATGCCGCCGGAGGCCAGCAGGTTGGCTGCAAACGTCGCACGAATGTTGTGTTCGGCCAGCGGGCCCAGCGGCAGCAACAGTACCTGCGGTCGCGATCCGGTGCGCTGTAGGAAGGCGTCCGAGCGGTCCCTCAACGCTTCGAATTCCGCGGCGTAACGAACTATGGCTGCGACGGAATGAGATTGCGATAGTGGAGGCTCGGCGAGATTCGGGTATTCGTTGACCCCGGTGATGACGGTGCGCCGGTACGCGATGTCGTCGGTGCGGCGCGCGGCGATCCCAGCGATCTGATCGCGTAAGTATCCACGGGCATCGACGAATCCGTCGCGCTCCTCGACGGCCTGGAAATGCCGCCAGGCCTGCTGGGCAAGCTGCTCGGTGAGGTCTTCGACGAACCACGACCCGCCCGCCGGGTCGAGCACACGGCCGAGATGTGACTCCTCGAGCAGCAGCAGTTGAGTGTTGCGGGCGATGCGGCGCGAGAAACTGGCCGACGTGCCCGGGAAGCCGCCGGGGATCGCCACGTCAAACGGCAGGACCAGCACGCTGTCCGCGCCGCCGGCGCCTGCCCCGAACGCGGCCAGCGTGCTGCGCAGCATGTTCACCCACGGGTCGCGCTGGGTCATCATCGGCAGCGAGGTCTCGGCGTGCAGGATGGCCGCGCCGCTTTCCGGTGCGCCGACGACCTCAGCGATCCGCGCCCACAGTTGACGCATTGCCCGCATCTTGGCGATCGTCATGAACTGATCGTCGTCGGCTGCCATCCGGAAACTGACCTGCCGCAACGCCTTTGCGATCGGCAACCCGGCTTCGTCAAGCACCCGCAGGTAGACCACCCCTGCGGCGATGCTGCCGGCCAACTCCCAGGCCGCGTTGGCGCCGAGGTTGTGGAAGGCGGGCCCGTCAATGGTGATCGCGCGGATGCCTTGTGCATCGGCCACTTTGGCCGCGACCGCGACCACTTCGTCGAGCGACGCGGACCGCCTGCCGCTGAGTGGCGCGGTGAGCGGGTCGGCGCCGAAGTCCACCGAGAGCGTCATCGGCTTGTCCAGCTCGGCCACCAGGGGAAGCAGAACCTCAGCGGCCGCGGTGTAGTCCGCGCCCGCGTCGATGATCACCGGCAACAGGTCCAGATAGACTCCGGCGAGCAGCTGCTCGAGCTGCGCCGGCGCCACGCCCGACGAGCCAACGCGCAGCACCAGCGCGCTGACCCCGTCGCTGAGCGCGGCCAGCACCGCGGCGTTGTCGTCGGCACCGTTGTCCGGGAACACCTCGGCGACCTTCCAGCCCGAGTTGATGTCGCGCAATGCGTCGGCGCCGCGGACAAACGGCCACTGGCCGGGCAGCGGCGGTTCCGGCAGCGCATCGAGCGCGGTATACAGCGCCCGGACGGGGAACCCCTCATAGGTCGGGGTGTCGAGCAACCGCTCGGGTTCGGGCCCGAGGTCGCCGGCGTCGCGCCGGGTGTTTTTAGCCAGTACGTCGGCTACCGCCGTGCGCCAGCGGGCGCGGCCCTGTTCCAGATCGGCGGGTTCGGCGGACACATCGACAGACACCGGCGGCTCCTGTTATCGCACCACGTGACGGCCATCGATCGGGGCCTGCCACTTGCTAACCAGGCTAATTGATGCCGGCCGGCTCGCCGAATCGGAGGGGCGGCCGCCGATGGGGAAACGCCCCGGTGTGTGAGCCGCGTTGTTCACCGGCGGCCCGTAGGCTTATCGCCCGTGACGGCTCCCGCGACCGGCAAAATCGCCTGCATGCTGCGTGGCCTGGCCTCCGCCGTTGTCGCGACGGCTCGTCAGGTGCCCAGGCGGCGGATCGTGTTGACCGCCGCCGCGGTGGCAGGGCTGATCGCGGTGGCGCTGCTGGTCCCGTTGCCCACCGCGGTGCAGGTGCGGGACTGGGCGATCTCGGTGGGGCCGTGGTTCCCGTTGGCGTTCCTGGGTGCTCACATCGTGGTGACCGTACTGCCGTTTCCGCGCACCGCGTTCACGCTGGCCGCCGGGCTGCTGTTCGGGCCGGTGCAGGGTGTGGCGCTGGCGGTGATCGCCAGCACGGCCAGCGCGGTGATCGCGCTGGTGCTGGTGCGGTTGGCCGGCTGGCAGCTCAGCCGCCTTGTTCGTCACCAGACCGTTGAAAAGCTCGACACGCGCCTGCACAACCGCGGCTGGCCAGCGATCATGTCACTGCGGCTGATCCCGGCCGTGCCGTTTTCGGTGCTGAACTACGCCGCCGGCGCGTCGGCGGTACGGGTGTTGCCCTACACACTTGCCACGCTGGTGGGTCTGTTTCCCGGGACGACCGCCATCGTGATCCTGGGTAACGCGCTCACCGGCGACGTCAGTCCGTTGCTGTTTCTGGTGTCGCTGTGCACGGGCATTGTGGGAGCGGCGTTGCTGTCCTACGAGATCCGCCACCACCGGCGCCACCACCGCGCCCCGACCGCCGACCCCGACGGCACCATCGCGCCGGCTTCCCCGCTGAGCCGGCGCGTCACGAGTTAGCCGCACCAGCCTTCTTCGAATTTCGGGACCGGCAGACGGGACATCGGGCGGGTACGTCGGCAGTCACAACGCCCGGCGAACGCCTCGACAGCAGACCAGTAGTTCTCCGCGGAGACAGGTTCGGCGTCGACGTATCTGGCCGTGCAATGCGGTGTCGGCGAGCCATTCACGTACCGCAGATGAAGCTCCCCACGTTCGTCGAACGCGATTGCCTTTGCTTTGCCACATTGCCCACAGCGCAGTAGATGGAAGAACACACCATCACCACCGTGGCTCACCGCGAACGCTTTTCCACAGTCGATGCACACGCTGCATTAGCAGATCCCATTGGCCACCTCCCACTTCGTGATTACTACGACCGCGGTGCCGACACCGCGCCATGAACACCTGCAAACTCGGTGCTGCACTGGTTATTTCAGTCAAGGTGCCGTCGCGCCGCAACCGGTCAGCAGGTTGGCGATCGCATCGTGTTCTGCCTGCGTAACCCACAGGCCGTACCGGCTTTTGACGAATACCTGCCGCGAGACGTAGGTGCAGCGATAGCTCTTGTTCGGCGGCAGCCATGTTGCGGCGTCAGCGCTGCCCTTCTTCTCATTCGTCGGCCCATCGGTGGCTTGCAGGTCAGCGGGGTCGTTCGCAAAGTTTTGGCGCGTCTGGGCGTCGAGTTGCTGCGCGCCCTTCTGCCACGCGTCCTCGAGGGCCACCACGTGGTCAATCTGGACAGCGGTCGAGGTCTTGGCACCCCGCTGGAACGGAATCGCGGTGCCGGTGTAGGGGTCGTTGAGGATGCCGGATAGCACGACACAGCCATTCGACTTGACGGTGATGTCGGTTAGGTCGCGACGCAGCATGTCGTTGCGGGTGTCGCAGCCGTTGTGTCCGTCTTCGACGTTGACGTCGTCGCTCCAGGCCGGACCGAACGCCGCGCGGCTGTACCCGGTTTTCGGGGCGCGCCCCTTGATCGCCAGTGTGTTGAGGCGGGCCAGTGCGGTGGCCCACTCCCCATCGGTCTCGACCTCGGCGACAGCAGCAGACCCGATCGGTGCCGGGGTGCTCGTTGTGCCTGGCACGGCCGCGGCGGTCTGGTCAGCCGGCCCGGCCGGGTCGAGCACGCCGATGCCGATCAGCAGCAGCGCGGCGATCGCTCCGACGACCCAAGGCCACTTCTTGGCCGGCGGCCGGCCAACGACTGTCTTCATTTGCCTGTCTCCATAGCGCTGCCACGCCGGTATCGGATGATGGACCTAAGTCCACTAACATAGACTATTCAGCCGGAATTGCCTTAGATACTGGGCGAGGGCGTCCCGGAGTACTAATGTCCTCGGTTATGGACGACCGTTATAAGGACCCGGCGGTGGTGTTGCCCTACCTCGTCGGGAGACCGCTGGCCGCGACCGAGGTATACGCGGCGTTCGGCTACCGCAAGTCCTCTTACTACAAGGCCGCGCGCGAGGGCAGGCTGGTCAGCGCAGACAACCTGATCAAGGTGGCCAACTTTTTCGGACTGAACCCGGTTGAACTGCAGGTTCGCTACGGACTGATCGAGCACGAGGCGGTCACCGAATACGTGCAGTCTGAGCCCAGCCGACCGAAGCTAAGCGACCTTCGCCCCGACCCCAGTAAGCCACCAATCTGATCGCAGCTGAAAGCATTGCCGCACAATGATGTCCGCGCTGATCACCGCCACCCTGGCCGTCGTCGTGGGCAGCCTGTGGATTCGGCGTCACACCTGGGGATCGCGCTGGGAAGCCGGTGCCAGCCTCAACATCGCCCTGCAGGGCTGTGCCGTGCTCCTGATGTCGCCGTGGGCATCGGCCACCCTCGGGCCGCCACTGCACAACGTCTTCGGGCGGTGGAACATCGAAGATCTCCTCGGTCATCTGTGCCTGATCGTCGCGGTGACCGCGATCATCCACCATGGGTTGGCGCGGCTGGCCGACGAGCACCAGCTTCGGGCGCTGTTCCGACGCCACATCGAAACGCCGCTACAGTTCGGTGTGCCGCTTCTGGTGGCGGTGTTCGTCATCGCGCGCGAGGGCTACCACCCGGACATGTTTCCCGCCCACGTCAGCACGTTCTGGCTCGGTGCCTATTGGCTGGTATTGGGTGCGCTACTGATCTACTTGTTCGCCTACGCCGGTAAAGTACTCCTGATTTTGCGGGGAGACCCCCGCTCGAGAGGGACTGCCGACCTCTACCTGATATCAGCAGCGTTCGGTGTGGCGGCCAACGTGATACAGATGGGCACCGCGTGGGCCGGCATCGACGTCACCCTGCCGGTGTGGTTATGCGCGTGTCTGGGCGTAGTCGGATTCGCGTACGGCTCAGCACGGTCCTGGCGCGCGAAGGTCAGTTGGTTTGTGGCCCCGCACAACCCGCCGCCCCGGGCGATCCCGCCGCAGCCGTCCTAACCGGCACAACTCGTCGGTGCGGTTACGGATCGATGAGGACGCCCGGGTTGAGTATCCCGGCGGGATCGAGGACTTGCTTGGTCGCGCGCAGCGCAGCTGCGAAAGGCTCCGGCCGTTGGCGGTCGTACCAGGGCCGGTGGTCACGACCGACAGCGTGATGGTGAGTGATGGTCGCGCCGTTGTCCGCCAAGGCCTGCGACACCGCTGCTTTGATGTCATCCCACTGCCCGACCGTCTTGCCCCACTGGCCGGCGGCGTAGACGCCGAAGTATGGCGCCGGACCGTCCGGATAGATGTGGGTGAACCGGCAGGTTAGTACGCCTGTAACGCCGACTGCGGTCATTGTCTCGGTAGCGGCATCGGTGACCGCGGCGTGCAAGGTGTCGAAAGTGTCCCAGGTGCAAGCTGTTTCGAATGTCTCGGTAATCATCGAGTGCTGCGCCAGCGCGTCGCGCTGGTAGGGCATGCGGATGAACGACGAGCGCCACGTATTGGCGGCGTCGCTTGCCGGATTGCCGTCGGTGGCATCGCTGCTGCGCACACCGTCGGGCAGCGTGCCGCCGCAATCGGCGACGATCTCGACTGCCCGCGCCATCGGGCCCTCGACCGGGTGATCGGCGGACTCGAAGGCCAGCACCAAAACTCCGCCCGTCGTCGTCGTGCCGGCGTTGAGCATCGCTTCCATCGGGTCCAGTAGTCGGCAGTTGCTCGGAAACAGGCCCGACTGCGCCAACATTCGCGTTGCGTGCACGGCGCCGGCGTAGTCGTCGAAAAGCACCGATGCGCCCGCGCGCCATCGCGGCCGGTCCTGCAGGCGCATCCACGCCTCGGCGATCACCCCGAGGGTTCCCTCCGAGCCCAGGAACATACGGTCCGGCGACGGGCCGGCACCGGACCCCGGCAGGCGGCGGGACTCGCTGATGCCACCGGGCGTCACGACGCGCAGCGATTCGGTGAGATCGTCGATATGGGTGTAAACGGTGGCGAAGTGGCCGCCCGAACGGGTGGCCAGCCATCCCCCGAGCGTGGAGAACTCGAACGATTGCGGGAAATGCCGCAGCGAGTATCCCGCACCGCGCAGTTGGTCCTCGAGCGCGGGGCCGAGCACACCGGCCTGGATCCGCGCGGCACGGCTGATCCGATCGATCTCCAGTACTCGGTTCATCGCGGTGAGATCTACCGCGACGACACCGGGATAGTCGCCGTCGAAACGCGGCTCGACGCCACCGACAACCGAACTGCCGCCGCCGAACGGAATCACCGCGATCCGCTCACCGGTGCACCAGTCCAGGACGTCGACGACCTCATTTTCCGTGGTCGGCCGAAACACGATGTCGACGACGTTCTCGACCGTCCCCATCAGACACCGCACCACGTCCCGATACGCCTGCCCATGACTGTGCCGCACCCGATCAGCCAGATCGACCGAGGCCAGGTGTGCCAGCGACCCGGGTGCGCTCACCCGCGGCGGCCGCACGTCGAGGCTTTGCAACGACGGGGGTTGATGGGCAGCCAAGTCCGCGTCGGGCAGCAACGCCCTCACCCGCCCGACCAGCGCCGCACGCTCGTCGGGCCCGACGGCATCTTCGACGTTTCCCCAGCCCCACCACGAACGCGTCTTAGCCGGCATGCGGTCCCTTCCATCCGTACGCTCATCGGCCATCTCGTACCGATAGATGGCGAGCAGATGGTTGCAGACTTTGGGCGACTTGGCTATGCCGAGTGATTCCCGGTCGGGTCACCGGGTGCGGGGCTCTTGAATCTCTCCACGCGCTTACCTACCGACCGGGTGTCGCGAGGATCTTGAAGAGCATGTTGTTGACGTCGGTTAGAGCTTGAATGTCGATCCGACGGCGGATCGCATGCAGTCGGGCCTTGTGCAGGCTGGTGACCAATCCCGGAGCAGCCCAGCCGTCGCCCAGGTCCACCCCGAATCCGGCGTCAGGCTCACTATCGAATACCGGCACCACAACGATGGTCGGCTCACTGGCGATTTCGTTGTACACGGTCGACGAAATCACCAGCACACTGATCCCGCTGTCGGTAGTCCAGATCTCCCCTCTGCGTGGGGGTTCAGTCAACGCTTTGCCAGGTCGTCGAGGTTGCGATCGGCCCACGCTTCACTGAAAGCCACCGCCTCAGGATGGTCCGCCATCCACTGGCTATGCGCGGCGCACCGCCGGCGCATGTCCTCCACGTCGAGGAGCTCTTCGATCCAGGCGTTCATCGACCTCCGGTCGGCCTCGGCGTAGCGCTTAACTGCCTCATACGCACTCTCCGATAGCCGCAACGTGATCATTTTTGCCACCTTGGCATGCTAGCAGCTTCTGCCAGCATATATCGCAACAACAGCCAACGCCGTACATATGCCGTACAATCGGGTGGCCACAGCTAACCCTTTACCAGCCACCGGAGCCGTCGCATGACCGCAAAGACAAACCGGCTCGAGGTGCGGGTTGCGCCACAGAGTCGCGAGCAGATCTCCCTCGCCGCCGAAGAAGTGAACGAGAGTATCTCGGACTTCGTCCGCAACGCCGCGCTTGAACGTGCTGACAAGATCCTCGCGCTGTCGAACGCTACATCGATGCCTGCCGAGCAGTTCGACGCACTGATCCGGTCGCTTGACCAAGCCGACGCGGCACCGAACCTGGCCAAGATCGCCAAGGAGCCAAGGCGGTTCTCCCCGCAATGACCTGGGTGTCCACCCGCATCGCCGACCGTCATCAACTCGACGAGTTCGACTGTGGTGTGGACTCCCTAAATCGATGGCTGGTCGAGACCGCGCGCCGGGCTGACCGCCAAGACACCGCGCGAACTTATGTCTGGACGGCTGAAAACAACGATCGCGTGGTGGCCTATTTTTCTATCACCCCTACTCAGCTGAACCGGCGCGACGACGGCCTCAGCAGGAGCGCATCCGGCGGGCTGGACCGAGTGCCGGCATTTTTGATTGCGAAACTGGCGGTCGATCTGTCGATCGCCAGCCGAGGAAACGGGCGGCAATTGGTTCTCGATGCAATCAGCCGGATCATCGTAGCCGCGGACCAAAGCGGTGGTCGCATGATTGTCGTGGATGCTATCGACGACCGGGCAGCGGCGTTCTATACGAAGCTGGATTTCGTTGCTGTGCGTGATAACCCACACCGGCTTTATATGAAGGTCGCTACTGCACGCAGAGCCCTCGGAATCGGTTAGTCGGTTGTCCGCGCCAAGCTCCGCCGCCCGTTCTGACTGCAACCGAGCCCAAATGTCTCCGCCGCCTTGCTCGTCATCTCGGGGAATCTCTCCATCCCCGCCCTCGGGTCACTAATTGTCAGGGGGTGGATGCCTCAACCTCGGTTGACAGAGAGGGCATATTGCGGCGTTTCAAAGGCGACGCTGCCCTAGCATGACCTCTGCGGCCCGACGGACTTCCCCGGCCTTCTGTAGCCGGCACGGATATGTCCCCACCCGCACGGACGTATTCGTGCTGCTCTGGGGACCTCGACGTGACACTCATTCGGACGACCGCAGATCGTGTTCGTGAAGTGGCGCCTGAGTCATTGGTCGAGCAGTTGCTGGAGCAGATGCTGTATCGGACTGGTCGCCGGGCTGCACCCGCCGAGCAGGCCTCGTGGAAGCGGAGTCTTCCGGTCTTGGCTGCCGACCTTACCGATGCTGGCTTCGGCGAGGTCGAGATGCTGGTCGAGTATCACCTTCCACTGACATCTCAACGGGCCGATGTCGTCCTCGCCGGCACCCACCCCCGGACCGGCGGGGTGTCATACGTCGTTGTCGAGTTGAAGCAGTGGTCAGCGGCCTACGCCTTTGAAGGCGACCCGGAGATCGTTGAAGTACCGGGGATCCCCGGGGGACCGCGGCTACATCCCGTGATTCAGGTGCGCGGCTATTGCGAGTACCTCCTGGACTTCGCGCGCGTAGTGGCGGACCATCCCGATTCGGTGGCCGGGATGGCTTACCTGCACAACGCCTCAAATCCCGCTCTGGTCAAAGATTTGCTGGCCGTGCCGATCTCTACGACGGGTCGGCTCTTTACCGCTGGCGAAAAGGGGGCCATGCTCGACTTCCTTCGCTCCCGGCTTGCTCCGGGGGCCGGGCGGCAGGCGGTCGATCTGTTGATGAACTCTCCGGTGGCTCCGTCCAAACAGCTACTGAAGCTCGCTGCTGCGGAGATTCGCGACCGGCCGCAATTCCGCTTGATCGGAAACCAGCAGCTGGCAGTCGATTTGGTCATGCACGCCGTCGAACACGCGCGTGCCGGAAATAACAAGCGGGTGATCGCGGTAACCGGTGGGCCCGGCAGCGGCAAGAGCGTCATCGCGCTATCTCTTGTCGGCGAACTGGCACGACGGGGTCGCACCGTTATCCATGCGACGGGGTCGCGCTCCTTCACCCAGACGCTCAGGAAAGTGGCCGCCGTCAGGGCTCCGAAGGTCAAAAGGCTGTTCAAGTATTTCAATCAGTTCATCACGGCTGATCCCAACGGCCTGGACGTCCTGGTCATGGATGAGGCTCATCGCATCCGGAAAACGTCCGCCGACCGGTACACTCGCGCGGAGTTGCGCACCGATCGCCCGCAGATCGACGAACTCATCGCCGCTGCCCGGGTCCCGGTCTTTCTGCTCGACGAACACCAAGTGGTGCGCCCCGGCGAGATGGGAACCCTCAAGCAGATCGAGCACCACGCACAGCACCTCGGACTCGACTTTCAGCATATTGAGCTCGGTGAACAGTTCCGGTGCGGCGGGAGTGAGGAATACGTGCACTGGGTCGTCCGGCTGCTTGGACTCGACGGCGATCATAAACCAGCGGTGTGGTCCGGTGATCCCCAGTTCCACGTCCGACTCGCTGAGACTCCCGAGGAGATGGAGCACTATCTGCTAACCCAAACGCAGCAGGGATACTCGGCACGTATCACCGCCGGGTATTGCTGGCCATGGAGCGACGCCCGAAAAGATGGGACACTCGTGCCAGACGTTCAGATCGGGACGTGGTCGCGACCGTGGAACAGCAAGAGCGACAGGCGGATCGGAGAGGCGCCTCCCAGCGCACTATGGGCGACCGACGACGGCGGATTCGGGCAGGTGGGCTGCATCTACACCGCTCAGCGTTTCGAATACGACTGGAACGGCGTGATTCTCGGACCCGATCTCGTGTGGCGCGACGGGCGGTTCGTGACAGTCCGCAGTGCGAACAAGGATCCCGACTTCCGAAACTCGAAGACAGTGCCCGACAACAGGTTCGATATCCTCGTGCGTCACGTTTACAAGGTCCTTCTGACGCGCGGGATGATCGGCACAGTCATCTACTCCACCGACCGCGAGACGCGGGCGGCGCTACGCGCGCTTGTCGGCGCTACTCAAAGCGTGGAGCATTCCTGGCGTATGGCAGGGGTCGCGGCCGCCACAGACACCAGCGACTGTATGGAGGATGGTCCCTTCGTAGCGGGGTAACCGTCCCGGCGATCCTACGGGCAAGGACCGCGGTTACGCGGTTGCCGGGCATTTCGCGGTATCCAACGAGGAAGTGCACATGACCACCCGGCTGGCCGGCCCCGACACCGTTTTCCTGCCCTTCAACAGGGGCAACAACCACCACAAGGGCAATCCGCCCAATCCGTATGGCTCGCCCACCGCCTACCTGTGGGAGATGATCTGGGCTCGTGATACCTGGCTGGAGATCTTGGGCCGATTCGTCCATCTGCAAGCCAGCGAAACCACCGACGCGGCAACCGGAAAGAAGAGCCGCAAACATGCGATGCTGTTTCCGCGCTACCACCAGTGGGAGGCCGTCACTCGCAAGACACTTCCGTGCAGATCCTCAACAACCCGCACATCGCGAAAACGCTGTTGGAGCAGCTGATTCCGTTGGTTTATCGCCACCTTCAAGACGCGCCCCGCATCGACCGCGCCTTTGCGCCGCCACCCGCGTCCGCGTCGAGCATGACCGAAAGTGCCCGCGACCGAACTGCCCGTGGCCGCCAATGATGCCCTCAGTGCCATCGGAGTCTCTCCCGTATTCGAGGGCCGAGGGTGCGGCGGTCAGTGCCGGTGCTGCGGATCCTCGCGCCCGGCGGCCTCGGGCTCGTAGTCGGCCTTGGTGTAGGTCTGCCCCAGGGCGCGGCGGCGCTCGGCCTCGGCGAAAGCACGTTCTGTTTCGGCGATCCCCTTGTTCTGCCTGAGATATAGGAACAATTCATTGTCCATCGCATAGATGCCCGGGATCGGGTGGGCGAGATGGCGCTCCAGAATATCGACAGGCGTGCCAGTGGAGTCTTGCCCTGCATTGAGTCGCCGTTCGGCCTCCTCGCGGAGCTTACGTTGGGCCGCCTCCTCGGTATCAGCGGTGACGTGCCAATCAGACTCGGGATACTGCGCTTGCCATGACCCGTCATCTCCGCGGGTGATCAGCGGGACGATGTGCATGGCGTACTGTTCATAGATCGACTTGGTGTCGCCCATAGTCCTTCCTCTCAGTCCGGCCACAGACCGGTGAAGTCAACAGGGCTTACCCACCGGAAAACCGTGTTGCCGGGCAGGATCTCCTCACACAAAAAGTTCTTGGCGCTAAACGGCGTGCATATCACCGGACCCTCGGGTAGCGGCGCACCCGGCGGTGCCTGGCTTACCGGCGACTCCGCGAACACCAGATTCCCGAACCCGGCGGTGGCCGCCTTGAGACGCGCGGTGAGGTCGGCGTCGTTGGCGACCAGGGTGGCCACCCGGTGGCGGATGTATGCCGCATGAGCCTGCGCCTCCGCTTGGCGGGCGGCCTGCTGCTCGCGGCTGGAGGTCGGGCGGGTATCGATCACGCTATAGCCCTCACCCACCGCGAACCCGTCACGCTCGGCGGCGCTGATGGCTTCTAGGGCCAGGGCCTTTCCGGCGGCCAGGTTGTCTTGGCCCAGCCGGGCAATTGCTCCGGCTTCCTGCCAACCGAACGCCCATCCGCGCACAGTGAGCAGGTCGGCATCGGCACGCTCAACCGCCGCGATACCGGCCGCACCCTGCCATTCGACCCCGCCTGGCGTGCGAACCTCGCGGGTGAGTTCGGCGAAGGCTGACTCGGCTTTCCGCCCGATACGCTCCCACCAGCCGGCGGCCTGCCCGAGATGGTCGAAGCTGGCCGAGCGCAGTTCCGAGAGCGTCGGCAACCCGGCAGGCATCAGGGTACAACCTGTTGTAGTGCGCCGGCCGAAGTCTCCTCGTTCGCGGTGTAGGCCACCCCCGCCGTGACGAACTTAGCCGCCGAAGCATCCATCCTCGTCGCCATCACTGCCAGGTCTTTTCGGGCTGCAGCGCAGGCGATGTTGACCGCGCCCGCGTTGGCCTGCCACACCGACACCGCCAGCGGTGACGACGCGGCGGCGGCTGACAACTCCCCACCCCACCGCTGGGCGGGAGCTGCCAGTTGGTGCAGCCCGGACGCCGACGCCGACAGCTTGGAGGTGACTCTCATTACCGCGATGCTAGCCCCGGCTGGGAAGCCGGTGTGCTTGCTTTTCTGACCCACTCGCCGACTTGCTGGCGATTCGGGTATCCGTTTCGATCCCTCAAAATTAAACCTTGCTCTTCGAACATTTGTGCGGCTCCTCAGGTTTGTGTGGGGAGTTTGGGGTGTAGGCCGCCGAGGCATAGGTAGATCATCGAGGTCAGTGTTTGGGCTGAGTGGTGTCGGTAGCCGCGGGCGTTGATGAGCCGGATTTTGGCGTTGATCCCTTCGATGAGGGCGTTGGAGATGCCTAGTTCGATGGC
>NZ_JBOHHI010000135.1:0-20919 GCF_050700595.1 Mycobacterium sp.
AACGTCGCGGCCGAACTCAACGCGCGTCCCCGCAAGCGCTTCGGCTGGCGCACCCCCGCCGAAGAACTCAACCGACTACTCTCAGACCCGTCCGCCTTTGTTGCAGCGACCGCTTGAATCCAAGGCGTGTCGTCGCCCTGGACGCACACTCAAAAAGAGGTCCGGGCTTCCAGCCGGCCGCGCCCGCTGGCTGGTACGGGTGATCACGTCACTGCAGACGATGGTCGAGGAGTTCGTCGTCCCGGTAATGCTGCCGGCTGCTTATTCCATGGAGCGCCCGACCATCCAATAGGCACGCGAAGCAATCGATTTCCGCGGTATGCCGAAGTCGTGCTGTAGCACTTTTGTCACTGAGCGAGTGGTCCGGCTGTCACAGGCCACCCAACCGAAGTGGTCGCCCGCCTCGAACGCCGCTGACCTGACCGCTTGAACCAACGCCTCCCCGGCATTCTTGCGGTCCACCCAGGTGACGTCCGGGTCGCCCGCCACCGGCAGGTCCTTGTCGTCGTCGTAGCCCGCCTCCAGGAAGACCTGTGCCGGAGCGTCGCCAATCGCGTTGAGCAGCGAGTTGATCGCGGGCAACGAAGCGCTGTCGCCGACGATGACGTAACCGGCCGAAGGGGGCTCCGGGATCACGAACTTGCTGCCCATCACCGTCGCCTTGATGGTGTCTCCCGGCCGCGCGGCCCGTGCCCATCGCGACGCGAGCCCGTCGTGCAACGCGAACTCGACATCCACGGTGTCGGCGTCCGGGTCTGGGTCGACCAGCGTGTAGCCGCGCTGGTGCAGCTTGCTCCCGTCGGCAAACCACATCCGGATCCACATCGTCGGGTGCAGGGGGTGCTCGGCGAGCATTCCGCCGGCATCGAAGGACAGGCGCAGGTAGTGCGGGCTGATGTCCCGCTTGCCGGTCACGGTGAGCCGGTAGTCCCCCGCCCGCATCAGTTTCAAAACCGCGCCCGCGAGGCCGCGGGATCCCTTCTGATCGGCCATCCCTGTTAGTACCCCTTCCAGCGCACCGGTCAACTTAGGGCAGGGTAACCTATCTTCAGCGCGGGCATCAGCCCGGCACCCGGGTGAACCGGTGCAGCAGCCACGCCAGCGGAATGGTGATCACCAGCGTGACGACGAACACGTTCAGCATCGAGCCGGTGTAGATCGGGTACCGCACCAATTCGACCATCGCGATCTCCATCGTCACCAGATGGATCAGGAAGATCTCGTAGGAGATCTCGCCCAGCCACACCATCGGTCGGCTGGCCAGCAGCCGCGGGTACCAACCGTGGTCGCCGAGCGCCAGCGGCGCCACCGCCAGCGCGGCGATGGCCGCGTAGAACCCGGCCTTCACCAACGCCTCGACCAGGCCCTCGGGCGCGCTCGTCGGCGCGCCCGCAATCGGAGTGGAGACGATGAAATAGCTGACCACCGCCAGCGGTATCGCAACGAGGGCGTAGCACCGCACGCGGATCGCCTGCAACACTGCCAGCATCATGCCGCCGATGAACCAGGCGAAATAGGTAGGCAGCCACACCCGGGCCCCAGTGGGCAACCAGTTGGTGGTGTGCACCAGCACCAACCAGGCGGGAGTGATCAACGCCAGCCCGGCCAGGCCGGCCAGCAGCAACATCGGCTGCCAGCGCCGCTTCGACACCAGTACCAGCAACAGGTAGGCCACCAGCGGCAACACCGCGTAGAAGGCGACTTCCACCGCAAGGCTCCACATCTGGGTGAGTCCCTGATGCAGATACGACCCCAGGTAGTTGCCGGTGTAGATCTGCGTCAATGTCAGGTTGCGGAACAGCCCCGTCCAGGTGTGGCCGGGGTTCGGTCCGGCCGTCCGGAACTGATACAGCAGGTAGGCGGCCAGCACGGTGACGATGTAGGCCGGCATGATGCGCCGCACGCGGTGCCGCGTGTAACGGGTCACCGACGGCGCCGGGGTGCCACGGGCGATCGACTTCACCCACGGACGAAACAGCAGGAAGCCGGACAGGACGAAGAAGATCGGCACGCCGATCTCCATGCGCGAACAGATCAGGCCGAAATAGCCGTGGGTGTACTTGCCGGTCGTGTAGGCCGCGTGGGTACCGACCACCAGCAGCGCCGCCACCGCGCGGATCCCGGTCAGCGACGCGACCCGGTCCGGTCCCGCGACCTGTTCCAGTCCGCCCTGGGCGGCCGTTTCCTTCGACAGAGTCATTCGGCGTGTTTTCGGCGCGATTTGCCGCCGCTGTGTCCATTACGGCGACGTTCGGGTCGCAGATTGATCAGCACACCCGAAATCCGAGTGCGCTCAAGTGACTTGAGCGTCGAACGCGACAGTTTGGCCGGCAGCTCCACCAGCGAGGAGTCAGCTCCGATCGCGACGTGGCCGAAATCGCTGCGATGCAGACCGCCCTCGTTGGCGATGGCGCCCACGATCGCGCCGGGACCGACCTTGTGGCGCTTGCCGACGGCGATGCGGTAGGTGGCGAACCCTTCTTTAGGCCCTTCCTTCGGCTTGCGTATCGCCTTGGCGGCACGATCCGGGCGCTCTTTTGGCCGGCGCTCGGGTGGCGGCTCGGGCGGCATGAGGAATGGCTGGCCGTCACGGGACTGCACGGCCAGCGCCGCGGCGATGTCGGCCATCGGCACGTCGTGTTCGCGCTCGTAGTCTTCGACCAGGCTGCGGAACAGCTCGATTCCGGGTGCGCCGAGCGTGTCGGTGATGGAATCGGCGAACTTCGCCACCCGCTGCGCGTTGACGTCCTCGATGCTGGGCAGTTCGGCCTCGCTGAGCTTTTGCCGTGTCGCCTTCTCGATCGACTTGAGCAGGTGGCGTTCCCGGGGTGAGACGAACAGCAATGCCGCCCCGGATCGTCCGGCCCGGCCGGTGCGTCCGATCCGGTGCACGTAGGACTCGGGGTCCTGCGGGATGTCGTAGTTGAGCACGTGCGAGATCCGGTCCACGTCCAGCCCGCGCGCGGCCACGTCGGTGGCGACCAGGATGTCGACGCCGCCGTCTCGCAGTGCGGCGATGGTCCGTTCGCGCTGACTCTGTGGAATGTCGCCGTTGATGGCGGCTGCGGAAAACCCTCGGGCGCGCAGTTTTTCGGCGACCACCTCGGTGGCCTGCTTGGTACGGACGAACACGATCATCGCCTCGAACGGCTCCACTTCGAGCACGCGGGTCAGCGCGTCCATCTTGCGCGGGCCTGCGACTTGGATGTAGCGCTGCGAAATATTCTCCGCTGTGGCGGTTTTCGTTTCGACGGTGACTTCGAGCGGGTCATGCAGGTACTTGGCGGTGAGTTTGTGGATCGCCGGCGGCATGGTCGCCGAGAACAATGCGACCTGCTTGTATTCCGGGGTCTCGGCGAGGATGCGCTCGACGTCTTCGGCGAAGCCCATGGCGAGCATCTCATCGGCCTCGTCGAGCACCAGATAATCGACCCGGGACAGATCCAATGTCCGCCGTTCCAGGTGGTCGATGACCCGGCCGGGAGTGCCGACGACGATCTGAGCACCGCGTTTGAGGCCGGCCAGTTGCACGCCATAGGACGATCCGCCGTAGATCGGCAGCACGTTGAGCTGCGGCAACTGTGCCCCGTAGCGACTGAACGCCTCGGCGACCTGCAGCGCAAGTTCGCGGGTCGGGGCCAGCACCAGTGCCTGGGTCACCTTGCTGCTGGTGTCGATCCGGGACAGGATCGGGATCGCGAAGGCGGCGGTCTTGCCGGTGCCGGTCTGCGCCAGGCCCACAACGTCAGACCCCGCCAGCAGCGCCGGGATCGTCGCCGCCTGAATGGCCGACGGCGACTCGTATCCGACGTCGTTCACAGCCTGCAGCACCGCGGGGTGAATCTGCAGGTCGGCGAAGGTTGTCGTCGCGTTATCCGGGGAAGTCATCGGAACTGAAGTCTACTGACTGGCGGCGACCCGGACCGTTATCCGCCGCGCCTGCCGCACCCGTCGGCCCGGTACCGGTACGGTGCAGCGATGTGTGGAACCGACCCAGCGTTGCTCGGTGGTTGGCGGGACTGACCGCAGCCGGGCTGGTGTCCGCGATGTTGACAGGCTGCGGGTCCGGCGACTCCACCGTCGCCAAAACGCCGCAGCCCACGAACCATCCGAGTGCCGCGCCCAGTACAGCGGCACCGCCGAGGGTGACCGCGGCCCCCACCAGCACCACCGTGGCGCCCGCCGACCCGTGCGCGATCAGCCTTGCCGCGCCGGCGATTGCCAGGGCGGTCTCCGAGCTGCCCCGTGATCCGCGCAGCCGGCAGCCATGGAACCCCGAGCCCCTGGCCGGCAATTACAGCGAGTGCGCGCAGCTGTCGGCGGTGATCGTCAAGGCCAACACCAACGCCGAGCATCCCAACACCAGGGCAGTGATGTTCCATCTCGGCAAATACATTCCGCGCGACGTGCCCGACACGTTCGGGTTTACCGGCATCGACACCCCGCAGTGCACCGGCGACACTGTCGCGCTGACTTACCCAAGCGGCATTACCGGCTTGACCAGCGTGGTGAAGTTCCGGTGGAACGGCAACGGGGTCGAATTGATCGGCAACACCCGGGGCTGAGCGACACCCGTCTAGGGAGCATTCCTGTCGTTGACATCCCCTGGCGTGCAAGCTGTTTAGTCGTGGCGGAATGAATGCCGACCATAGTCGACCGCGTCGTCGGGATCGTCCAGGTAATGACGGTTGCGCGGCGGGTCGTCGGGTAGCCCATGCCGCGACGGACGTTCGACCGTCGGCGGTGAGAAATTCGTGATCGAGCGGAAGCGCTCTTCGTCGTCCACATGAAAGCCGTTGTGGGCGAATCCGATCGGTTCAGCCGTCGATGTGGGGCCGCGTTCACGCGGCAACTGTCGGCGCTCTTGAGCGTTCAGCGGTTCGGTGTCGTCGCCGGCACGCGAATCGGCCGGTCGGGAGATCGCCTCGGACGGAGCACCGGACGGGCGTATCAGCATGTACTCGACGACGTCGTCGTCGTCATCGAAGTCGTAGTCGTGGTCCTCGGGCCGCGTCCGCACGGACCGGCCGGCGAACGCCGACGCGGTGGGCCCGACCAGAAACAGCGCGGCGGCCACGCCGAACAGCGCGATGAACGCCGGCGGCAGCATCGATTGGGACATCGCGGCCGAGAACGGTGCGTGCAGGAACTCCGGCAGCTGCAGGCCCGCGGCCCGGCGGCCAGTGGCAGGCGTCGGGGGCATCTCCGCGGTGATTCGCCACGTCATGAACGCCGCCGTGCCGGCGCTGCCCAACACCGCGCCGAGCTGCCGGGTGGCGTTGTACACACCGGAGCTGGCCCCGGCAAACTCCAGCGGCAGGTTCCGGGTAGCGGTGGCCGCCAGCGGCTGCCAGACGAACGCCATCCCGACGCCCAGCACGGTGAACACCAGCGCCAGCCGCCAGATCGGGGTGGACGGCGTCAACTCGACCGAAAGCCAGGTCAACGCGATCGCGAGCACCGAAAACCCAAAACCGACGACCGGCCGCGGATGGGATCGGTCGACGATCCGGCCGACGATCGGCGCGAGCAGGCCACTCACGATCGACATCGGGGCGAGCAGCAACGCCGAGCGGGTGGGCGACAATCCGCACACCGTTTGCGCGTAGAACATCAGCGGCAGCACCATCGCTGTTGCCGCGAAGCCGATGACGGTCACCCCGACGTTGGACAGGCTGAAGTCGCGGTCGCGGAAGATGTCCAGCGGAATCAGCGGCTCGTGGGTGTTGATCGACTGCCAGTAGACGAACGCCGCCATGAACCCGATGCCGGCCACAATCACCGCCCAGATCCACGGCGCCCAGCCACCGGACTGGCCCTCCTGCAGGGCGACGACGACGAGGAACATCCCCACCCCGGACAACGCGACGCCGATCAGGTCGAAGCGGTGACTGTGGGTGGGCAGGACCGGGATCAACCAGACCGCCAGCCCCAGGCCGACGATGCCGATGGGGACATTGACGAAAAAGATCCACTCCCAGCCCAGCGCGTCCACGAGTACACCGCCGGCCAGCGGACCCACCAGGGTGGCGACGCCCGCGGTGGCGCCCCACACGCTCATCGCCACCCCACGGCGCTGCGGCGGGAAGATGCGGGTGATCGTCGAGAGGGTCTGCGGGGTCAGCATGGCAGCGCCGATGCCCTGAACCACCCGAGCGACGATCAACATGTCGATGCTGCCCGACAGCCCACACCACAACGACGCGGCAGTGAACACGGCCAGACCGGCCAGGTAGAGGTTCTTGGGACCGTAGCGGTCACCGAGTCGGCCCGCTACCAGCAACGGCACCGCGTAGGCGAGCAGGTACGCACTGGTCACCCAGATCACCGTGTCGTATCCGGTTTCCAGTCTGGCCATGATGCTGGGATTGGCGACCGCGACGATGGTGGAGTCGACCAGGATCATGAAGAACCCGACCATCATGGCCCACAGGGCGCTCCACGGATTCGGGGTGGTGGCGCGCGGGCTCGTCGCGGTGTTGCCACGTCGCGGACGCGCCCGAATCGTCGCCATGGTCATCGCCTCGTCATCTCCCCCACTCCGTTTCGGCTCCCAGTCTCGGGTCCCGCCGTCTGCCGGTACTGCAGCCGCCGGACCGCGATGACGTGGCAAACCTTTGCAGCCATGACACCTCGTCGCGCCGTGCCATGATTCCGGTGGCACGGGCCTCCAGTGCCCCGACCCGATCGTGGACGACATTCGCCGCAACGTCCGTATCGAGGGTATCGACACAACGACGTCAGCCGGTAGCCCATCGCGCGTCCGTCCGGTTCGCGAGCGTGCACCGGCGCTAACCTGAAGTGACATTGTGCAGGTAATGGAGGCAGCTTTGACGTCCTCCCCGGACTTGAAATTCGGGGATTGCAACCCGGTCCTAACCTACTTAGGCGGCAGGAGAGCTGAGTTGAGGTTCACAGTTCACAGACCGCCTTGCGGCGAGGTCTCCCTGTGCTGGTACCGCCCGTCCGGCGGCGATGTTGCGGGCAGCGTTCACGTCGGCGTTGCACGGCCCCGCACTGCAGGCGACGCACGCGAAGACCGCTTGGCTCTTGCGGTTTTCGGGCGCGACATGCCCGCAAGCGGAGCATCGTTGCGACGTGTACGCGGCCGGGACCCGTTCGAGGCGTCCCGCAGCTTTGTGGTCGAGCCGGGCAACCAGCCGGCCCCACCCTTGACGACTGATCGCACGATTGAGACCCCGCTTCTGGGCGACCCGAACGCCCGGGTGCTCCACTGTGCCGCGCGCGGAGCGGGTCATCGCCCGCACATCGAGGTCCTCCACGCGAATGGTGTCGAACCGGCGCGCCAGATCGGTCGTGGTCTTTTCCACCCAGTCGCGCCGCCGGTCGGCTTCGCGGGCTTTGAGTCTGGCGATCGCCCGCTTGGTGCGCGCTCGGCGGTTCGAGCCCCGCCGGGCGCGGGCGAGGCGTTGCTGCAGGCGGCGCAGCCGTGTCTGCTCACCGGGTGTCAGGCTAGGGGTGTGCAGCAGTTCCCCGGTGGACAGGGCCGCCGTCACCGCCACACCGCGATCGACACCGACCACGCTGCCATCCGTTGGTCCCGGGATCGGGTCGGGGATGTGTGCGAAGGCGACATGCCAGCGACCTGCTCGATCCCGCGTGATGCGGTAGGACTTCACCCCCGCGGACACTGCCCGGCTCCGGCGGAATCGGACCCATCCGACCTTGGGCACCCATACCCGCCCGTAGCGGCGGTTGAGCTTTTCGACATGGCGCGGCTTGAGCCCGACTTGCCGGAAGCCTTCATGCACGCCGGCCTTGCGCCACGACGGGCGCCGATGGGTGCCGGCGAAGAAGTTGCGCATGGCCTGGGCGAAATCCCGCAGCGCCTGCTGCTGCACGGTCTGCGACCCGGCCGCCAGCCAGTCGTATTCGGCGCGGACCTCGGTCAACTGCGAGCACTGCTCGTTGTACCCAGGGGCGCGACGCCGCGGCTGCCACGACTGCTGCTGCTCGACGGCCAAGTTCCACACGAACCGGGCATGGCCGCAATGCTCCACCAACACCGCCTGCTGAGCGGGTGTGGGCAACAACCGGAACCGCGACATACCCGCAACCTATCCACGGCCACCGACACCAACGGGCGTTGCACGGACGCGCACATCGGGATCGGCGTTCCTACGCGGTATCAATGCTGCGGTTTACGGCCGAAGGAGTTCAGATGAGCGCCCGACGGGGTGGGTCGACGACGGATCCGCTGCCCGCTACCGGCAACGCCAAGCCCAAAGCGTCCGCGCGGGCATTAGCCCTCGTCATCGAGCGCAGCTCACGTGTGCAGGCGTCGGCGGCGCAGGCCTACGTGGACCGGCTTCGCGACGTGAACTCGGGTGCGAGCCCGGCCGTCGTGGTCTCGAAGTTGGAAAAACGTTACCTGACCACGGTGACCGCCGGCGGCGCAGCGGTGGGTTCAGCAGCCACCCTGCCCGGGGTCGGCACGCTGGGCGCGCTTTCTGCGGCCGCGGGCGAAACCGTGGTGTTCCTGGAGGCGACAGCGTTCTTCTCGCTGGCGCTGGCCGCTGTACACGGCATCCCGACCGAACATCGGGAACGACGGCGGGCAATGGTGCTGGCCGTGCTGGTCGGCGACGACAGCAAGCGGGCCATTGCCGAACTGATCGGGCCCGGCCGCACCAGTGGTGCCTGGTTGTCCGAGGGTGTGGCCTCGCTGCCGATGCCCTCGTTATCGCGGCTCAACTCGCGGTTACTCAGCTACGCCGTCAGACGTTACACACTGGGGCGCGGCGCGCTGCTGTTCGGCAAGCTGTTGCCGGTCGGTATCGGCGCGGCGATCGGCGCCACCGGCAACCGGCTGGTGGGTAAGAAGATCGTCCGCAATGCCCGCACGGCGTTCGGCGCACCCCCGGCTCGCTGGCCGGTGACCCTGCGTCTGCTGCCACCAGTTCGCGACGCCGCCACCGGCTAGCGGCGCGCGCCTGCCGGTTTGTCGGCAAAGAGTTAGCCTTTATGGGGCGGAAACCGTGTGCCGCCGCAGGTGGGAGATGCGCGGCACACGGCGCGCAAGAGTTGGTCAAGCGTCGTTCGCGCGCTTGCGGACAGAGGAATCGAGGCGAGCAGCTGCCGTGAGCAGTACAAGTTCACCATTCGGGCAGAACGAATGGCTGGTCGAAGAGATGTACCGCAAGTTCCGCGACGACCCGTCATCGGTGGATCCGAGCTGGCATGAGTTCTTGGTCGACTACAACCCGGAGCCGACGACCGAATCCCAGACCCCGGGTGACGGCCAGCCGGCCGCCTCTGCTCCCGCCGCGGCCAGGCCGACACCGGCCACCACCGCAGGCCCGGGCAACGGTGCCGCCGGCGCACCGGTGGCCCCGGCCAAGCCGACCGGCCCGGCGCCGGGCGCAGGTGACGAAGTCCAAGTGTTGCGCGGTGCTGCCGCGGCCGTGGTCAAGAACATGGCTATGTCGCTGGATGTGCCGACCGCAACCAGCGTCCGCGCCATCCCGGCGAAGCTGTTGATCGACAACCGGATCGTCATCAACAACCAGCTCAAGCGCACTCGTGGCGGCAAGATCTCGTTCACCCATCTGCTGGGTTACGCGATGGTGCAGGCCGTCAAGAAGTACCCGAACATGAACCGGCACTTCGCCGAGGTCGACGGCAAACCCAGCGCCGTCACACCAGCGCACACCAATCTCGGCCTGGCGATCGACCTGCAGGGCAAGGACGGTAAGCGTTCGTTGGTGGTGGCGGGCATCAAGCGCTGCGAGAGCATGCGCTTCGCACAGTTCGTCACCGCCTACGAGGACATCGTGCGCCGCGCACGTGACGGCAAGCTCACCGCCGAAGACTTTGCCGGCGTGACGATTTCGTTGACCAATCCCGGCACCATCGGCACGGTGCACTCGGTTCCCCGGCTGATGGCGGGTCAGGGCGCGATCATCGGTGTCGGCGCGATGGAATACCCCGCGGAGTTCCAGGGCGCCAGCGAACAACGCATCGCCGATCTGGGCATCGGCAAGCTGATCACGTTGACCTCCACCTACGACCACCGCATCATCCAAGGTGCCGAATCCGGTGACGTCCTGCGCACCCTCCACGAGATGTTGCTCTCCGACGACTTCTGGGACGAGATCTTCCGCGAGCTTGCCATCCCCTACGTGCCGGTGCGCTGGCGCGCCGACAACCCGGATTCGGCCGTCGACAAGAATCCCCGGGTCATCGAGCTGATCGCCGCCTACCGCAACCGCGGCCACCTGATGGCAGATATCGATCCGCTGCGACTGGACAACGCCCGCTTCCGCAGCCACCCCGACCTCGACGTGCTGACCCACGGCCTGACGCTGTGGGATCTCGATCGGACATTCAAGGTCAACGGGTTTGCGGGCGCGGAGCACAAGAAGCTGCGCGACGTGCTGTCGGTGCTGCGCGACGCGTACTGCCGCCACGTGGGCGTGGAATACACACACATCCTCGAACCCGAACAGCAACAGTGGCTGCAGGAGCGAATCGAGGTCAGGCACGGCAAACCAACTGTGGCCCAACAGAAGTACATCCTCTCCAAACTCAATGCCGCGGAGGCTTTTGAGACGTTCTTGCAGACGAAATACGTTGGGCAGAAGCGTTTCTCATTGGAGGGTGCCGAGACGGTCATCCCGATGATGGACGGCGCGATCGACCAGTGCGCGGAGCACGGTCTCGATGAGGTCGTCATCGGAATGCCGCACCGCGGGCGGCTCAACGTGCTGGCCAATATCGTCGGCAAGCCCTATTCGCAGATCTTCACCGAGTTCGAGGGCAACCTCAACCCGTCGCAGGCACATGGCTCAGGTGATGTCAAATATCACCTCGGCACCACCGGCATCTACATCCAGATGTTCGGCGACAACGATATTCAGGTGTCGTTGACCGCGAACCCGTCGCACCTGGAAGCCGTCGACCCGGTGGTGGAGGGACTGGTCCGGGCCAGGCAGGACCTGCTCGACAAGGGCGACACCGAGGAGGGTTACTCGGTGGTGCCGTTGGTGCTGCACGGTGATGCATCGTTCCCCGGACAGGGAGTGATTGCCGAGACCCTGAACATGGCTCTGCTGCCCGGCTACCGGGTTGGCGGCACCATCCATATCGTCGTCAACAACCAGATCGGCTTCACCACAGCCCCCGAGCACGGTCGATCCAGCGAGTACTGCACCGATATCGCCAAGATGATCAGCGCGCCGATCTTCCACGTCAACGGCGACGACCCGGAAGCGTGCGTGTGGGTGGCGCGACTGGCCGTCGACTTCCGGCAGAAGTTCAAGAAGGACGTCGTCATCGACATGCTGTGCTACCGCCGGCGCGGTCACAACGAGGGCGACGACCCGTCGATGACCAACCCGTACATGTACGACGTGATCGACACCAAGCGCGGTTCACGCAAGAGCTACACCGAGGCGCTGATCGGCCGTGGCGACATCTCGATGAAGGAAGCCGAGGACGCGCTGCGCGACTACCAGGGCCAGTTGGAGCGGGTGTTCAACGAGGTCCGCGAACTGGAGAAGCACGGAGCGCAACCCAGCGAATCGGTGGAGTCCGACCAGATGATTCCCGCGGGCCTGTCCACCGCGGTGGACAAGTCGCTGTTGGCCCGCATCGGCGATGCGCACCTGGCGGTGCCGGAGGGCTTCACCGTGCACCACCGGGTCCAGCCGGTGCTGGAGAGGCGCCGCGAGATGGCCTACGAGGGCAAGATCGACTGGGCGTTCGCCGAGCTGTTGGCGCTGGGTTCATTGGTTTCCGAGGGCAAACTGGTGCGGCTCTCCGGGCAGGACACCCGGCGCGGCACCTTCTCGCAGCGGCATTCGGTGATCATCGACCGCACTACCGGCGAGGAGTTCACCCCGCTGCAGCTGCTGGCCACCAACGTCGACGGCAGCCCGAGCGGCGGTAAATTCCTGGTCTACGACTCGCCGCTGTCCGAATTCGGCACTGTCGGTTTCGAATACGGCTACACGGTGGGCAATCCGGATGCATTTGTGATGTGGGAAGCGCAGTTTGGTGACTTCGTCAATGGTGCGCAGTCGATCATCGATGAGTTCATCAGCTCCGGTGAGGCCAAGTGGGGACAGTTGTCCAACGTGGTGCTGTTGCTGCCGCACGGTCACGAAGGCCAGGGCCCCGACCACACGTCGGGCCGCATCGAACGTTTCCTGCAGCTGTGGGCGGAGGGCTCGATGACAGTCGCGGTGCCCTCGACGCCGTCGAACTACTTCCACTTGCTGCGCCGGCACGCGCTTGACGGGATCCAGCGGCCGCTGATCGTGTTCACGCCGAAATCGATGTTGCGCAACAAGGCCGCGGTCAGCGACATCAAGGACTTCACCGAGGTCAAGTTCCGGTCGGTGCTCGAAGAGCCTACCTATGAGGACGGCATCGGCGACCGGAGCAAGGTCCGGCGGATTCTGCTGACCAGCGGAAAGCTCTACTACGAGTTGGTGGCCCGCAAGGCCAAGGACGACCGCGACGACGTGGCAATTGTGCGGATCGAGCAGCTGGCGCCGCTGCCCAAACGCCGGCTCGACGAAACGCTGGACTGCTATCCAGGCGTCCAGGAGTTCTTCTGGGTGCAGGAGGAACCGGCAAACCAGGGCGCTTGGCCCCGGTTCGGCCTGGAACTGCCGGAGTTGCTGCCGGACAAGTTGTCCGGGCTCAAACGGATTTCTCGACGGGCCATGTCGGCGCCGTCGTCGGGCTCGTCGAAGGTGCACGCCGTCGAGCAGCAGGAAATCATCGACCTGGCGCTCGGCTGAGCAATCGCTGCGCCGACGAGCGTGCGTAAAGTGTCAGCGATATCGGCGAGCCGTCGTACCAACACGCACGCTCGCGCAACTAGAGAGGGTGTTCATGGAGGGTTTTGCCGGGAAAGTCGCCGTCGTCACCGGTGCCGGATCGGGTATCGGCCAAGCACTGGCCATCGAGCTGGCCCGCTCGGGCGCCAAGCTGGCGATCTGCGACGTCGACACCGAAGGACTGGCGCAGACCGCGGAGCGGATTAAGACCATTGGCGCACCGGTCAAAGCGGATCGCCTCGACGTCACCGAACGCGAGGCTTTCCTGGCTTACGCCGACGAGGTCAACGAGCACTTCGGCAAGGTGAACCAGATCTACAACAACGCCGGGATCGCGTTCACCGGCGACATCGAGGTCAGCCAGTTCAAAGACATCGAACGGGTGATGGACGTCGACTACTGGGGCGTGGTGAACGGCACCAAGGCGTTCCTGCCGCACCTGATCGCCTCCGGCGATGGGCACGTCATCAACATCTCCAGCATTTTCGGGTTGTTCTCGGTGCCCGGGCAGGCGGCATACAACTCGGCCAAGTTCGCCGTCCGCGGGTTCACCGAGGCCTTGCGTCAGGAGATGACGCTGGCCAAACATCCGGTCAAGGTGACCACCGTGCATCCCGGGGGCATCAAGACCTCGATCGCCCGTAACGCCACGGCGGTCGAAGGCGTGGACTCCGGCGAGTTGGCCCAGTTCTTCGACAAACGACTCGCCATTACCAGCCCGCAACGAGCGGCGCGGATCATCCTCGATGGGGTGCGCAAGAACAAGGCCCGCGTGCTGGTGGGCCCCGACGCCAAGGTATTGGACGCCATTGTGCGGGCGACCGGCTCGGGTTACCAGCGGCTGTTCTCCGCGGTCGTCGGACGGATGATGCCGTCGTCACGCTAGCGCCCTGACTGGGCCAAACTCCGGTCCGGGAGAGATTGGGCTGGCACACTCCTTGTGGTTGGCCACTTGTAGGAGGTGCTTCCGTGGATGGCTTCGCCGGAAAAGTCGCCGCCATTACCGGTGCCGGTTCGGGTATCGGTCAGGCGCTCGCAATCGAACTTGCCCGCGCCGGCGCAAAGCTCGCGATCAGCGACGTCGATACCGAAGGACTCACCCGAACCGAGGAATTCGTGCGGGCAATCGGTGCGACGGTCCGTGTGACCGCCTTGACGTCACCGAACGAGAGGCGATCCTGGGTTACGCCGATGCAATCAACGACCACTTCGGCAAGGTCAACCAGATCTACAACATCGCGGGAATCGCGTTCCTGGGAGACGTCGAGGTCAGCCAGTTCAAAGACATCGAGCGAGTGATGGACGTCGACTACTGGGGTGTGGTCAACGGGACCAAGGCGTTCCTGCCCCACCTGATCGCGTCCGGCGACGGGCACGTCGTCAACATGTCGAGCATGTTCGGACTGTTCGGAGTACCGGGCCAAGCTGCCTACACCTCAGCCAAATTCGCTGTCCGCGGCTTCACTGAGGCACTGAGGCAGGAAATGGCCCTGGCGGGGCATCGTGTCGCAGTCACGGCAGTGCACCCGGGGTACGTCAAGACGGCGATCGCGCGCAACGCCGGCTCGGCTGACGGAGTCGACATGTCCATAGGGATCGCGACATTTGACAAGGTTGCCATCACCAGCGCCCAGCGCGCTGCGCGGATCATCCTGAGGGCAGTGCGCAAGAACAAGGCCCGCGTCGTTGTCGGCCCGGATGCGAAAGCCTTCGACCTGCTTGTCCGCATCGCCCCGTCCGGCTATCAACGGCTCATGATGCCTATGACCGCCCGGTTTCAGTCCAAGTAGCGCGGGTCGTCCTTCTGGCACGAGCGTGCGCAAACCCGGGATTGCACCGCATGCCACTGGGACACGCACGCTCGCGACAAAAAGGAAGGGCTAACGGCCCAGCGGGTGTTCGCCCAGCCACGCGTCGGCCACCGCCTGCGGGTCGGCACCGCCGCCCACTTGGCGGCGCATGTCTACCAGTGCGGCGGTGTCCAACACCCCGGCCACCTCGTTGATGGCCAACAGCTGCCGGTCGGTCAGCCCGTTGCGGCGATATAGCGGCACCACGTTTTCGGCCTGCACCAGTGCGGGCTTGCCATCAGCCAGCAACACCAGGTCGGCCGGCACGTCGGGGGCGGCGGTGCTGGTCCAGGCTGCCGTGACCCGTCCGGCCCGCAGCGCGGCGAACATCGCTGCGTCGTCGCCGAATTCGTGCGCAGCCGGCAATTGACACCGACTCACTTTCGCCGGTGTCCGGACACCGACAATCGACCCGACAACGAGACCGTCGCAATGCCGCGGCAACGCGCTCAGCTCGTTGCCGCCCCATACCCTGGCCGTCGACCGCGTCACCGCCAGCGCGGGTTTGTCCTCCGCGGCGGTCGCGTAGTCACCGGCGGCGATTCCCTCGGGCAGCACGCCGACCATCGCGCGGTACACCTGCTGGTCGGACCGCACCCTGGCACCCGGCTGAAAGTCCTGCAGCACCTGCCCGGTGAAACCGGGCACGACAGTGAACTCCCCGGAGTCCAGCATCGCCAGCGGATCGGATCCCGACTCGCTTCGCGCTCCGAGGCCGTAGGAGCGCAACGCGCCGACGTAGATATCGGCGAGCAACACGGACTCGGGACGCGACCCGACCACCAGTTCGCCCGCGTGGTGATGCGTCTCGGCGCACCCGGCCACCGCCAGCGCCGTGGCAAGCGCCAGCGCAAAACACTTGCCGGCGGTCACTCCGTGGTGTCTGCCGCGGCCGCCACCGCCGCGGCGACCGCCGGACCGACCCGCGGGTCCAGCGGGCTCGGGACGATTCGGTCCGGCGCCAGGCCGTCGGCGACGACGGAGACGATCGCCTCGGCTGCGGCGACCTTCATCTTTTCCGTGATCGTGTGCGCACCTGCATCCAGCGCACCGAGGAACACCCCGGGGAACGCGAGCACGTTGTTGATCTGGTTGGGGAAATCGCTGCGGCCGGTGGCGACGATCGCGGCGTGCCGGGCAGCGACATCGGGATAGATCTCCGGGTCCGGGTTCGACAGCGCGAACACGATGCCGTTCGGCGCCATCGACGCGATCAGCTCCTCGGGCACCACGCCTGCGGACACGCCCAGGAACATGTCGGCGCCCTTGAGCGCCTCCACCATGCCGCCGGTCAAACCGTCGGGGTTGGTGCGCTGCGCCAGGTCGGCTTTGACAGCGGTCAGATCGTCGCGCCCCGGATGCAGGATGCCGCGCGAGTCAAGCACCGTAATATGCGAAATACCCACCGACATCAGAATTTTGGCGCATGCCACACCGGCCGCGCCGACTCCGGAGATCACCACCCGCAGCGAGGACATCTCACGGCCGAGTACCTTGGTGGCGCCGATCAGCGCTGCCAGCACCACGATCGCGGTGCCGTGCTGGTCGTCGTGCATGAGCGGGCAGTCGAGCGCTTCGATGAGACGACGTTCGATCTCGAAGCAACGCGGCGCGGAGATGTCTTCGAGGTTGACGGCGCCGAAGGTCGGCCGCAGCCGCACCAGGGTCTCGACGATCTCGTCGGGGTCCTTGGTGTCCAACACGATCGGGATCGCGTCCAAACCGGCGAACGCTTTGAACAGCGCGCATTTGCCCTCCATCACGGGCAGCGCCGCCGCCGCGCCGATATCGCCGAGACCCAGAACCGCGCTGCCGTCGCTCACCACGGCCACCAGCCGATGCGCCCAGGTGTAGCGGGCGGCCAGCGTGCGGTCGGCGGCGATCGCGCGACTGACCTGTGCCACGCCCGGGGTGTAGGTGATTGATAAGGCGCGCTGGGTATCCAGCGGGGCCCTCGACTGCATGGAAAGCTTCCCGGCTACATGGGCCTCGAAGATCTCCTCGTCCTCGAGGACGATGTGCGAGCTTTCCGCTGGGATGCGTTCTGGCACGGCCTCAGGGTACTGCTGGCTCAGACCAGCCCCAGTTCGGTCACCGCGCTGCGCTCATCGGCGAGCTCAGCAGTCGACTTGTCGATCCGGCCGCGGGAGAACTCGTCGATCTCCAAGCCGCCCACGATGCTCCAGTCGCCGCCCTTGGTGATCACCGGGAACGACGAGATCAGGCCCTCCGGCACACCGTAGGACCCGTCGGAGACGACGGCCATCGAGACCCAGTCGCCCTGCGGGGTGCCCAGCAGCCAGTCGCGGGCGGCGTCGATTGTTGCCGATGCGGCCGACGCGGCCGAGGAGGCCCCCCGCGCGTCGATGATGGCGGCGCCGCGCTTGGCGACGGTGGGGATGAAGTCGTTCTCGATCCAGCCCTGATCGCCCACGACTTCGGCGGCGTTCTTGCCGCCGACCTCGGCGTGAAAGATGTCGGGGTATTGGGTGGCCGAGTGGTTGCCCCAGATCGTCATCTTCTTGATGTCGGTGACCTTGACGCCGGTTTTTTTGGCAAGCTGCGAGATCGCCCGGTTGTGGTCGAGACGGGTCAGCGCGGAGAACCGCTCACGGCCGATGTCGGGCGCGTTGCTCATCGCGATCAGCGCGTTGGTGTTGGCGGGGTTACCGGTCACGCCGATGCGGATGTCGTCGGCGGCCACCTCGCCCAGCGCCTTCCCCTGCGCGGTGAAGATAGCGCCGTTAGCCTCCAGCAGGTCACTGCGCTCCATACCCGGCCCGCGCGGACGGGCCCCGACCAGCAGGGCCAGATTGACGCCGTTGAAGACCTTGTTCGGGTCCGCGCCGATTTCGACGCCGGACAGCAACGGGAACGCACAGTCGTCGAGTTCCATCACGACACCCTCGAGCGCCTTGAGCGCCGGCTCGATCTCGAGCAGCCGCAGCTCGATCGGGCGGTCGGGGCCCAGCAGCGAGCCGCTGGCCAGGCGGAACAACAGGCTGTAGCCGATCTGGCCGGCGGCACCGGTGACGGCGACCTTGATGGGGCTTACGCTCACGTCGGGTCTCCTTGGACTTGAATTGCGTCGGAACCGAAACTAGCGCACCAGCGCCGAGCCACTCGCAGGCAGCCCCGACCTGGGGCGCGTAGCATTCCGGCCTGAGGAGAAGGCGGGCAATCGGCTGACGACGGGAGGCGACTTGATGCGATCGTTTCGCTCGCTGCCCCCGTCGCTGCGACCCGTGGTGCGAGCCAAGACGACCGCCCCGACCACCCCATCGCTCCCCGTGCCGGTCGCCCAGGCGATGGTCGACTGCGGCGTCTACGTCGACGGGGTGCGGCTGCCCGGAACCTACACCCACGCCAACGCGCTGACCAAGGTGGCTGAAGTCGAACCTACCGGTCGGGCCGTGTTCGTCTGGATCGGGTTGCACGAGCCCGACGAGCACCAGATGCAAGACGTCGCTGACGTTTTCGGACTGCACCGATTGGCCGTCGAGGATGCCGTGCACGCGCATCAACGGCCCAAGCTCGAGCTCTACGACGAAACCCTGTTCCTGGTGCTGAAGACGGTCAACTACGCCCGGCCCGACTCGGTGGCGCCGGTCCGCGAGGTCGTCGAGACCGGCGAGATCATGGTCTTCGTCGGCAGGAATTTCGTCGTCACGGTCCGGCATGGGGAACACGGCGGGCTCGCCGACGTGCGCAAGCGGATGGATGCCGACCCCAACCAAATGCGGCTGGGCCCGTATGCGGTGCTGCACGCCATCGCCGACTATGTGGTGGACCACTACCTGGAGGTCACCCATCTGATGGAGGCCGATATCGACGCCATCGAGGAAATGGCGTTCGCGCCCGGCCAGCGGAGCGACATCGAACCGATCTACCAGTTCAAGCGCGAGGTCGTCGCGCTGCGCCGGTGCGTCAATCCGCTGTCGGTCCCGTTTCAGCGGATGCTGAACGAACACAAAGACCTGATCTCCAAGGAAGTGCGGCGCTACCTGCGCGACGTCGCCGACCACCAGACGCATGCCGCCGACCAGATCGCCAGCTATGACGAGATGCTCAGCTCGCTGGTGCAGGCCGCGCTGGCCCGGGTCGAGATGCAGCAGAACGTCGACATGCGCAAGATATCGGCCTGGGCGGCGTTGGCGGCGGTGCCCACGATGATCGCCGGTTTCTACGGGATGAACTTCCCCTACATGCCCGTACTGCATTGGAAATGGGGTTATCCGGTGGTGGTCGTGATCATGGTCGGCGTGTGCATGATGCTCTACCGCAACTTCCGGCGCAGAAACTGGCTTTGACGCGCGAGTGAGACAATCAGCCCGGCTGGGTAGCTCGACGGTTGGGGTCCAGCACGTCGACGCCGTCGGTCTGCCACGCCTCGCGCATGGCGTCGGCTCCTTTCAGCCGCACCCAGGCCGCCTCGGTCGCGGTGATCGGCGTCGCGGACAGAAAACTCACCGGGCCACGCGGCGGTTCCAGCGGCAGATCAGCGATGTCGCTGCGGCCCAACAGCACCGCGGTGAAAGGTCCGCGGCCGGATGGACGCGCCCACAGCGGTGAGCCGAGGTCGATCAGCGCATCCGGCGCCAGTACCACGCCCTCGACCGCCGGTGTCGTCGCGATTACCGCGAGGCTCCGGGCCAACCCGCTAACCGGTCCCGGAACATTCAGCCGCAGAACGACTTCCGCGCGCGGCCCACGCAACGGATCGGCGACGATCTGCGCCGGATCGACCATCGGATGTCGCGAGCAGCCCAACGACACGTAATGCGTCACCCCGTCGTCGCCGGGGCCGAAGCGCAGTACCTCGATGGGTTCGGCACCCAGAAACGTCACGCTGGCGACGTCGGGCTCGGTGTCGGTACCCCGCTCGGCGAAATGACCGCGCAGGTGGGCGCGGACCCTGGCCAGGGTCTGTGTCACCCGGCCTCAGCGGGTGGTGAAACAGTCAGGTTGACGCCGGAGTCGGCGTCGAAAACAGCCAACTTGGAAGTATCGAAGGCCAATTCGATTGTCCGTCCTTTGGTCGCTTTCGACGCAGACGGAACCCGGGCCACGAATTCGTGTTCGTCCGTGCCGGTTTCGGCATCGTCGTCGGCCAACTGGTCGGAATGCACCACGGCACCCTCGGTGGTGAAGTACACGTATTTGTCGGCGCCCAGCGATTCAACCATGTCGACCTTCACCTCGAACTTCAGCGCGCTGATGCGTTGGTAGGCGTCGATCAATGTGGCGTCTTGTAGATGCTCCGGGCGCAACCCGACGATGACGTTGTGTGGTGTGGGGTGCTGCGCGAGCACATCGTAGACGGGTTGGGTCAGCGTCACCTCGCCGAACGGCAGGCGCAGTCCGGTCGGCGTCAGAGTGGCGGGGAAGAAGTTCATCGCCGGCGAGCCGATGAAGCCCGCGACGAACAGGTTAGCGGGCCGCTCGTAGAGCTCGTCAGGGGTTCCGATCTGCTGTGCCACGCCACCGCGCATCACTGCCACCCGATCGCCGAGTGTCATGGCCTCGGTCTGGTCGTGGGTCACGTAGACGGTGGTGGTGCCCAGCCGCCGTTGAAGCCGCGCGATCTCACCGCGCATCTGCACTCGTAATTTGGCATCCAGATTGGACAGCGGCTCGTCCATCAGGAAGGCCTTGGGATGGCGCACGATAGCCCGGCCCATTGCGACCCGCTGTCGCTGCCCCCCCGACAGTTGGGAGGGCTTGCGGTCGAGAAAGTCGGTCAGGTCGAGGATTCTCGCGGTGTCCTCGACCTTGTCGGCGATCTCCGCCTTTTTCATCTTCGCCAGCGTCAGCGGGAACGCGATATTCTGCCGCACCGTCATGTGGGGGTAAAGCGCGTACGACTGGAACACCATCGCGATATCGCGGTCCTTGGGCGCTTTCTCGTTCACCCGATCACCGCCGATGCGGAGCTCGCCGGACGAGATTTCCTCCAGTCCGGCAATCATATTCAGTGTGGTCGTCTTGCCGCAGCCGGAGGGCCCGACCAGGATGAGGAATTCTCCGTCGGCGATGGTGATGCTCAGTTCCTTCACGGCCGTCGCGCCGTCGGGGTAACTCTTGGTCACGTCAGCCAACACAATCTCGGCCATCGAGCTATCCCTTCACCGCGCCGGAGGTCAACCCCGCAACAATCCGTCGTTGGAAGACTAGAACAAAAACAATGATCGGGACGGTGATCACCATCGCGCCGGCCGCGATCGATCCGGTCGGCTCCTCGAACTGCGAACTTCCGGTGA
>NZ_JBOHHI010000136.1:0-3771 GCF_050700595.1 Mycobacterium sp.
TGCGTGTCCCCGGCCGCACGCGCGGCGTGTCGGTCGGGGACACGCACGCTCGCGGCAAAAAAGCTAAGCGAAGTACTTGGTAAGCCGAGGCGGCAACACCCGCATCAACTGGACCAGCGGCGCCCACGGCCAGGCCGGCACGACGGCGTGCCCGGCTTCGCGTTCGATCGCGGCGACCATCGCCTTGACCCCGGTGTCGTTGTCCACCATCAGCATGGTGCTCGCCGACTTGGCGGTCATCTCCGACTCGATGTAGCCGGGCTCGAGCACGGTGATGCTGATCGGGGCGTTCGCGTACTCCGCGCGCAGCGATTCGCCCAGCGATGACACACCGGCCTTGCTGGCGGCGTAGGCGGCCTTGACGCCGGGCACGCCCTTGTTGCCCAGCACCGAGGAGATCAGCACCAGATGCCCCGAGCCGGCCTGCTTGAACATCTCCAGCGCCGTTTCGATCTGCACCAGCGCCGCCACCAGGTTGGTCTCGATGGTGGCCTTGTTGGCCCACAACTTGCCCGAGCCCAACGGCGCGCCCTTGCCGATACCGGCGTTGACGATGACGCGATCGATCCCGCCGAGCTCGTCGGAAAGCTCCGCGAACACCTTCGGCACCTGTTCGTGATCGGTAACATCCAGCGCGGCGACGGCCACCGTGATGTCCGGATAACGTTCGGCCAGTTCGACTTTGAGCTCATCGAGTCGGTCGGTGCGACGGGCGCACAGCGCCAGGTCGCGGCCCTTGGCGGCGAAGGCGCGGGCCATCCCGGCGCCCAGACCCGAGCTCGCTCCGGTGATGAGGATTTTCTGGCGAGTCACCCGGGAAGCATAGCTATTTGAGTAGTCGCGACATCCGCCGGTCGGCCAGCACCTTGCCGCCGGTCTGGCAGGTCGGACAGTACTGGAACGACTTGTCGGCGAACGACACTTCGCGCACGGTGTCGCCGCAGACCGGGCAGGGTAACCCGGTGCGGGCATGCACCCGCAGGCCGGAGCGCTTCTCCCCCTTGAGCGTGGCGGCCTGCTGACCGACCGAGCGAGTCACCGCGTCGGTGAGCACCGACACCATCGCCTCGTGCAGCGCCGTCACCTGCGCGTCGGAGAGGTTGGCGGCCGTGGCAAAGGGCGAGAGCTTGGCCACGTGCAGGATCTCGTCGCTGTAGGCGTTGCCGATCCCGGCGATCACCTTCTGGTCGGTGATGACGGTCTTGATCCGGCCGGTGTTTGAAGCCAGCAGCCCGGCCAGCTCGTCGGCGCTGAGCTGCAACGCGTCCGGGCCGAGCGCGGCGATACCCGGCACCTGTGTCGGATCGGTGACCAGCCACACCGCCAGCCGCTTCTGGGTGCCCGCTTCGGTGAGGTCGAATCCCGGCGCCGCACCGGGGTCACCGAGGTGAACGCGCAGCGCGATCGGTCCCTTGCCCGGCCGCAGCGGTGCGGCCGCCAGCTTGTCCGACCAGCGCAACCAGCCGGCCCGGGAGAGGTGGCCGATCAAGAACAGTTCCCCGGCGTGCAGGCCCAGGTACTTGCCCCAACGGTGCGCACCGGTGACCGTCCGGCCGTGCAACGCGCTCACGGGCGGGTCGAAGGTCTTGAGCACCGAAAACGCGACGACATCGACCCGACCGACCGGCAGGCCGACCGCATACCGGCGCAAATGGTCGGCGAGCGCTTCGACTTCGGGCAGCTCGGGCATGGCACCAGTGTGCCGGTCAGAGGCGAGCGACGTCGGGGACCACCATGGCCAGCAGCCAGCTGACGATCGACAACGCGATCGCCGCCCAGATCGCGGTCCACCAGAAGTGATCGATCAGTAGTCCCCAGTGAGTGGTGTGGCGGGTGATCGAGGCGGTGATCCAGAGCATCAACGCGTTGATGACGATGTGGATCAACCCGAGGGTGAGGATATAGAGCGGGATCGACAGGATCTGCACGATCGGTTTGATGACCGCGTTCACCAGGCCGAAGATCACCGCGACGACCAAGACGATGCCGACCTTCTGCCACGTAGTGTGGCCGCCGACGAAGCGGAGCCCGGGCACGATGAGGGTGACCACCCACAGCGCCAATCCGGTGAACGCGGCACGCAGGACAACACGGCGAAAACTTGGGTCCATGGCGGGAACCTACTCCGGCGCACGCAGCAAATAGGTGTCCATAATCCAGCCGTGTCGCGCGCGGGCGTCGGCGCGCAGCGCGGCGATCCGGTCCCCGACCTCGCCGACCGTGCCCGCCATCAACAGTTCGTCATCGGTGCCCAGGTAGGCCCCCCACCAGATCCGGGTGTCGGCGGGGCACTCGCGAAATGAGCACTCGCCGTCGAGCATGACGACCGCCGACCCGGACAACCCGTGCGCGCGGAGTTGGCGGCCGGTGGTGATCAGGACCGGTTCGCCGACGTCGTTGAGCGGGATGCCGTGCCGGGCCGTCAGTGCCTGCACGGCGGTGATCCCGGGAATGACGTCATAGCTGATGTCGATGTCGGCGGCGACGGCGTCGAGGATGCGCAAGGTGCTGTCGTAGAGCGACGGGTCGCCCCAGGCCAAAAACGCGCCGACGCCGTCGGGACCGAGTTCGTCGGCGATCGCCGACGCCCAGAGCCGCGCGCGAGCCGTGTGCCAGTCCGACACCGTCTGCCGGTAATCGCCGTCTTTTGCCCGCACCGGATCGGGCAGTTCGACAAATCGGTAGCCGGGTTTGCGGATGAACCGCGCGCAGATCTCGCGGCGCAGCGCCACCAGGTCGGTCTTGGCTCCCGCGTTGTGGTGACCCTTGTCCATCGCGAAGAACACCTGGGTGTCGTTGAGCGCCTCGATCGCCTGCACGGTCAGGTAGCCGGGGTCTCCGGCGCCCATGCCGATGACGTGGATGTGCCGACTGCTCATTGCCGCCGAAGCCTAACCCGGCCCGTGGCAGGGTAGCCAGAACCTCCGGTATCGGATACCCTGGGTATTAACATCTCTCCGCCGCTCTGCCTACCGTCGGAAACCATGAAGGAACGTCAACGATGACCACTGCGGCGAAGCCGGCCGGTCCGGGCCGTGAAGAGTTCTCCGAGCGTCTGCTGAAGGGCTCGGTCAAGAAGTCCTATGCCCCCGTCGTCGATATCGACTGGGACGCCCCGCTCGACCCGGACAAGTTCTATCTGCCGCCGAGAACCGTGTCGCTGTACGGCACCCCGATCTGGGACGAGATGACCCGGGCGCAGCGCATCGAGCTGTCCCGCCAGGAACTGGTCAACACGCTGTCGGCGGGCATCTGGTTCGAGAACATCCTCAACCAGGCGCTGCTGCGCAAACTCATGCACCAAAACCCCACCACCCGCGCATCGCACTACGCGCTGACCGAACTGGGCGACGAAACCCGGCACATGGTGATGTTCGGCAAGGCCATCGAGCGGGTCGGCGCCAAGCCGGTACGCCCACGCCTGTACCAGCGGATGATCATCAACACGCCGCCGTTGTTCTTTCGCGGTTCGGTGTTGTGGGTGGCCGCGCTGATCGGGGAAGAAATCTTCGATGCGCTGCAGCGCCAAATGATGGACGATCCGGAACTGCAGCCGATGATCCAACGGCTGATGCGGATTCATGTCACCGAAGAGGCCCGCCACATCCAGTTCGCGCGGGACGGTCTGCGCAGGCGGGTGCCCGGAATGGGACGACTCAGCCGATGGTTCGTCGCCAACATCAACGGCGTCGGCGGGTGGTTCTTCCGCTACCTGTTCACCAACCCGATCCCCTACGCGAGAGCGGGCCTGGATGCGCGCCGGGCGCGCAC
>NZ_JBOHHI010000137.1:0-7179 GCF_050700595.1 Mycobacterium sp.
TCAAGTACCGGTGCGGGTGGCGGTAACAGATCTCATCGACGCCGATGCGATATAGGGCTTCAAGTCGGCGGGTGTCCAGCAGTTCGGCCACTCCGCGGTTGATGATCGCGGTGACGGTCTCCCACCCACAGCGCATCAGGGCGGCCACCGAGGTGCGGTCGGTGCGCTGGGCCAGCCACACCACCATGTCTTCGAAATCGCGAGTATGCCGCGCCCCCGGGCGCGCCCAGGGCAGCTCCTCGGTGCGTATCCCGCATTCGGGGCACTCCACCCGACGGATCTCAAAGACCAGCCACAATCGGCATCGACCCAGGTCCAGGTGCCGCCAACGCCGCCGGCGCCGGTCATAAACCGCCGAGCACAGCAACCCGCATGGACACTGCATTGTGCGCGCCTTCGGGCGCAGGGTGACCTCAACGTCGCGATCAGCGATGGCCACATTGGCCACCCACGCTCCAGGGATTCGCAGCAGACGGTTAAATGCAGTACTGACGCGCATGCGGGTCGTCCTCCGGGTTGAGGTTGGTGTGGTAACCCCGAAACCTAGAGGCTCACCCCGTGCGCGTCCTCATTTCACTCGCGAAACCCCGACGACCCTCTCACGCAACTAAATCCACCGCTGAACAGCAGAAAGGCGCCCACCAAAACCTGTGGAGCGCCACGCATGTGCGATACACTCGCGGTCGTGGCGATAGCGGTACAGCAGTCGCTGTTCGAGTGCAGCGAACGCAAGACGCTCGGCGAGGGCGCCTGGATCGACATCCGTTCCGGTTGGCTCACCGGCGCCGACGAGCTGTTCGATGCACTGATGACGACGGTGCCGTGGCGGGCCGAGCGCCGCCGGATGTACGACCAGGTGCTCGACGTGCCGCGCCTGGTGAGCTTCCACGATCTCGCCGTCGAAGAACCGCCGCATCCGCTGCTGGGACCGCTGCGCCGCCGGCTCAACGACAGCTACGCCGGCGAGTTGGGCGAGCCGTTCACCACGGCCGGATTGTGCCTGTACCGCAACGGCTCCGACAGTGTTGCCTGGCACGGCGACACCATCGGCCGCAGCAGCACCGAGGACACCATGGTGGCGATCGTCAGCCTCGGCGCTACCCGCACCTTCGCGATGCGTCCCCGCGCACGTACGGGCCAGTCGTTGCGTCTGCCGCAGGCCCACGGCGATCTGCTGGTGATGGGCGGATCATGCCAGCGCACCTGGGAGCATTCGGTTCCCAAGACGTCGGCGTGCACCGGTCCGCGGATCAGTGTCCAGTTGCGGCCGCGCGACGTGCGCTGACCCGATCGCCGCTAGCTCCGGACCGCGCCGACCCCCTTGACCAGCAGGTCGCGCGCCCTCCCGGTATCGACCGGGGTGGCCGGCTTGTCCGGCAACACCAGCGGATTGGCGGTGACGATCACCTGATAGTCGCCGAAATGCGCGGAGTAGTTGTACACCTCGCCGGTGTGCGCTTTCCCACCGATTGCCGTTTGCATGACGCGGTGCACGCCCAGCGTGCGCGCACGGTCGATGTTCGGCGCGTCGACGACCTCGATCAAGCCACGGATCCCGGGCCCCTCGAATCCCACCTGCTTGCAGTTTCTTCCGGGGTCGTTGATCGGAACCGCCTGAGAGGTCTGCAACGCGATCACGATGAAGCGATTGCCGTTACCCTCGGCGGCCACCGCGGCCATGTTGCCCTGCAACCCCGGCGGCATCTCCTGACCGACCACGAACTTCGCGCAGTCGGCGGGCTCGAATTTCAGTCCCTCGGGCAACTTGCGGGATGACAGCAACTTGGGGTCGATACCCGTCTTGGGGATGTCCTTGACCTTGAAGTCGGGACCGAAGCTCGACCTGACGTCGGAGACCTTGGTGATATCGGCGGACACGTCCGCGGAGTCGCGAGATCCGCATGCCGCGAGCAAGCACGCACACCCGATCGCAAGCACAGCCCTCATCATCGTCGACAATGTACCGAACGCATCTGGTCAGCTGCGCAACGCAGCCACCGTTTTCACCAGCAGATCGGCCACCGATTGCGGTGGGAGTGGCGGCTGCGGCGATCCGGGGTCGGTGACCGAGACGGTGAACGCGTAATAGCTGCCCAGGTAAGCGATGAAAGTGATTGCTCGCGAGGCTATTTCGTTCTCACCTTCCACCAAGGTGCTGGTGTCGGCGGTCATGCCGACGGTTTGGCCGCCGTCGATGCGCGGGGCCTCGATCAGTTGGACGCGCGCGGTGGCGCGTCCACTGGTCATGATCCAGTGCGGGCATTCGGCGACCAGGGCCGGGTCCGGCGCCACCGAGCCGGCCGGCGCGGCGGTAACGAGCGCGTACCCGATGCCGCCGGCACCCGATCCGGCGATCCCCCGCGCCGGTTCGCGAGCCGGATCGGCCAATGCCGCGCAACGCGGCGGGTCGGCCGTCCAGCCCCCGCCTAGACCCCAGATCGCCGGTGGCCCGGGTATCCCCGAAGCGGGGGCTACTTCGTAGCCGGGCGGGAACTCGCGGCCGACCCGCTTGATATTGGCGGGGTTGACCGGGCGAACCGGGCTGGCCGACGGTACCGACGGAGGTTCGCGCGTGTTGGCGCACGCGGCAACCAGCAGCGCAACCATCGCAGCGATCCAGCACCGCACGCCGGTTGACATCCGCGCTAGCCCACAGCCCGGATCACTTGACGCGCAACGTGGTTGATCTGATTGGCGAGGTTCTTTCCCAGCCGAAGGTCACGAGGGCGGGGGACGTCGATGACCGTGGTGACGATGCCGACGTCGTCGCGTGCCCAGAACGCGCCGTAGTGGTCCATGATGGTCCGCATCGGCAGGTTGTCGGAAAGCGCGCGGCCGGAGAACTTTTCGATACCCGCCACCCGCGCCGCGATGCAAAGCGCGGCGAACATGAATGTACCGATACCACGGCCCTGATAATCGTCACCGACGGTGAATGCGATCTCGGCAACGGTCGGTTCGTGTTCATCACGCACGTAGCGGGCGTCGGCGATGGGGTAGCCGTCTTTGTTGGTCACTACCCAGACGAAATGGTCGACGTAGTCGACCTCGAACAGGTAGTCCATCAGCGACGGGCTGGGAACACGCGGCGACATGAATCGCTTGTACAACGTTTCGCGGGAGAACTGGACGTGGCCCTGCGCTGTCCGCTCGATGTCGCCGGGCAGCACCGGACGGAGCAGCAGTTCTGTTCGGTCGCGGACCCGGAACGGGATCGGTGTGACGAACGCGGCGAGACGTTGGCGCACCGTGCGGACCAGTCGGCTCATGATGCCCGGAACCTGCACCATCCGGGCGAACGCGTCGGTGTCACCGATCCAGCCGGTCAGCGGTTCGGTGGTGGTAACGGTGGCGGTGCGCGGGATGTCTCGGAGCAGCGCGATCTCGCCGACGACCGTGCCGGCCGACACCTGCTCGACGGTCACGACGTCGCCGTCGCCGACATGCTTGACCTCGGCGGTCCCCGATGAGATGAGCAGGAAGGAAACCGCCTGCTCGCCCTGCTGCATGAGCACCGCCCCGGCCCTGGCCTGCAGGGGTTGCAGGCTCGCCGCCAATGGCATCAAGTCTTCGACGGCGCATCCCTCGAAGATCTGCAGTGCGGCGAGTTCGTCGGCACGCAGGGCGGCCAATTCGGTCACCGTGATCTCCCGAGTTGCGGTCTGATGTTGCTCAGGTTATGGGGTCATCTCCGGTGCCGACAAGGATCGCTACCGTGGCATCGGTGCGTCACACGTGAGAAAGAGGCCGAGGCATGGCTGCGCTGGATGAAAAGCTGCAAGACATCTATGACGAGGTGCTACGCCGCGACCCTGGCGAGGTCGAGTTCCACCAGGCCGTCTACGAGATCCTCGCCAGCCTGGGACCGGTGGTCGACAAACACCCGGAGTATGCCGACGCTGCAGTCGTCCGTCGAATGTGCGAACCCGAGCGCCAGATCATCTTCCGGGTGCCCTGGGTCGACAACACCGGCGCAGTCCGGATCAATCGCGGCTTCCGGGTCGAGTTCAACTCGGCGCTGGGCCCGTACAAGGGCGGCCTGCGCTTTCATCCATCGGTCTACCTCGGGATCATCAAGTTCCTCGGGTTCGAGCAGACCTTCAAGAACTCGCTCACCGGGCTGCCGATCGGGGGCGGCAAAGGCGGGTCGGACTTCGACCCCAAAGGGCACTCGGACCAAGAGGTCATGCGCTTCTGTCAATCGTTTATGACGGAGCTCTACCGGCACATCGGCGAACACACCGATGTCCCCGCAGGTGACATCGGCGTCGGCACCCGCGAAATCGGTTACCTATTCGGCCAGTACAAACGGATCACCAACCGGTATGAGTCCGGCGCCCTTACCGGTAAGGGCCTTGCCTGGGCCGGTTCGCAGGTGCGCACCGAAGCCACCGGCTACGGCACGGTCTTCTTCATCGACGAGGTCCTCAAAGCAGCGCGCGAGTCCTTCGAAGCCAAACGGGTGGTGGTGTCCGGTTCGGGTAACGTCGCGATCTACGCGATCGAGAAGATCCACCAACTCGGCGGCACCGTTGTGGCGTGTTCGGACTCGACCGGCTATGTAGTCGACCACACGGGCATCGACCTCGAACTGCTCAAGGAGCTCAAGGAAGTGCGCCGGGAACGGATCAGCGCGTACGCCGAGGCCCGCGGCGAACAGGCAAGGTTCATCGGGGGGCATTCGGTGTGGGACGTTCCATGCGATATCGCCGTGCCCTGCGCCACCCAGAATGAACTCAATGGCGCTGACGCCGCCCGGCTGATCAAGAACGGCTGCCGCATCGTCGCCGAAGGCGCCAACATGCCGTGCACACCCGATGCCGTCAAGCTCTTCGCCGACGGCGGGGTGATTTTCGCGCCGGGGAAGGCGGCCAACGCCGGCGGGGTGGCCACCAGTGCCTTGGAGATGCAGCAGAATGCCTCGCGTGATTCCTGGTCCTTCGAATACACCGAGCAACGCCTGGCCGGCATCATGCGCGGCATCCACGACAACTGTCTGGCCACCGCCGACGAGTACGGAATGCCCGGTGACTATGTCACCGGCGCCAATATCGCCGGCTTTACCCAAGTCGCCGAGGCCATGTTGGCCCTTGGCCTGATCTGAGCGCCAGATGACCATCGACGACGATCCGCTCGGGCTGACCCACGGTCTGCTCACCACCGCCGCGTCGGTGCGACACGGTTTTCTCGACGTGCTGGGCGAATCGACGGCGTCACCGGTTCCCACCTTGGCGCAGCGGGCGATGAACAGCCCGTTCGTCGCGACGGTCTACGAGCGACTGTGGCGCCCGGTGGCGTTCTATGTCGCCAGCGGCATCAGCACCGGCGCCGAGCAGCGCCGCGCCGCACACGAGTTGCGGTTATCGGCGGCGAAACGATTGCTGGACGTGGCCTGCGGCCCGGGCAACTTCACCCGCGAGCTGGCGGGTCACCTGCCCGATGGTGGTCTTGCGGTGGGGTTCGACATTTCCGAGCCGATGCTGACCCGGGCCGTGTCCGACAACAGTGGAAAGGGCATCTGCTACGTCCGTGGCGATGCCCGGGCGTTGCCGTTCGACGATGAAACATTCGACGCTGTCTGCTGTTTCGGCGCGCTCTATCTGATGCCCGAGCCGTTCGGGGTCGCCCGCGAGATGGTGCGGGTGCTGCGGCGGGGGGGCCGGATCGCGATCCTCACCAGCTACGCGGGACAACCGCCGCCGCTGCGTCAGGCGATGGCCGCCGGTGCCCGCGTCATCGGACTGCGGATGTTCGACCGGCATGCGTTCGTAGACTTGTTCACCTCAGCCGGTCTGGTGGACGTCCATCAGCACGCGCAGCGTGCGCTGCAGTTTGTCACCGGCGGCAAGCCGGCGTGACGCCCGGAAGGTCACCCGCTCTCCGCGACGCCAGGTGATCCTGCTGGCTAATCATCCGCTCCGAAGTCGAGAGGATGGCCACTCCCCCGCTTACCCTCCTTTAATGCCGGGGAAGAAAACTGCTATCGCCGGAGCGGCGATCGTTCTCGCGGGTTGCGGAGGGTCCGGCCAGCCAGTGGCCACGGTGACGTCCACAGTGCAACCGGCGATCACCAAAACGGTAACCGTGACCTACCCACCACCCCCGTCGCCAGCCCCCAAAACGACCATAGAAACCGATGGCACCTATCGAGTCGGCATCGACATCGCGCTGGGTACCTATCGCTCGGCCGGTCAAAGCGCTGAAGGAGAGTCCGATTGCTATTGGGCGAGGCTGAACGACCTCAATCCAACCCACATCATCGAGAACAACATCAGCACCGGTCCTCAGGTAGTGACGATCCAGCCGAAGGATGCGGCGTTCTTAACGCATAGCTGCCAGACCTGGCAGAAGACCGACTGACCGAGTTCACGACATAGGTGACAGATGAGTCGGGTTATGGGTTACAGCTGAGCCGACCGGTGATGAGTCGCGTCATAGGTGATAGTCGTATCTCGTCGCGGACGCCGCCACAATACCAAGGATTGGTATCATCGCCTCGTGGGTAAGAACACGTCCTTCAGCCTCGACGAGCATTACAGCGCCTTCATCGACAGCGAGGTCGCTGCGGGTCGCTACCGGTCGGCCAGTGACGTCGTCCGCTCCGCGTTGCGGCTGCTCGAGGACCGCGAAACTCAGCTGCAGGCATTGCGTGAAGCCCTAGCCGCTGGCGAACGCAGCGGCGTGTCGACACCGTTCGACTTCGACGCCTTCTTCGGCCGCAAGCGCACCGAGGAGTCGCGCGGCCGGTGAGCCGATACCTTCTCTCACCTGCCGCGCAAGCAGACCTGGAGCAGATCTGGGACTACACCCACGACCGCTGGGGCGTCGACCAGGCCGAAGAGTACCTGCGTGAACTTCAACGCGCCATCGAACGCGCCGCGGCGAATCCACGGATCGGCCGGGCCTGCGACGAGATCCGCCCGGGCTACCGCAAGCTCGCCGCCGGATCACACACGCTGTTCTATCGGGTCAACGCCGAAGGCATCGTCGACGTCGTTCGTGGCCTGCACCAACGCATGGACGTCGACCGCCACCTCTGATCACGTCCGGAACCCGCTGATTAGGAGTCAGCGGGTCCGGCAGCCGAGTAGTGCCTGCACCACCTCGGCATCGGACGCACCCAATAGAAAAACCCCAGCCGATGGCCAGGGCAACCTGTAACCGATGACGCGACTCATC
>NZ_JBOHHI010000138.1:0-3351 GCF_050700595.1 Mycobacterium sp.
GTGCTCGGTTGCGTGTTCCAGGACTTTCGGCTGCTGCAGCAGAAGACCGTGTTCGAAAACGTCGCCTTCGCACTCGAGGTCATCGGCAAGCGCGCCGACGTGATCAACCGGGTGACGCCCGACGTGCTGGAGATGGTGGGGCTGTCGGGCAAGGCCAGCCGGCTGCCGCACGAGCTCTCCGGCGGGGAGCAGCAGCGGGTGGCCATTGCACGCGCGTTCGTCAACCGGCCGCTGGTCCTGATTGCCGACGAGCCCACCGGCAACCTCGACCCGGAGACCAGTAACGACATCATGGATTTGCTCGAGCGGATCAACCGCACCGGCACCACCGTGCTGATGGCCACCCACGACCACCACATCGTCGACTCGATGCGGCAGCGCGTAGTGGAACTGTCATTGGGCAGGCTGGTGCGCGACGAGCAGCGCGGCGTCTACGGGATGGACCGCTAAGTGCGCTTCGGCTTCCTGTTCAACGAGGTCGTCACCGGACTTCGTCGCAACATCACCATGACGGTCGCGATGATTTTGACCACCGCCATTTCGATCGGCCTGTTCGGCGGCGGACTGTTGGTTGTCCGGTTGGCCGAACACTCCCGCACCATCTACCTCGACCGGGTGGAAACCCAGGTCTTCCTGACCGACGACATCTCCGCCAACGACCCCACCTGCGGCGGCCCGGCATGCCGGGCGCTGCGGGAGCAGATCGAGGCACGCCGCGACGTCAAATCAGTGCGGTTCCTCAACCGTGACCAGGCGTACGACGACGCGATCCGCAAGTTCCCCCAGTTCAAGGACGTGGCGGGTAAGGAGTCGTTTCCGGCGTCGTTCATCGTCAAGCTGGAAAAACCGGAGCAGCACAAGGATTTCGACAACGCCATGCTCGGGCAGCCGGGCGTGCTCAATGTGCTTAACCAAAAAGACTTGATCGATCGGTTGTTCGCCGTGCTGGACGGTCTGTCCAACGCCGCGTTCGCAGTTGCGCTGGTGCAGGCGATCGGGGCGATCCTGTTGATCGCCAACATGGTTCAAGTGGCGGCCTATACGCGGCGCACCGAAATCGGCATCATGCGGTTGGTCGGCGCCAGCCGCTGGTATACCCAGCTGCCGTTTCTGGTGGAGGCGATTTTGGCGGCGAGCGCCGGTGTCGTCATCGCCGTCATCGGTCTGATCCTGGTGCGGGCCCTGTTTTTAGAGAATGCGCTCAACCAGTTCTACCAAGCGCACCTGATCGCCCAGGTCGACTACGCCGACATCCTCTACGTCTCCCCGATCCTGCTAGTCGTCGGCGTGGCAATGGCCGGGCTGGCAGCGTACGCGACGTTGCGCATCTACATACGGCGGTAATGGTGGCCAAAAAGCCCCTCGGGTCCAAGCCGACCAGACAGGTCGTGGCCACCAATCGCAAGGCCCGGCACAACTATTCGATACTGGAAGTGTTCGAGGCCGGGCTGGTGCTGCAGGGCACCGAGGTCAAAAGCCTGCGTGAGGGCAAGGCGTCGCTGGTCGAGGCCTACGCCACCGTCGACGACGGCGAGGTGTGGCTCCGCAACCTCCATATTCCGGAGTATCACCACGGGAACTGGACCAACCACGATCCCCGCCGAACCCGCAAACTGCTGTTGCATCGACGTCAAATCGACACCCTGATTGGCAAAATTCGGGATGGTAATCTCGCGCTGGTGCCGTTGTCACTGTACTTCTCCGATGGAAAAGCGAAGGTAGAACTCGCGCTGGCCCGCGGCAAGCGGGAATACGACAAGCGTCAGGATCTGGCCCGCCGCGACGCCCAGCGTGAAGTGCTTCGTGCGATGGGTCGGCGCGCCAGGGGCATGACCTGATCGGGGCGGCGGCGTACGCGCAGCTGTCCGCGGTCAGCTACGGTGTCAGCGATTTCGTCGGGGGTGTGGCCTCCCGGCGGGTGGCCGCGCTGCGCGTCATGGTGGTGTCCTACCCGATCGCGGCGGTGCTGCTGGGTGTGCTGGCGTTTAGCACCGGCGGGCCCGTCCACACGGGCGCCGTGCTGTGGGGTTCGCTATACGGGATCAGCCAGGCGGTTGGCGTGTGGTGGTTCTTCACCGCGCTGGGCGCCGGACCGATCTCCGTGGTTTCACCGCTGGCAGCGGTGCTGAACGCCGCCGTTCCCGTCGCCGCCGGCGTGGCGTTCGGGGAGCGGCCAGGTCAGCTGGCCTCCATTGGGGTCGCGGTCGCGATGGTTGCGGTGTTCCTGGTCGGCCGGGAGTCACCCGACGACGAGGATGTCCGCACTCACCGGTTCACCCGCAAGGTGGCGTGGCTCACCTTCGGCGCGGGGGTGGCGTTCGGGTTGGACTTCGTGCTGCTACATCAGGCGCCGGTGGAGTGCCGGCTGTGGCCGCTGTTTTTTGCGCGGGTGTCGGCAACTGTGCTGGTGTTCGTGGTGGCGTCGGCCACCGGGAATTTTCAGCTTCCCTCGAAGATGCCGCTGCGGCTGGCGGTGGCGGCAGCGTTGCTGGACACCTGTGCCAACGTCGCCATGCTCATGGCCCTGCATGCGTGGTTGCTCTCGCTGGCCAGCATGCTGATCTCGCTGTATCCGGCCGCCACCGTCGTGTTGGCGATGGTGGTGCTGCGTGAGCGGGTGACCCGCTGGCAAGGGCTCGGCATGGTGCTGGCGATGCTGGCAGTGGGGATGATCACCGCCAGCTGACGGCGTCTAGCATCGGTGCTCATGAGCAGCCCGCCGCGTCCGCTCACCCAACTCGACAAAACCGACGTGCTGTCGGGCCTGTTCGCGTCCTGGGACACGCTGGACCGGCTGCTGGCCGGGCTGCCGGAGGACCACTGGCAGACCCCGACGCCGCTGCCCGGCTGGAGCGTGCACGCGGTGATCTCGCACATCGTCGGCACCGAGTCGGCACTGCTGGGGATCGCCGCACCGGACGCCGATGTCGACGTGTCCGCACTCGAGCACGTGCGCAACGACTTCGGCGCCATGAACGAATGCTGGGTCCGTCACTTCAGTAGCGACTCCAGTGCCGACCTGTTACAGCGGTTCCGGGCTGTGACCGCAGATCGTCGCAAGCTATTGACCGAGATGTCCGACGAGGACTGGAATGCGCCGACGAACACCCCGGCCGGCCGGGACAGCTACGGGCGGTTCATGCGGGTGCGGGTCTTCGACTGCTGGATGCACGAGCACGACATCCGCGACGCACTGGGTCGGCCGGCCTCCGAGGGCGAACTGGACGGCCCGGCGGCGCGGCTGGCGCTCGACGAGATGGCGGCCAGCATGGGCTACGTGGTGAGTAAACTCGGGGGAGCGCCCGACGGGTCCCGGGTCGCGATCGAGCTGACCGGTCCGTTGGCGCGCAC
>NZ_JBOHHI010000139.1:0-8727 GCF_050700595.1 Mycobacterium sp.
CCGCGGTGCGGCGCACCATCTCCCGAACGTCGACGGCCAGCGACCCGGTGTCGGGCAGCGCGGTCGCGTCGCCGATCGGGAACACCGCCTCGTGCACCAGGTGGGCCTTACCGGGCCAACGCCGGTAAATCGCCGGTTTGCTGGTGCCGGCCCGCCGCGCGATCGCGTCGACGGACAGCTCGGCGTAGCCCGTCTCGGCCAGCAGCTCGACGGTCGCGCGCAGCACCGCGCCGTCGATGCGCTTATCGCGGGGTCGGCCAATCTCTGTCGTCATTACGAAACTCAAAGTAACATAATTCGCCGTGACCGACACCGCAGCAGACCCGGTCCACCTCGACGATCTCGCCGAGCCCCGGTTCAGTCCCGAGATCGAACAGATCCGCCAGATGATGGCGACGATGGCGCCCGATTGCCCGCTGGACGCCGATGCGCTGCACGCCAGGGCGGCCGCCGACACCGGGCTCGACGACTTCGGACCGGACGACTACCGGGAACGCCTCGATGTCTATCTCGCCGCGTTGCGCGAAGTGGACGGCATGCACGGGCCGGGCATCGTCAACTTCCACGCCCAGCTGGTGGGCTGGCTCAAAAACCGGCTGCTGCTCACCGACCTGTTGGCACGGCACCTCGAGATCGCCGACATCGAGCTGGCGGCGCCGGTCGTCATCGCGGGCCTGCCCCGTACCGGCACCACCCATCTGCACAACCTGCTTGCGGCGGCCGCCGCCACCTTCCGCAGCCTTCCGTACTGGGAGAGCGTCGAGCCGTTCCCGTTGCCCGCCGAGGCGGGTGTCGAACCCGATCCGCGCAAGACCCGAATGGACGCGGCCGTCGAATTCATCAACGCGGTGATGCCGCACTTTCGGCTCATGCACGAGATGACCACCGAGCATGTCCACGAGGAGATCCAGCTACTGGCCAACGACTTCTCCTCGATGCTGTTCGAGACCCTCGCGCACGTGCCGCGGTGGCGCGATTACTACTTGGCCCGTGACCAGACGTCGGCGTATGAGTACCTGGCGCTGCAGCTCAAGGCGCTGCAGTTTCTGCGCGGCGGCCGCCGTTGGTTACTGAAGTCGCCCCAGCACCTCGAGCAGCTGCCGGTGCTGGATGCGGTCTTTCCCGGTGTGGTCGTGATCTGTACCCACCGCGACCCGGTTCCGGTGTCGCTGTCGATGATCGCGATGATCATCTACACCGCGCGGATGCACCGCGCGCCGGTTCCGGTGCGCGAGATCGCAGCGTCCTGGGTCGACCGCCTGGAACGGATGCTGGGCGCGCTGGTGCGCGATCGCGATGTCATTGCGCCGGAGCGCTCGATCGACGTTCGGTTCGACGACTTCATGGCCGACGAGCTCGGGCTCGCCGAACGTATCTATGACGTCGCCGGCGAGCCGCTGACCGCCGGGGCGCAGGTGGCGATGGCCGACTATCTGGCCGGCCACCGGCGCGGCCGGCTCGGCCAGATTGCGACTTCCGCCGAGATGTTCGGGCTCGACGAGCACGACCTACGCGCGCGCTTCACCCGGTATGTCCAGCGGTTCCTGGAGCGCGCCCCCGGGTCTTAGATGTCGGCAGCGGGCTCATCGCCGGGCGGCACCTGCTCGGGCTCGGGCATTTCCGGTGCTACGGCATCGACCAGAACAATGCCCTCCGCGGGCGGTGGGGGGTCCTCGACCGCCTCCGGGTCGACCGGCAAGAACATGTGGTGGGTGAACTGGGGCTGATTGGCGCCGGCGCCACCGATTCTTACGCCACCGCCTTCACCGCTTGACACCCCGGTGCCGTCGGGCAACGTCACCGCGGTGTGGCGACCATTCCAGCCGATCACCAAAGCGCCGGGCGCAGTTCCATGCTGGAAGCCTCGTGCCAACAGGGCTGCTTCTTCGTTTCCGGTATTGAACCGATCGCCGAAAACCGGCCGGTCAGTGGCCGCATTGGACACCCATGAAGCGAGCCCCGAACAGTCCGTTCCCGCAAGAGAATCCCCGCCGGTGATATACGGCGTGCCTGAAACCTGCTGAATGAGGGTCATCAGCGTTGCTAACACAAACATGCGCCGGGACATTAACAACAAGAACTGCAAAGAGCCAAAATTTGTGGCGGCCATCACGTTTGCGGTACATCATGACGCTCGCTACATTCGGCGAATCAGAACCCATTTATTGGCAACCAATTTCGGACAATACGAATTACAGTCTCACTCAGCGGGCGGCAATTGGTGTGGGCCCCGCTCGGTCAGCTCAGGCTTCTCGCTCGGTGCACCGAAGTCGTCGTCGTCAGCGATCGACCCCGGCGACCGGCTTACGGTTTCCTCGGTGTTGAGGGTCACCTTGCGGGTGCGCTTGAACGAGAACGTGACTTCCTCGACCTCTTCGAAGACTTGGCGCGCGCTGCGCAACGGGTGGGTCGTGGTATCTATCGCGCGGGCTACAAAGGTCGGGACCAGCGGACGAATCCAGCGAGCGGCGGCTTTGGTGACGTCGGGAATGGTTGGGATTGCCGGGATTGCCGGTCCATCGTGCGCTTCACGCGGCTCTACTGCAGCCGGCAGTTCGGTCGCCGCCAAGCTGGCGGCCTCCGCCTCGGCGGCGATCGGTAGGAATATGTCGTCGTCGATGCGCTGCGATGTGGCCGATGCCAGACCCTCGATTGCGTCCACGACTCGACGGCGCTGCTGTGCACGGTCGATTTCGGTCTGCGCCTCGACAGCAAGACGCGCTTGCGCGAATTGCTGCTCGGCCCACATGGTTTCGGCAGCTGCACGCATCTCGGCGCGCTTCACCGCGATCGCGGTGTCGGCGTCCAGCTCGGCTCGATCGCGCTCGGCTCGAGCCGATGCGCGACGATCATGCGTCGTCTCGCCACGCCACAGTCGCAGAATCAATGGCAGCAGGCTCAACAGCGCGAGGAATGCGACGATGAGGATCCGTAGCAGCAACGCGCCGAGGCTGGCCATCGTGAGGTCCTGCATGGCGACCCACCGAGCGCCCGGACCGTGATCCGCGCCGGCGACCGCGCCGTGACGCGCCTGTGCGAGTTCGGCAACGTCGTAATCGATCTGGGAGTCCAGCCGGGGAGCTCGGCGATCACGCGCAGCGAGGGCGTTGTCCAGTTCGGTTTGGGAGTCGGCCAGCAGTTCGTTGGCCGTCCGGGTTTCGGGTCCCACACCCGGGACTCCGGTAATCCGGGTCTGCGGGCAGACCGGTGCGGGGTTGTACTCGCAGCGGGCGATCACCAGTGCTTCGTCGCGGTGCGTGCGGGCGGCGTCGAGGGCTTCGTCGAGTGCGAGACGCGCATTGCGTGCCTGCTGAAGGTTGGCCGACGCGTGCGCAACCGCGGGCATCGAATCCGCGTTGCGCGCCATCTGGTCGTCTATACGGCGGTCGACCGAACCCGAGAACGCGGCGAGCGCGGCAAACTCGCCCACGACCAAACCGACCGCAACCGCAACCGCCCCGCGTCCCAGGATCCCGCGCCGGCCGGCCGTCGGACCGCTTGCGATCGCGCGGGTGATCGCGCCGACCAGCAGGCCGAACACCAGGCTCAGCGGCAGAACGGCCAGGATCGGCCAGCCGACCGATTCCGCGACGGCCAGGGCGGCAACGAGCCAGGCCAACGCCGCATCGAGTAACACGACGGCGCCGGCGATCGCGTGCGTGGACTGCTCGTGACGCTCACCGAGTTCATGCCAGTGTCCGCCGCCGAGCCAGGTCAGCCCGGCCTCGATCCACGAGCCCGCGGAACGCGGCTCAGCTACTTTACGGGCGCACATACGACGAGAACACCTCCAGGTTCGGCCAGCTGACGGACGACTGCCCGAGATACCGAAATCGACTTGACATGTGGCGTGATTCACAACGCATCCGAAATCGCCGGACCCGATCGCGCGGGTGCGATAACGTTTGGCGACCAGTCAGGCCCGGTAGCATATCGCCGCAACAGCCAACGAGCAAAGGAGCACGCCGTGACGGTACGACGACTGGCTCTGCTGGTCGGTGCAGTGATTCTTCTCGCCGGCATTATGGGGCTACTGATGCCGGTGTCGATACCGGACGGGAACGGTGGAAACATCGGTTGCGGAAATGCCGTGGTGCCCGATCTGTCCGGCGCCCGTGCGGTCAACGACAAGTCGGTGGCGAACATTCCGATCCTCAACCAGATTCTCCCGCACACCGATTTCGTGGCCGAGTGCCAGTTGGCGCTCTCCGGTCGACGGTCGTGGACCATCCCGGTAACGGTCGTCGGCGCAATCGCTGTGGTCGCGGCATTCTTCGTGCCCTTCGGCCGGGCAGGGGCCGCCGGCACCTAGCGAGCTGTCGAATTGGGAGACAGCGTTTTTGAAGATCAACCGATCAGCTGCGCTCGACGCGTTTGATGATACGCACGGTGGCCCGCTCCAGCACGTGCTGCCGTCCCAAAGGTGATCGCTGACGTTCGGCCCGGCGCAGCGCCGGTGCGATCGTAATGCCCTGCTCGTAAGCCGTCACCACGCGCGGATCCACATAGGAACTTCGCGTCACCGCCGGCGTGTTGCCCAACTCCTCAGCGACCGCACGCATCACGGCTGCCTCTTCGCGACGGCGGGCGGTCTTCGACGTTGGCTCTCGGGCCGTCGCGAGCGCCTCGGCGGCCAGCACTGTGCCGTGCCAGGTTCGCAGATCCTTGACACTGAATTCCTCGCCGACGAGGTCACGGAATCGGGTGTTGAGGTCGTCGGCGTGGACCTCGCACCAACCGTCCGGGGTGCGGTAGACGAGCAGCCGCGGGATCTTCGTATCGGCGCGCAGCAGCGATCGCACCGCCCGAATCACCAACGGGTCGTCCATCGACACCGTCCGGCGCACACCACTTTTGGCCGGATAGTCGAATTCCACGCTCTCGCGGTGCAATCGAACATGGTCGCGCAGTAGGGTGGCCAGCCCGTAGCTGCCGTTGTCCTGCGCATACTCTTCGCCGCCGGCGCGGAAGTAACCTCGATCGATCAGATGCTGGGCAACCGCCAGAACGCGCTCGCGTCGCAAACCGCGGCCACGCAGGTCACCAATGATGTGAGCGCGCCAGTCGGGCAGGCGTTTGGCCAAGCCCAACGCCCGGTCGTACTTCTCCTCGGCCCGCTCGGCCTGCCATCGCTCGTGGTAAAGGTACTGACGGCGGCCGGCGGCGTCGGTGCCGACGGCTTGGATATGACCGTTCGGATACGGGCAGATCCACACCTGCTTCCATGCCGGGGGAATGACCAGCGCTTCAATTCGCACCACTATCTGCGGATCATCGACGGCTTCCCGTGGGCTCCCCACATCCGAGACATAGCAAAAGCCGCGGCCCCGGCGAATGCGCCGAAGTCCCGGGCCGCCTACGGTGCTTCTGCGCAGCCTCATCTCGGTGGCGTTTACCCGGACCCGGGGCAGATCACACCAAGCTCAACACGACACAGCCAGATCAGTCGTCGTCTGGAAAGCGGACGTGAGACGGTATCAACTTATGCAGACCTACGACTACCTGACCTACGAGGATTTCGGCCGGCGATTCTTCGAAGTCGCCGTGACCGAGGCGCGGGTCGGCGCTGCGTTCGCTCAAATCGCCGGGGAAGAGTTCGCGATGGCCCCGATCACTCAGGGACCGGGCAAGATCGCCAAGGTCAGCGCCACGGTGAAGATCCAGGGGCCGCAGGTCAGCCGCAATGTCGGCGACGCCATCACCTTCGACATCCATATCCCGCTGGCCATCGATCTGCTAGTCGACCTGCGGTTGGACAAGCAGCGGTTCCTGGTGGACGGCGACGTGGCGCTGACGGCAACGGCGCGCGCTGCCGAACCGTTGCTGCTGATCGTCGACGTGGCCAAGCCACGGCCATCGGACATCACGGTGCACGTCTCGTCCAAGACCCTGCGTGGTGAGGTGCTGCGCATCATCGCGGGCGTCGACGGCGAGATCCGGCGTTTCATCGCGCACTACGTCGCCGACGAAATCGACTCGCCGCAGTCGCAATCCGCCCAGGTCATCGACGTCGCGGCGCAACTCGACGAAACCTGGACCGGCATCTGACCCGGTTTATCGCGTGGCCGCCGCCGGGTATGGGACATGACGTGGCGCGGGTAGATGTTTCGAAGTCATCGGATGCAGAGCCGGAATCGGCGTGGAAACTGGCCTCGGACCTTAGCCGGTTCCACGAATGGATGACGATCTTCGGCGGCTGGCGCAGCCCGGTCCCGTCGACCATAAAAGAGGGCACCAGGGTGTCGTCGTGCGTCAAGGTGAAGGGCTTCCGCAACGTCATCCACTGGACGGTCGCCCGCTACGACGAGCCGCACGAGATTGGTCTGAAAGGCCGGGGCCGCGGCGGCATCCGGATCGCGGTCACGATGACGGTCAAGGGCAATGATCCCGGCTCGACCTTTCACCTCAGCGCCGAGCTGAAGGGCGGCGTACTCAGTGGCCCGATCGGCCGGCTGGTGGCCCGGGTGCTGAAGTCAGACGTGCGTAAGTCGGTGGACAACCTGAGTGCATTGGAGTAACGGGGCCGCCGGTCTGGGCGCTATCCTGCGGCGCCGTGGCGGTGGGTCGACCGGTGCGGTTCGATGGCACGCAATCGCCTGCGCTCCATGCCAAGCCAGGCCAGACCGGCACCGACCGCCAGCAATGCCGTAACGACGGCCGGGACGCCCACACCGGCCTGCCCCAGCGCAAAACTGGCGAGGCAGATCGCGAACGCCACCACGCCGACTGCGAGCAGCACAAATCCCGGCATCTTGGCGGTGTCCTTCACTCCTTCGCCCGCACGCGGGCGTGTCGTCCTCGCGTGGTCCATCGGGTCGCGGGGCGTGTCTCCCATGCGTCTCTCCTCTGCGTCGCGTACTGGCCTACTACCCGAATTACGGCCCGGAGAAACGAATCCGGAGCGATCGCAACGGCCGCCGGTCACGCGGGCGGGACGAAACCGTTCAGCAGCGCCCGCATCGACAGCGCGACCGCATGCCGGGTCTCGACGGGATCGGGTGAATTCGCGATCAGCATCGCGCCGCGGGTCAGCGCCCCCAGCAGCAGTCGGGTGACGGTCTGCGGGTCGGCGACCCGCAGGGTGCCTGCCTCGGTCGCCGCGCGAAGAGCCGCGGCGATGACCCCGAAGGCATAGCGCTCGTCCAATTCGGTGTAGCGAGCCAAACCCAGCACCGCGGGTCCGTCGAGGATCAAGATGCGCTGCAGCTCGGGTTGCAGCACGGCATCCAGAAACGCATCGAAGCCGCGCCCGAACTCGTCGAGGTCATCGGCAGCGCCCTGCGCGGCTTGCATTGATGCCGCCATCAGCTCGCCGTGCGCATGTTCGAACACCGCCTCGAAGAGCGCGGCTTTGGTGGGGAAGTGGTGGTAGAGCGCGCCGGTCGTCACCCGGGCGGCACGCGCCAGGTCTTCGACGGAAGTCTCACGAAAGCCCCTCCGTCCAAACAGCTCCCGGCCCGCACCCACCAGCGAATCCCGGGTCTGCGCGATCTGTTGGGCGCGCAATGACGACGGCTGGGCTGTCGGCTCCGACATGTCTCACTACCTTCTGGTGGCGACCCGCTGCGCCCGGCTTCGCCGCGCTGGCGATCGCCACTACCTTCTGGTGGCGACCCGCTGCGCCCGACTTCGCCGCGCTGGCGATCGCCACTCACCCCGGTCGCGGTGACCGCTCCAGCCTATTGACATAGCTAGATTATGTGACATAGTACCCCTATCTCAACCAAACCCATGGAGGTCCGCATGAAAACAGTCCCCGCACCATCCGCCGGGCCGGTAGACGAGGTGCGGTGCGCCGACGCCGATACCAGAGCCGCGCTGGCCGAGGCGGTCGGTCGCAGCGCCACCCTGTGGCGCGGCATCGATGATCTCGCCGCGCCGGTCCCGGGGTTGGCCTGGACCGCCGCCGAGACCGCAGCGCATGTGGTGGGCGACATGCGGGAATACACCGAGGCGCTGCGCGGGCAGCTGAACGGCGACCGCGCCGCGGTGAGCATCCCCGCCGGGTCACCGGCACGACTCCATACTGCGGTCAACGATCGCCACCTCGCCGACATCGGCGAACGGGACCCGCGCCGACTCGCCGACATGCTGCAGGAAACCGCCGCGAGCTACCTGGCCGCCGCCGCCGCGGTCGACCCCGCCGAGCATGCCTCGGTGGTCACCGCCGACGGCCTGGTCCTCGAACCGGCGTTCATGACCTGCCTGCTGCTCGGCGAGCAATTGATCCACGGGTTGGACATCGCGCGCGGCTGATCGGCCATGGAGCATCGGGCGCGAGGATGCGCTGCTTGTCATTCCTGTGGCGCTGGCGCTCGCCCCAAACTACCTGCGGCCCAGCCGGACTCGTGGTCTAAGTATCAGCTTCGAGTTGCGCATGCGGGGCGCCGGCCGATACCGGATGGCAATCGACGACGGTGCCGGCGTCGTCACCGCAGCCGGGGAGAAGGCCGATTGCGTCATCACCGCCGACCCGGTCACCTTCCTGCTCATCGGTTACGGCCGGGTGCCGCAGTGGCCGCAAATCATCCGGGGCAGGCTGCGCGCCGGTGGCCGTAAGCCTTGGCTGGCCGCCAAATTCGGCAGCTTGCTGGCCAGCCCCTAGACGGTATGGGGGGCTGGGGCCTCGCTCACATGTGAACGTGGGTTGCGGTTAGGAATTCGGTCCTGGCCGTAGAGCCACAGATGTGGGAGGCCCCAGTGAAGGTTCAGCGTACGAGTGTTGGG